>VGXR01000039.1 GCA_016873255.1 Planctomycetota bacterium
CAGGCGACCGCGAGCACCATGTGCGGCTGCTCGCCGTCCATGCAGTAGACGAGCGCCACCGGCACGTTCTGGTCCGTGCTGCGGATGAGCGAGGCAAGGAGCAGCGCCTTCGAATCGCAGTCGCCGCCGGCGAGGAGCGTCGCCACCGGCGTGCGCAGGCCGCAGCGCTGCTTGCCGTCCTGCACGAGGTCGTCGGCCGGGCCCTTCACGGTTCGGTAGGGCACGGCCGCCTGCACGTAGCCGGCCAGCGCCGCCACCTGCGCGCGCGTGCCCGCCGTGTCGGCCGAGTCGCCGAGCGCCTCGCGCAGCACGCCGCGCGCCACGTTGGACACCTCGGGCAGGCTGCGGTCGAGGATCCACTGGTGGTCGGGCTGGATGCTGTCGGCGGTGCAGAGGATGCCGTGGTCGCGCAGGCGTGCGCGCGCCGCGTTCTCGATGGCCTCGCACGATCCGTCGCCCTGGAAGCATGCGAGCTTGGAGAGGAGGTCCACCGGGATGCCGAAGTGCTCCTCGATGGCGCGGCCCGCGGCGCGGTCGACCGGGAGGTTGGTGCGCAGGTCGCGCGGAGTGCAGTCGGGGCGCACGAACTTGGTGCTGCCCTCGCGGCGCGTGATGCAGGCGTCGTCATCGCTCCAGGAGGCGAACGGCACGATCACGAACTCGGGCTTGCCGGCCTGCGGCTCGGGCTCGGCCTCGTACCAGGCGCGGAACTCGGCGTTCTCGGGGATGGCAAGCGCGCGCGCGAGCAGCTCGGGCGCGGTGGGCGCGGGAGCGGCGGCTGTCGCGGTGCTTGGCTTCGCAGGAGCGGCGTCGGTGGTCTTGCTGCCGGCCGGTTCGCCGGTCGCAGGGGTGCCCGCGGGCGGCGTGGGCGCGATGGGACGCACCGCGCCCCGCGAGACCGAGCCCTTCTTGCGCAGCTTGGCGCGGTTCGGCGAACGCGCGCCGCTCGGCGTGTCGCGCGGCACCGAGACGCCGGGCGCCTGCTTCGCGGGCGGCGCGGCCGGCGCAGGGGCGGCGGCGAGCGCGGCGGCGGAGGTCGCGATCAGGGCGAGGGCCAGGGGGGCAGGGGGCATGGGGTTGAGTGTAGGTGTGCGTTCGACTGTGTAAGCTAGGTGGGGTTCAGTCAGGGCCGTGAGTGCGGCGTAGTCACTAAAATGCGGGCCGACTGTGAATCCGGAGGACAATTGCCAGTGCGACACACCATCGGCGCAACCGCAATGATCGCTGCTCTCGGGGGCATGCTTGCTCTCGCATCGGCACCGAGAGCTGGACAAGTTGGTTCGGATAAGGTCGCGAAGTGTCAAGAGTTCTTCGGCGAATTGCAGTCGGCTCTCGCTGAGCTGCCGGGCGCGCTGAACACTGCACTGGTGGCTTCGATCCAGGAGGAGCGACTTCAGAAGAAGAAGGGCGAGGAGAAGGGTGGGCGCGACTGGCGTTGCGAGGCCACGCTGCGTGAAGCAAAGGACCGCAGTACTGACCGGCGTGCCGAGGCCGGCTCAATTCTTCAGCGAGTGAAGAACAAGTGGCAAGCTGCCCAGGGCGCGGGTCGTGAGCTTGCGCCGGACCAGCTCCCGTGGGGGCCGAAGCCCGAGGATCGCACGGCGATAGGCGACGCCATCACCCGCATCGGCGGCTTGTTCCGCTCCATCGATTCGGCCCAGAGCTCGGCTGGACCGAAGAAGCTTGCGTCCATCTGGAAGGACGCGCAGGAGTATGCCTCAAAGCAACCGAAGCAACTTCCAGCGCTGAAGGCCGAGTCGATTATTCCCAAGTCGGTAGACGTGCCCTGCATCAGTGAGACCGTCACGGTGCGCTGAGCGATGGTCCGGTGTCGGCCGGGAGTCCGCTGCTGCAGTCGATCCAGGTGCGCAACAACGGCGCGACGACGGTGGGCGGGATCTGGGTGGCGTATGGCCCGATCCGGGTGGGCGGGACGACCTTCTGCGGCAACGGGGTGAACGTGAACGGTGCGTGGACGGACCTCGGGGGGAACCAGTTCAACGGCCAATGCCCTCCGTTCTGCCCGGGAGATGCATCGGGCGACACCTACGTTGATGGCGAGGATGTCGGACTGGCACTCGCGCGCTGGGGCCCGTGCATTGGGGATTCGTGCTACTCCGACTTCAACAACGACGGAATCGTGAACGGATATGACCTGGTGTTCGTCCTTGCGGGCTGGGGACGTTGCCCCGGCTGGTGAGGTTGCTCACGGGTTCCGTTCCAGAGCCACGAGAGCGACGCGGAGGGGCCGGTGCGGTACAAGTCCCGCTCGCATGGCCTTCCATACGATCGTTCTCGGCGTCGGCACCATGGGCGCGGCCACTTGCCTCGAGCTCGCGCGGCGCGGGGTGCGGGTGCTGGGGCTCGACCGCTCGTCGGTGCCCAACCAGCGCGCGAGCCACCACGGCGGGAGCCGCATCGTGCGCGAGTGCTACTTCGAGCACCCCGACTACGTGCCGCTGCTGCTGCGCGCCACCGAGCGCTGGGGCGAGTGGGAACGCTCCGCGCGCGCCATGCACCTCCTGCATGCAGGACCGCTGGTGCACCGCTCGGGCGTGCTGTATGCGGGACCCGCGGGAAGCGACGTGGTCGAGCGCTCGTTCGCCACCGGCCAGGCGCACGGCATCCCGTGCGAGCGGCTCTCGGGGCGCGAACTGCGCGCGCGCTGGCCGCAGCTTCGCGTGCCGGACGACTGGGCTGCGCTGCACGAGCCGCGCGGCGGGTTCGTGCGCCCCGAGCGTGCCGTGGCCGCGGCGGCGGCGCTCGCACGCATGCACGGGGCCGAGATCCACGAGCACGAGGAGGTGCTCGGCTGGGACGAGACCGCCACCGGCGTGCGCGTCCGCACCGATCGCGGCCAGTACGAGGCCGAGTCGCTCGTCATCACGCCGGGCGCATGGGCGCCGAGGCTCGCCGCGCAGCTCGGCGTGCCGCTCGAGCCGCAGCGCGTCACCGTCGGCTGGTTCGCGCCGCGCGCGGGGCAGGAAGCCGCGTGCGATGCCGCGCGCCTGCCTGCCTTCTACGTCGACCGCCCCTCGGCGCCGGGCTTCTACGGCATCCCCGCATCGCCAGACCAAGGCAGCCCGTCCGGCGTCAAGGTGGCGTTCCATGCGGGCACGCCCTGCGACCCCGACGCGCCGCGCCTCCCGCCCACGCGCGACGAGGCTGCGGCGCTCGCGGGCGCCGTGCACGCCTTCGCACCCGCCGCCGCGGGGCGCGCCACCGCGTTCGCGACCTGCCTCTACACGATGAGCCCCGACGGCCACTTCGTGATCGACCGCATGCCCGGCTGCACGCGCACCTGGGTGGCCTGCGGCTTCAGCGGCCACGGCTTCAAGTTCATGCCGGCGGTCGGCGAGGCGCTCGCGGACCTGGCCACGCAGGGAGCCACGGCGCTGCCGGTGGGGTTCCTGGGACTTGCGCGTTTCAAGCACGAAAACAGCGGTTGAGGCGGCCCGCGGCGCGGTTTCCGTAGAATGACGGTTCTATGGCCTCCACCCACGATCCGTTCAACGCGCGCGCCACGCTCAAGACCCCCGCGGGCGACCGTTCGTACTACCGCCTCGACGCGCTGAAGTCGCTCGGCCCGATCGAGCGGCTGCCGTACTCCATCCGCGTGCTGCTTGAGGCGTGCCTGCGCAACTGCGACGGGCGCATCGTGACCAAGGAGCACGTCGAGAAGATCTGCAGGTACGACCCGGCGAAGGTGGGCGAGGACGAGATCCCGTTCATGCCCGGCCGCGTGGTGCTGCAGGACTTCACCGGCGTGCCGTGCGTGGTCGACCTGGCCGCCATGCGCGACGCCATGAAGCGCCTCGGCGGCGACCCGAAGCGCGTGAACCCGCTCGTGCCCTGCGACCTGGTGATCGACCACAGCGTGCAGGTTGACGCGTTCGCCAGCGGCATGGCGCTCACCATCAACGGCGAGCTGGAGTTCGAGCGCAACAAGGAGCGCTACGAGTTCCTCAAGTGGGGCCAGAAGGCGCTGTCGAACTTCCGCGTGGTGCCGCCCGCCACGGGCATCGTGCACCAGGTGAACCTGGAGTACTTGGCCAAGGTGGTCTGGGAGGAGAACGGCGTGCTCTACCCGGACAGCCTGGTGGGCACCGACAGCCACACCACCATGATCAACGGCCTGGGCGTGGTCGGCTGGGGCGTGGGCGGCATCGAGGCCGAGGCCGTCATGCTGGGGCAGCCGATCTACATGCTCATCCCCGAGGTGGTCGGCGTGCGTGTCACGGGCAAGTTGCCCGAGGGCACCACGGCCACGGACCTCGTGCTGACCATCACGCAGGTGCTGCGCAAGTTCGGCGTGGTGAACAAGTTCGTCGAGTTCTTCGGCCCGGGCCTGGCGGAGATGTCGCTTGCCAACCGCGCGACCATCGCCAACATGGCGCCCGAGTACGGCGCGACGATCGGCTTCTTCCCGGTCGACGAGCAGACGCTCGAGTACATGCGCCTCTCGGGCCGCAGCGAGGGCCTGATCAGGACGGTCGAGGACTACTGCAAGGCCAACATGCTGTGGCGTGACGACGCGGCCAGGATCACCTACACCGCTGTGGTCGACGTCGACCTGTCGACCATCGTGCCCAGCCTCGCGGGCCCCGCGCGCCCGCAGGACCGCGTGCAGCTGACCGACATGAGGTCCGCCTGGCACAAGGAGCTCCCGAAGTTCCTCGAGAAGGGCACCGCCACCGCGGCCAAGCCCGCGGGCGCCGGGGCGGGTACCTCCGGCGGCGGCACCGCCACGATGGCCGCGCCCGCCAAGGTGGCCGTCCGCGACGAGGAAGGCAACGAGTACCAGCTGACCCACGGCGACGTGGTGATCGCCGCCATCACGAGCTGCACCAACACCAGCAACCCGAGCGTCATGATCGGCGCGGGCCTGGTGGCGAAGAAGGCCGCCGAGAGGGGCCTGACCCGCAAGCCGTGGGTGAAGACCAGCCTCGCGCCCGGCAGCAAGGTGGTCACCGACTACCTGGTGAAGGGCGGGCTGATGAAGCCGCTCGAGGCCGTGGGCTTCTACACCGTGGGCTACGGCTGCACCACCTGCATCGGCAACAGCGGCCCGCTGCCCGACCACATCGGCAAGGCCATCAAGGACGGCGAGCTGGTGGTTGCCAGCGTGCTCTCCGGCAACCGCAACTTCGAGGCGCGCGTTCACCAGGACGTGAAGGCGAACTACCTCGCCAGCCCGCCGCTCGTCGTGGCCTATGCCATCGCCGGCACGGTGGACATCGACCTCGCCAAGGACCCGCTCGGCACCGGCACGGACGGCAAGCCCGTGTTCCTGAGGGACATCTGGCCCTCGCAGCGGGAGGTGGACGAGGCCGTGGCGAAGTTCGTCACGCGCGAGCAGTTCACGCACGAGTACGCGCACGTCTTCGACGGCAGCGACGAGTGGCAGAAGATCAATGCCACCGCGAGCGAGGCGTACGGATGGGACGGCAAGAGCACCTACATCCAGAATCCCCCGTACTTCGAGGGGATGACGATGGAGGTGCACCCCATCCGGCCCATCAGCGGCGCGCGCTGCCTGGCGGTGCTCGGCGACAGCGTCACCACCGACCACATCTCGCCGGCCGGCAACATCAAGGCCGACTCGCCCGCGGGCAAGTACCTCACCGAGCACGGCGTGGCGGTGGCCATGTTCAACAGCTACGGCAGCCGCCGCGGCAACGACCGCGTGATGACGCGCGGCACGTTCGCCAACACGCGCATCCGAAACCGCATGACCCCGGACAAGACGGGCGGCTGGACGCGCGACTTCACCGACGGCGGCGCCGAGAAGTTCATCTACGACGCCGCCATGGGCTACAAGGCCAAGGGCGTGCCGCTCGTGGTGCTGGCCGGCAAGGACTACGGCATGGGCTCGAGCCGCGACTGGGCGGCCAAGGGCACGTTCCTGCTGGGCGTGAAGGCGGTCGTGGCCGAGAGCTACGAGCGCATCCACCGCTCGAACCTGGTGGGCATGGGCGTGCTGCCGCTGCAGTTCCTGGCGGGCCAGAGCGCGGCCAGCCTCGGCCTCGACGGCACCGAGACCTTCAGCGTGGCGGTCGACGACTCGGTCGAGCCGCGCCAGAAGATCGAGGTCACGGCCACCAAGGCCGACGGCACGAAGGTGCAGTTCGACACCCTCTGCCGCATCGACACGCCGGTGGAGGTCGACTACTACCGCAACGGCGGCATCCTGCACACCGTGCTGCGCAAGATGGCGGCGCGCTGAGCCTTCGGGCCGGCGCGCCACCCGGCTGCCCACGAACTTCCGCCGAATTCCGCGAAACCTCCCGCCACCGCGCCCACACTGGCGCGGTGGCGGTGCTCTTGCGTCATCTCCAGCTGGCATGCGACCAGGCGCTCGGGCGCGGGCTGCCGTCACCCCTCGATGCGCTGCGGCGTGCGCGGTTCCGCGCGGACGCGCCGTGGTCGTGGTGCGCGCGGTGCGGCGGGCCGCGCAGGGCGTGGGCCTGCCGCTGCGCCCCATCGGCGGGGGCGCCTGAGTGCGTGGTGCGGCTTGGAGCGCACCGGGGTGCCCTGCGGCAATGGGTGATCGACATCAAGCACGCGCGCTGGGAGCCGATGGCGGAACTGCTCGGCGAGGCGCTCGCGGGCCAGCTTGGCGCCTGCGGTGCGCTGGAGCAGGGCGACCGCGGTGCGGTGGTGGTTCCGGTTCCGTCGCCGTGGCTGCGTGCACGCGCACGCGGGATCGATCACGCGGGCGCGATCGCGGGTGTCGTGGCGCGCGGGTCGGGCGTCCGCTGCGTCCGTGCCCTGCGCCAGCGGCTGGGCGGAACGCAGGTCGATGCCGAGGCGCGTTCGGCGCGGGCGGGCGCGCGCGAGCGCTTCGTGGCCGTCGGCGGCGCCAGGCACTGCGTGGCCGGGATGCACGTGGTGCTGGTCGATGACGTGCGCACCACCGGCGCCACCCTCGAGGCGTGTTCGCGGGTCCTGCGCAGGATGGGCGCCGCACGGGTCACCGCGGCAGTGATCGCGGTACGGGAGTGACCCAGTCGGACAGTTGTCCACAATTCAGGCAGGTGCCCGCGGTTGCGGGTTCTTGGACACGCCGTATAATTCGTGCGTCCGGCCGTTCCAATCGGCACCCAGACGAGGGCTCGCAGGACGCGGCCCCCGAATAGGTGTTGTTTCGGCGAAAAATCCGGGGGGGAGTCGCCCCATCCCCTTGACGGTTTGGGGGGTTTCGTTACACTTCGCGACCCGCCCCAGCTTTGGTTGGAGCGGATTCTCTTTGACAAGTGAACAGTTGGAACGCCGCGAGGATGCGCCAACGGCCAGCTCTGGTCACGACCGGAGATGGACGTACAGCCTGCAAATGCAGGCAAAGTCAGACGTTCACAGACGTCTGTCTGGACATCCTTCGTGAAGCCAAACGAAGTGAACGGTCAATTCCACAGCCATCACCGATCTCCGCAAGGGGTGAGGCGAATGGATGTCCAAAATTGCCGGGATAGCCATCCCGGCACGTCGGAACGCGAAAGTGTGGACCGACGCAAAAGACCGGCCCGTCCTCTGGACGGGTCGCCAGGCAACTCTCAATTCGAAGCACCGCAGGGCTTGCCCTGCAGCAACGAACTCAAGTGAAGAGTTTGATCCTGGCTCAGATTGAACGCTGGCGGCATGGCTAAAACATGCAAGTCGAACGCCTGTAGCAATACAGGAGTGGCGAAAGGGCGAGGAACAGATTCCTACATACCTCGAGGTCGGGGATACCCCGGAGAAATCCGGATCAATACCCGATGTGATCGAGAGATCAAAGGTTTACCGCCTTGAGAGTGGGGAATCTCCTATCAGCTAGTTGGTGAGGTAATGGCTCACCAAGGCTAAGACGGGTAGCGGGTGTGAGAGCACGGCCCGCCGCATCGAGACTGAGACACTGCTCGGACTCCTACGGGAGGCTGCAGTAACGAATCTTCCGCAATGCGCGAAAGCGTGACGGGGCAATGCCGCGTGCAGGATGAAGCCCTTCGGGGTGTAAACTGCTGTCAGGGTGCAGGAATGAAATGACCATACCCAAAGGAAGCACCGGCTAACTCTGTGCCAGCAGCCGCGGTAATACAGAGGGTGCGAGCGTTAATCGGAATCACTGGGCTTAAAGGGTGCGTAGGCGGATGCATAGGCGCTTTGTGAAATCCCACGGCTCAACCGTGGAATTGCTTGGCGAACCATGCGTCTTGAGGTTGGTAGAGGTCACTGGAACGATAGGTGGAGCGGTGAAATGCGTAGATATCTATCGGAACGCCAAAGGTGAAGACAGGTGACTGGGCCAAATCTGACGCTGAGGCACGAAAGCGTGGGGAGCAAACGGGATTAGATACCCCGGTAGTCCACGCTGTAAACGATGCACACTTGGTCGGAGCGGTTTGACTCCGTTCCGGCCGTAGGAAAACTGATGAGTGTGCCGCCTGGGGAGTACGGTCGCAAGATTAAAACTCAAAGGAATTGACGGGGGCTCACACAAGCGGTGGAGCATGTGGCTTAATTCGAAGCAACGCGAAGAACCTTACCTAGGCTTGACATGCACGGATAAACCCTATGAAAGTAGGGGTACACCCGCAAGGGCGGAACGTGCACAGGTGCTGCATGGCTGTCGTCAGCTCGTGCTGTGAAGTGTCGGGTTAAGTCCCTCAACGAGCGCAACCCCTGTCGCTACTTGCTAACGCGTAATGGCGAGGACTGTAGCGAGACTGCCGGTGTCAAACCGGAGGAAGGTGGGGATGACGTCAAGTCCTCATGGCCTTTATGTCTAGGGCTGCACACGTGCTACAATGGTATGTACAGAACGATGCAAGACCGCAAGGTGGAGCAAATCGCTAAAGCATACCCCAGTTCAGATTGCGGGCTGAAATTCGCCCGCATGAAGTTGGAATCGCTAGTAATCGCGGATCAGCTACGCCGCGGTGAATATGTTCCTGAGCCTTGTACACACCGCCCGTCAAGTCATGGGAGCCGGCAGTGCCCGAAGTCGCGCAATTTCATGCGTGCCCACGGCAAGGCTGGTGACTGGGACTAAGTCGTAACAAGGTAGCCGTAGGGGAACCTGCGGCTGGATCACCTCCTTTCTAAGGGATACCTTAGACCGCACACGAGAGCGATCTCGGATGCGGAATCACTAGTCAACGCAATCTCGTCCGGCTCGACCGGATCGCTGGCCGGCAACGGCCAGTCAAAGGCGTCCAACTGTTCCTTGACATATCGCAGCGCCCTGGTCTTTTGGCCAGGGCGCTGTCCTTTTTGGCCTTGCAAAAAGAGAGCACCGCGGGCCCGCCGCCTTTCGCAACGGCGGGCCCGCGTGAGTCGAAAAGGGACCATTTTGTCCGCCCACGAGGAGGGTCCTGGGGGCGCAGTTGAAACGCCCGTGCAGAGCCCGTCCGCGCCGTCGACCCGCTGCGCAACGCTTTGCGTGCGCATCAAGCCAACTCGTTTCGTGGACTGATGTCCCTATTCGTTGCCAAGGCCGCCCGTTTGGAGCGCGGTGCGCGGCCATTTCATACTCGCCAAGAAGGTAGTCCGCATTTCTGGAGTCGCAACTATTTCTCTGGAGAAATAAGGCTACAGATTCCGGTAATGAGGGCGTCTCTGGAGCAATTCCGGGTTGTCGGAGAAGTGCTGGCAGGCCGTCAGTCGCTGAAACTGCCCACGTATGGCACCGGATTGCCGCCGGAAACGCCCGAGGCACCGCCGAACCAGACGCCGTTGCCGAGTTCCTCCCGCGTCCAGGCTGGCGTCAGGCCCCAGTTCACCATGTTCGGGTTGCCTGCGACGGTTCCAGACCCTCCAGAAAGGCCGCCTCCGCCCGTGGCCCCACCCGGCATGCCGATGGGCGGCGGGTAGCCCGGGCCATAGTGGTGCGAGACGGTGGCGTTGCCGTAGGGGGTGACGAACTTGGCTTGGACGTAGCCAGGCTGCTCGCCGTCCTGGATCGGGGGCCCGCCCCCCGTCCCGACAGCCTGCGCGGCGGTGGTTCCGACGGCGTGGATGTGGTAGGCCGGCGCCAGGGCCTGCCGCTCAAGGTCCGCCCGCGAGAGCTCGCCGCCAGGGTTGTTGTAGCCGACCCCGGGCGGAAGGTCCCCGCCGATGCCGCCGCCGGAGGGCTGCTGTGCGCCGTAGCCGACGCCCTGCTGCCCGCTCGAGTAGCCGTAGCCAGGGTTCTGGGCGTGGGAGCCGAAGGCAACGACCGCGACCGCGGCCGAGGCCGTTGCCAGGAGCGTGGCCGCCGAGCGCGTGCGGGCGGGTGCGGCGCTGGGTGCGGTCGGGTCGGACGGGACTTCGCGGTGGCTGTCGTTCGTCGGCTGCATCGGGTCCTCCTGCGTGGGTAAGCGTAGCATTCACTCCCTGCCATGCGCATCGTCGTTGCCTCGGATCACGCCGGCCTGCCGCTGAAGGCGCACATGCTGCCCCTGCTGCGCGGGATGGGCCATGAGGTGCTCGACGTCGGCACGCACACCGCGGACGCGGTCGACTACCCCGACTACGCCGTGGCCGGCTGCCGCGCGGTGCTCGACGGCCGTGCCGAGCGCGGGATCCTCTTCTGCGGAAGCGGCGTCGGGATGAGCATCGCGGCCAACAAGATCCCCGGGATCCGCGCCGGCAACGTCGAGGACCACTACTCGGCCCACCAGGGCGTGGAGCACGACGACATGAACGTCCTTGTCCTCGGCGGCCGCACCATGGGCACCGCCGTCGCCGAGGAGCTGGTGCGCGCCTTCGTGGGCGCGCGCTTCACCGGCGAGGACCGCCATGCGCGGCGCCTTGCCAAGGTGCTCGAGATCGAACGCAACCCGGGGCAGTTCGCCCCGGAGCGGCCCTCGACCGGCCCACGCGCCGTCGGGGCGCATGCCTGACCGACCCCCACTCGCGCGCTCGGCGCGCAGGAGATGCCCGTGAACCGTCCGACCGCCTTCATCAGCAGCCTCGCCTCGATCATGCTTGCCGGCGCCGCGTTCGCGCAGGCTCCGGCCGCCGCGCCGCAGGGCCCCGACTACACCGCGCTGCCTCCTGAGCCCGCGGAGATCGAGAAGCAGCTCGCCGCCGCGAAGGTCACCATGCCGCAGGCCGTCGAGGCCGCCGAGAAGGCCATGAGCGGCCAGTCGCTGGCCTCTCGCGCATTGGTGAAGGACGGCGCGGTCGACGCCTACGAGGTGATCGTGACCTGCGGCGGCCTCCAGAAGCGCGTTACCGTGGATGCGGCCACCGGCAAGGTGACCGGCGCCACCCTCACCATCCCCGCCGCCATGGCGAAGGCGATGGAGACCCTCAAGGGCGGCATGGCCCGCGAGGCGCAGATGAACCCCGCTGCCGAACCGCCCACCATCACCGTGGTGGCCTTCAAGGACGGCGTGCGCCACGACGTGGTGGTGAACGCAGTGGACGGCAGCATCGTGAGCGACACCACCATGAGCCGATTCCCCGGAGACTCCTTCAAGGGCGAGATCGTCACCCTTCCCAGCGGCCTGCAGTACGTCGACCTGAAGGAGGGCACCGGCGCCGCGCCCGCCGACAAGAACGCCGTGGTCAAGGTGCACTACACCGGCTGGCTCGTCGACGGCAAGAAGTTCGACTCCAGCGTCGATCGCGGCGAGCCGGCGACCTTTGCGCTCTCCGGCGTGATTCCCGGATGGACCGAGGGCGTCGGCAGCATGAAGGTGGGCGGCAAGCGCAAGCTCATCGTCCCCTACGCGCTGGCCTACGGCGAGCGCGGCCGCGGCCCCATCCCGCCGAAGGCGACGCTCATCTTCGATGTCGAGCTGCTTGAGGTGCCCAACGCGCCGCAGCCCTGAGCCGGTCGCGTCTGGCAGGACCCGTCAGCGCAGCGCGCGCCCCGCCTCGGGGCGCGCGCTGTCGTCTGCGGGAGCGTGGCGGGTCGTTGTCACGCCGCGCGGTGCCGCGCGGGTGCAACGGCGGCTCGGCGCCGCTCACGGGTTCTTGAACACCTCGTCGGCCTGCTTGGACACCTCGTCCTGGTAGGCGTTGATGCGGTCGCGGGTGCGTTCGGCGGCATCCATCGACTTGCCGAGGTGCGACTTGCGTTCGGTGGGCCCCGTGGGGGCTTCCGTCTTGGCGGGTTCCGCGGGGGCAGGAGGCGGCGTGGGTGTCGGCCGCGGCTTCATGGGCTTGCACGCGCCGGAGGCCGCAAGCAGGAGGGCGCCGGCGATGGCGGCAGCCGTGCGCGGGGCGGGCATCTGCAGGCGCGTCAGCGGGTTCATGCGGGTCATGCTACGGGCATGCGCGTGATTCTCGGCCTGAATCCGAGTACGGCACTCCTGCGATTCCATGGGTACGGCCGCCGCGGCCCAACGCACCATGAACGATCCACTCCTCGACGACCGGTCCGCTCGCCACCACACGGCCCCGGTGCTCCCGTCCGGCACGCCTGCCCTGCGCCGGGGCTCGTGGAGTTCCGGCGAGTGCGGCTGCGGCGCGGACCACGCTCCGCAGGGCGGCGCGGGTGCTTCCGCGCAGGTCGCCCCCGCGCAGGTCGCGCCCGCAGAACCTGCGCCCGCCCACGCATCGCCCGCGACGTTCGACCTGCCGCGCATCGAGCGCGCGGTGCGCGAGATCCTGCTTGCGATCGGCGAGGACCCGGCGCGCGACGGCATCCGCGACACGCCGCGCCGCGTGGCCAAGGCCTACGCCGAGATCTTCGGCGGGCTGCGCCAGACCGCGCACGAGCACCTCGGCCGCGTGTTCGAGCAGAAGAGCGACGAGTTGATCACCGTGACCGGCATCGGGTTCCACTCGATGTGCGAGCACCACCTGCTGCCCTTCTTCGGCAAGGCGCACGTGGCGTACCTGCCGAAGGGCGGTCGCGTGGTGGGCCTGAGCAAGCTTGCGCGCACGGTGGAGGTGTTCGCCAAGCGGCCGCAGCTGCAGGAGCGGCTCACCGAGCAGGTTGCCGATGCGCTGATGGAGCACCTCGACCCCGCCGGCTGCGTGGTGATGGTGGAGGCCGAGCACCTCTGCATGAAGATGCGCGGCGTGAAGACCTCCGACAGCGTGATGACCACGTTCGTCCGCCGCGGCGTGTTCCGCAGCGACGAGGCCCGCGGCGAGCGCGCGATGGCATTGGTGCGCGAGCTCGCCCTGAAGTGCTGCGCGTGACCCGTGCGGCGCCGGGCGGTGCGCGCGTGCCGCCGCCCTGCGTGGGGCGCTCGCGGCCGGGGTAGATTCGCGCCATGCCCGATGTCACGCGCGCCGCGATCTTCGACCTTGACGGGACCCTCGTCGACAGCTTCGACGCGCACTGGCGCTCGTGGCATGCGATGTGCGCGCGCCACGGCGTGCGGCTCGGGCGCGAGCTCTTCGTGCGGAGCTTCGGCATGCGCAACGACCGGATCATCGAGATGTACTGGCGCGCGGACGGGCACGAGCCCCCGCCGGCCGAACGTGCGCGCGAGCACGCCGACGAGAAGGAGGCGCTCTACCGGCAGATGGTGGCCGAGGCGTTTCCCGCGATGGCGGGCGGGGCGGAACTGCTCGAGCGGCTGCACGCGGCGGGCTGGCTGCTTGCCGTCGGCACGAGCGGGCCACCCGAGAACCTGCGCGTGGCGGTGGAGGGCCTGGGTGCCGCGCGGTGGTTCCACGCCGAGGTCTGCGGTCTGGACGTGGCGCACGGCAAGCCGGCGCCCGACATCTTCCTGAAGGCCGCCGAGCGGCTCGGCGTTGCGGCCGCCCGCTGCGTGGTGGTGGAGGATGCGGTGCCCGGCATCGAGGCCGCGCACGCGGCGGGCATGCCGTGCGTGGCGATCTGCAGCGAGGGGCACACGCACGCGGAGCTTGCGTCCGCGGAGCGCGTGATCGACCGCTTCGACGAGCTCACGGTGGCGGCCATGGACGAGGTCCTGCGGCAGGGGGTGCGCGTACGATGAACCGCCCATGGACCCGCGCTACCAACGGCTTGCCGAGCTCCTCGTCCGCCACAGCTGCCAGGTGAAGGAGGGCGAGCACCTCCTGATGGAGCTGTTCGACGTGCCGCCGGCGATGGCGGTGGCGCTGGTGGAGGCCACGCGCGCCGCGGGCGGGCACCCGCACGTGGAGCTGCGCGCCAACCGCGTGATGCGCGCGCTGAACAAGCTCTCCGGCGAGGACGGCCTGCGCGTGTGGGGCGAGTGCGACCTCGAGCGCATGAAGCGCATGCAGTGCTACGTGGGGATCCGCGGCGCGGACAACGTCAGCGAGATGAGCGGCATCGCGCCCGAGCAGATGCGGTCGGTGGGCCGCCACTACTCCAAGCCCGTGCACTTCGACCAGCGGGTCAACCACACCAAGTGGGTGGTGCTGCGCTGGCCGTCGCCGAGCATGGCGCAGCTTGCGCAGATGTCGACCGAGGACTTCGAGCGCTTCTACTTCGAGGTCTGCCTGGTTGACTACGCGAAGATGGACCGCGACGTGCAGCCGCTGAGGCGGCGCATGGATTCCGCGGACAAGGTGCACATCAAGGGGCCGGGCGCCACCGACCTGCGCTTCTCGATCAAGGGCATCAAGGCGGTGCCGTGCTGCGGCGAGCGCAACATCCCGGACGGCGAGTGCTTCACCGCGCCGGTGCGCGACAGCGTGGAGGGGATCCTGCAGTACAACACCGCGACCCTCTACAACGGCACCTCGTTCACGAACGTGGGGCTCGAGTTCTCCAAGGGCCGCATCGTGCGCTGCTGGGCCGACCAGAACCAGAAGGAGCTCGAGGCGATCTTCGACACCGACGAGGGCGCGCGGTACGTGGGCGAGTTCGCGCTGGGGTTCAACCCGCACATCCTGCACCCCATGAAGGACATCCTGTTCGACGAGAAGATCGCGGGCAGCTTCCACTTCACGCCGGGCCGCTGCTACGAGGAGACCGAGAACGGCAACCGCAGCGAGATCCACTGGGACCTCGTGTGCATCCAGCGCCCCGACTACGGCGGCGGCACCGTCTCCTTCGACGGCGAGCTGGTGCGCAAGGACGGCAAGTTCGTCCCGGCGGACCTGCAGGCGCTGAACGGCTGACGCACGGCGCGGGCCCGGCCCGCAGGAACGGACCATGCCCACCGAAGCAGTCGTCGACCTCCGATCGGACACCGTGACGCGGCCGACCGCGGCCATGTGGGAGGCGATGCGCGCGGCACCGCTCGGGGACGACGTGCTCGGCGACGAGCCGACCGTGGCCGCGCTCGAGGCCCGCATCGCAAGGGTGCTCGGCAAGGAGGCCGCGGTGTTCGTGCCGAGCGGCACCATGGCCAACCAGCTCGCGATCCGCGTGGCGTGCGGGCCCGGCGACGAGATCGTCGCGCACGAGGACAGCCACATCATCCACTACGAGACCGGCGCGCCGGCGGCGCTCTCGGGCGCCATGGTGCGGACGGTGCGCGGCGCGAGCGGCCTCTTCGATGCGGACGACGTGCGCGCCGCGATCCGCACGCGCAACGTCCACCACCCCGTCAGCCGCATGCTCGTGGCGGAGAACACGCAGAACCGCGGAGGCGGCACCGTGTGGGCGATGGACCGGTGGCAGCGCGTGGCGGCCGCGGGGCGCGAGGGCGGGCTGCACGTGCACGTGGACGGCGCGCGGCTCTTCAACGCGTTCGTGGCCGCGGGGTACGCGCCCGAGGCGTTCGCGCGCCATGCCGACTCGCTGAGCGTGTGCTTCTCGAAGGGGCTCGGCTGCCCGGTGGGGAGCGCACTGGCGGGCACCGCGGCCTTCATCGAGCGCGCGCGACGGTTCCGCAAGATGTTCGGCGGCGGCATGCGCCAGAGCGGGCTGCTCGCGGCCGCGGCGCTGCATGCGCTCGACCACCACGTGGAGCGGCTGGCGCAGGACCACGCGAACGCACGCACGCTCGCCGAGGGCATCGCGGGCATCGCGGGGCTCCGCCCGATCGTGGAGCCGGCGCGCACGCCGACCAACATGGTGTTCTTCGACGTGGACCCCTCGGCGTGCACGGGCCCCGAGCTGTGCGCCCGTCTGGAGGGTCGCGGCGTCCGGATGATCGCGCTCGACCCGCAGCGCGTGCGCGCGGTGACCCACCTCGACGTGGATGCCGCGGGCATCGCGCGTGCGGTCGATGCGCTGCGGCAGGTCATGCGCCCGTGATGCGGCGCGGCCGGAGCGCGTGCCCTAGAGCGCGCCCCGGTCGGGCACCTGGTTGACAAGCTGCAGCCAGGCCAGCCGGTCGATCTTCCAGGCGCCCTCGGGCATGCGCCGTACCTCGATCCACCAGAGCGTGGGGATGGGCCCGTACCCCGACTTCACCTCGGTGCGGCAGCCGAGCATCACGATGCCGCGGTCGCCGCCGACGGTGGCGAGGTCGAGCCGCGTGACGACGTTCGACTCGATGCGCCTTCGGCCGCGGAGGCCCTCGGCCGCGGCCATGAGGCGGTCGAGGTCATCGCCCGGGTTGCGCGGGCTGCCGTAGTGCATGGAGGCGTCCGGGGCGAAGCAGGCGCGGATGCGGTCCATGTCGGCGGCCTCGGCGGCGGCCACCAGCTCGCGCGCGACGGCCGCCGCGCGCTCGCCGGGCGAGGTCCACCAGTGCGCGATGGCGAGCGTCCCCGCGGCCAGGAGGAGCAGCCCGGCGCCGGCGAGGATCGGCCGGGCGCGGTCGTTGCGCGCACCCCACCAGGCGAGCGCCGCCGCCAGCACCAACAGCGGCAGGGCGAGGCTCCAGGGCGACTCCGCCAGGAAGCGCTCGATGAGCGGGGATGCCGGGAGCTCGGTGTCCATGGGTCGGTGGCCGCGTCTGCACGGCGCGTGCGCTGCGGGCGCGGCCGCTCGCACGGGTGCGCATGGCTCCGTAGCCTAGCGATCGTGTCGATGGTCCCGTCATCGCCGCTCGCCTTCGCCGGCGTGGCCGAGCTCTCCGGTGCGTGTGCCGGTTCCCTCGGCGTGCTCGCCGCCGAGGGCCCGTCGCTCGCGCAGGCGCTCGAGGCGCTCGCGCAGCCGGAGCCGAGGCTTCGGTACGTGCTGGCGTGCACGGCGGGTGCGCTGCGTCCGCTCGCGGCCGCCGGCATCGCGCCCGACGCGGTGGTGCTCGGCGTGGAGGAGCCCGACCTCGAGGCCATCCTTGGCGCGCTGCCCGAGCGGCTGCTGGCCGCCTCGACGCTCGTCGCGCCGGCGGTCCTGGAGACGCCCGCGCGGCGATGGTGGCCAGGGCACCTGCGCCTCACCGGCGACGGCGGCGTCGACTCCGCGCGGTTCGGATCGCTGGGGGCGGGGCGCGCCGAGGAGCGCGCGCACCGGCTGCTCAGGCACCTCGGCTGCGACCCGGTGGCGCTGGTGGGCGTCGATCCGCTGGGCGTGGACGGCGTGTGGCACGCGCGGGGCACGGCGCTCGACGCGGCGTGGAGCGCGCAGCTCAACCCGTTCCTGACGCTGGCGACGCTCGAGTGGCGGCTCGGCATGGCGCGCCGCGAGTTCCACGATGCGGCGATGCGCCGGGTGCGGTCGTTCGTGAGCGCCGACCGCGAGGCGGGACTCCGCGTGTTCGACTCCGGTTCGGGCGTGGTTCCGGAAGCCGTCGAGATGAGGCTGGGCGCGGTGATCGCGCGCCACGCCACCGTGCGCAGGGCGCTGCCGCTGCCGCGGCGCGCCGTGCAGGGACAGCCGCCGTCGATCGAAGTGGTGGCGCCGCGTGCCGCGCGACCGACCGTGGCGATCGTGGTGGCAGACACCGAGCACGGCGGGACAGGCATCCCGCGGCACCTCGACAGCGAGTTCGGCGGACGTCCGGTGCTGGCGCGCACCATCGAGCGGGTGGCCAGCGCGCGGTGCGTCGAGCGCGTCATCGTGCTGGCGGACCGGCCCGAGGCGGTGGCGGGCGTCGTGGCATCGGCGCGTGCGAGAGTCCCGGTGGAGCTGGAGCGCGCGGCATCGCCGCTGCGCGGGCCGGCGCATGCGGCGATCGCGGTGAGCCGCACGTGGTGCGAGTCGATGTGGGGCGGCGGGATCGGCGGCACCACCGTGTTCGACGAGATGCTGGCGCCGCGCGCCATGGCCGAGTGCCTGGAGGCGCGGCGGCTCGACGGCGCGCTGGCCGTGGGCGCCGACTGGCCGGTGGTGCTCGTCGACGGCGGCGCAGGGATCGAGGACGTGGCCGCGCGCTTCGATGCCGTGGGCCGGCGGGGGATCGTGTTCGGCGACGCGCCGCCCGGCCTGTCGCCGTGCGCGGCCGGCATCGATGCGCTGCGCTTCCTCGCCGAGCGCGGGCCCGGCGCCACGGTCGGTGCCATGGCAGGGCTGCGCGGCAAGTGGAACTACGACCTCCGGAGCGCGCCGCGCTGGGTGGTGCACGCGCCCTTCGGCGCGCGCATCGCGACCGTCCGCGCGATCTTCGACTCGCCGCGCGCCAAGCTGCGCATGCGGCGGGGGCTGGAGCCCATCATCCCGGAGACGATGACGGCGTACCCCGGCGCGGCCGAGCTGGTGGCGGCGCTCGAGCGCCAGTACGTGTCGCTCCCGAGCCTGGCACCGCAGCACCTCCTCGTCGAGCTGTGCACCGGGCGCTTCGCCAATGGCTCGGCCAGCCCGCACCGCTATGGCACCATCCAGCGCCCGCCGATGACGCGGGCGATGATGGAGCGGATCCTGCCGCAGGCCGTGGAGGCACGCGACGTCGCGGTGACCTTCGCGGGCCTCGGCGACCCGATGCGGCACCCGGACCTGCCGGAGTTCGTCCGCATGGCCAAGGCCGCGGGCGTCCGTGCGGTCCACGTGCGGACGGAGCTGCTCGCCACCGCCGGTCCGATCGAGTCGATGGTGCACGCGGGCGCGGACGTGGTGAGCGTCGAGCTGCACGCGGCGTGCGCGCACACCTACCGCGAGACCATGGGCTTCGACCGCTACGACGAGGCGGTGTCGAACATCCGGCGCCTGCTCGACCTGCGCCGGGCGGAGGAAGGCACGGACGCGGAGACGTTCGGGCTGCCGTTCGTGGTCCCGAGGATGCAGCGGCGATCGGCGACGGTGGCGGACCTCGCCGCGTTCTGGCAGGAATGGGGAAGGCTGGGGACGGCGGTGCTCGAGTCGCCGCCGGCCGCGTTCCTCGGCGAGGACCTGCAGGAGACGCCCGACCGGCTGGCCGATGCCGCCAACCCGCTGCGCAGCCAGCGGCGCGAGCTGTGGCGACGCATGAAGGTGCACTCGGACGGCGGCGTTCCAGTGGCCGAGTGCGACCTGCTGGGGCGGACGGCGGTGGGGTCCGTGGCGCGGATGGGCGTGGAGGCGTGCTGGCGCGAGACGGTGTCGCGCCGCCGCGACATCCGGCGCGAGCAGGGCGAATCGGCGCTGGAGCTGCGCACCCGCGCGCCGTGAGTGCCTACGATCGGGGCGTGTTCGAGGCCGATGACGTCGACTATTCGCAGCCGGTGGCGCTCTTCCCGCTGCCGACGGTCTCGCTGTTCCCGCACGCGCTGCAGGCGCTCCACGTGTTCGAGCCCCGCTACCGTCAGATGGTGGAGGACGCGGCGGGTGATGGCGGCCTGGAGTCGGCGGCGCCCATCGCCATGGCGACGTTCGGCGCGCGTGACTGGCGCCGCGACTACGGCGGCACCCCGCCGCTGCGGCCGGTCGTCTGCGTCGGCAGGCTGGTGCGGCACCAGCGCCGGCCCGACGGCCGGCATGACATCGTGCTGCACGGCGTGGCACGCGCGCGGATCCTGGCGATGCACGAGCCTGACGGGCGCCGCCTCTACAGGATGGCGGAGGTGGTCCCGCTCGAGCGGCCGCGCGCGGCGCGTCCGCCGATGCCCGACGTGCGCGCGGCGCTTCGCGAACTGCTCTCGCGCCCCCGGCTCGCGCGGGTCGAGGCCGCGCGCCAGGTGCTCGAGTGCTTCGGCGAGCGCGAGGTGCCGACGCACGCGGCGGTCGAGGTCGCCGGGTACGCGCTCGTGCGAGATGCCGAGGCGCGCTACCGCCTGCTGGCCGAGGCCGACCCGCGCCGGCGCGCGGAGCTGGTCCGCGATGCCATCGCGGAGCTCGAGCGCCTCGTGGCGCTGGCGGAGCGCCAGGGCAGCGAGGAGTGGCCCAAGGGCGAGAGCTGGAACTAGCGCCCCTCGGGCGCCGGCGGGTCCGAGGGCGCGGGCGCGCCGAGCTCGGCGATGCGCGCGAGCAGCCCCCGCTGCTCCCACTGGTGCGTGCGCGCGAGCGCGCGGAGCGACTCCACGCGCTCGTCGAGGAGTGCCTTGGTGCGCGGATCGCCCGCGGCTGCCTGCTGCATCGGGCGGGTGGCCTCGGTGATGAGGCGCAGGCGCCTCGCGAGCAGCTCATGCAGCCGGATCCGCGCCTCGAGGGCGGGGATGAGCTCCGCGGCGGGTGCGCCGGCCTCGGCCGAGGCCACGATGGTGCCGAGCTCCTCCGCCGCCGACGCGCGCCGCGCGAGCTCGCGACGCGTGCCGGCGAGCCGCATCGCGAGGTCGCGCATCATGGCATCGAGCGGATCGGCGAGCGCGGGGCCTGCGATCTCGCCCGCCTTGCGCACCGTCTCCGCGAGCGCGCGCTCGGCCTCGAAGATCCAGGGCCACAGCGTGCGGTCGGAGGCGTCGCGCACGCGGTCGGCGGCTTCCGGCGGCAGCAGGCGCAGGAGGGCCATGGCTGCGGCACGGTTGGCCTCGCGCAGCGGGGCCTCCGCGGCCCGGCCGCGGGCATCGAGCCGTTCGAGTTCGCTGAGGCGTTCCTCTGCGGTGGCCTCCGGGGCGGTGAGTTCCCATGCGGCCCCCCACTGCTCGAGCAGGCGGGCGCGCTGCGCCTCGGCATCGGCCACCGCCTGCCGCCGCACGGCGACGGCCGAGGCGACGGCGGCCCACTGGCGGTCGAGCGCCGCCTCCACGCGCGCACGGTCGGCGGGCGCGAGCTGCGCGGCGTCCACGAGGTCGGTGAGCCGAAGGGCGGCACCGGGGTCCTCCGCGGGCAGGTCGTCGCGTTCCATGGCCCGTTCCCAGCGCGCGACGCCCGGGCAGCGGGGCGATCCCGGGGCGCGCAGCGACGCAAGCTGCTGGAGAAGCGCATCGTCGGCGCCGCCGAGCGTCCTTCGCCACTCGGCGCAGGCGGACAGCAGTTCCGCGAGCTCGGGCCCGGGCTGCGGGCTGAGTCCGGACGGGCCCGTCGATGCCCGGAACCCGGCATTGAGCCGGGCCCGTGCGTTCGACAGGGCGCGCGCGTGGGCCTCCGTCGTCTGCGCCGCGTACTGCGCCATGGCGGCGTCGACGGCTGTCGCGGCATCCGCCGCGACCGCGAACGATTTCGCGATGGCGCGTATGCGTTCCTCGGCGATCGGCGCCGGCGCGAGGTCGGCGAGGAGCTTCGCCTCGCGCGAGGCGCGGTCGTCGTCGCGCGAGGCTCGGGGAAGGTCGGCGGTTGCGGGCGACGCTGGAACCGGTACGGGCGACGCTGGAGCCGGTGCGGGCGGCGCTGGAGCCGGTACGGGCGGCACTGGAGCCGGTGCGGGCGGCGCGGGTGCGGGCACCGCCTGCGACATTGCAAGCGCAAGCAGCGCATGGCACGCGGCGGCGGGGTGCATCGGGTCGAGCATATCCTCGGTGCATGGCTGGATTCTGGCTCTGCAAGACCGAACCCGAGGTGTATTCGATCGATGACCTCGCGCGCGACCGCGTCACGGGCTGGGAGGGCGTGCGCAACTACCAGGCGCGGAACTTCATGCGCGACGGCATGTCGCCCGGCGACCGTGTCCTGATCTACCACTCGAACGCGGACCCCGCGGGCGTGGCCGGCGTGGCGGAGGTGGCGGGCGCCGCGAAGCCGGACCCGACGCAATTCGACGCGCGGAGCGAGTTCCACGACCCGGCGTCGACGCGCGCGGAGCCACGGTGGCTCATGCGCGAGCTCCGCTTCGTCGAGCGGTTCCCGCGGACGGTGGGGATCGACCAGCTGCGCGGATGCGCGGCGCTGCGGGAGATGGTGGCGCTGCGCAAGGGCAACCGGCTGAGCGTGACGCCGGTGACCAAGGGCGAGTTCGCCGCCGTGCTGCGCCTTGCTGCCGGGAAGTGAGCCCGGCTCGGCGGGGGGCATGGACGTGACCTGCGTTCCGCGACCGCTACCATGTGCCTCGGAGGATCCTCGCATGGGTGCAGGCTTCGCTGGTCTCGGAATCGTCCTGGTCGTCCTCGGCGGCATTGCCTTGGTGCTGGTGGTGGTCGCGCTCTGGGGCGTCGGCGTCTACAACGCGCTGACGCGCGGGCGCATCGGCGCGCAAGGAGCGTTCAGCGGCATCGACGTCGAGCTGAAGCGGCGCCACGACCTGGTGCCCAACCTCGTCAACACCGTCAAGGGCTACGCGGCGCACGAGAAGCAGACGCTCGATGCCGTGATCTCGGCGCGCGCGTCGGCCACGCGGCCGAACCTGTCCATGGAGCAGCGCCTGCAGGCAGAGCAGGGCCTGAGCGGCGCGCTCGGCCGGCTGATGGCCGTGGCCGAGGCGTACCCGGACCTCAAGGCCAACCAGAACTTCCTGCAGCTGCAGGGCGAGCTCTCGCAGATCGAGAACCGGATCGCGGGCGCGCGCGGCGGCTACAACGGCGCGGCCGAGGGCTACAACGCGATGGCGCGGCAGTTCCCGGCGCTGCTCGTGGCGCGCCTCTTCGGCTTCCAGGACATGCCTTTCTTCCAGGTCGACGACCCCGCGCAGCGCAACGCTCCCGTGGTGCAGTTCTGACCCGGATGGCGCGCGAACGCATCGTCTCCGCCGCGGAGCAGGCCGCCGACGCCGAGCAGGCGACGGGCGCGCTGCGCCCCGCGCGCATCGACGAGTACGTCGGCCAGCGCGACCTGATCGAGCGGGTGCGCATCGCCATCGAGGCCGCGCGCGGGCGCGGCGAGCCGATGGAGCATGTCCTGCTCCATGGTCCGCCGGGGCTCGGCAAGACGACGCTTGCGCACGTGATCGCCGCGGAGATGGGGACGCGCGCGTACGTCACCAGCGGCCCCGCGCTGACGAAGGCCGCTGACCTGATCGGCACGCTGACCAAGATGGAGGCGAACGACGTCCTCTTCATCGACGAGATCCACCGGCTCCCGACCGCGGTCGAGGAGTACATCTACCCGGCGATGGAGGACTTCCGCATCGACTTCACCGTCGACAGCGGGATGCACTCGAAGGTCGTGACCATCGGCCTGCGGCCGTTCACGATGATCGGCGCGACCACGCGCGCGGGGCTGCTCACGCAGGCGCTGCGCACGCGCTTCGGGCTGGTGCACAACCTGGGCTTCTACCCCGTGGACGACGTGGTGAGCATCCTCTCGCGTGCGGCCCGGCTGCTGCGCATGGACGGCGTGCCTGCGCCGACGCTCCGCGCCATCGCCGAGCGCAGCCGCGGCACCCCGCGCGTGGCGCTGCGCCTGCTGCGGCGCGTGCGCGACTTCGCGGCGGTCCGCGCGGGCGGGCGCCTGGACTCGCGCACCGTGGACGACGCCCTCGCCCTGGAGGGCGTGGATGCGCTCGGCCTCGACGAGCTCGACCGCCGCTACCTGCGGGCGCTCGCGGCCACGTACGGCGGCGGCCCCGCGGGGCTCGAGGCGATCGCCGCGAGCCTCGGCGAGGATGCCCTGACGCTCGAGGACGTGGTCGAGCCGTACCTGCTCCAGGTCGGGTTCCTCGCGCGCACAAGGCAGGGGCGCCGCCTCACCGACGCCGCGTTCCGCCACGTGGGCGTGGAGCCGCCGCCGCGCGCCGCGGAGCTGTACGGCTGACGCCCGGCGCGGTCAGCGGTCGATGGCCTGGGTGTTGAAGAGCTGCGGCCCGGTGGCTCCGCCGATCCGGATGTTGAGGCCGCCGAAGTACTGGTCCTGCACGGCGTCGTAGCCGAAGGTGCCGAAGAGCGTGAAGTCGGGCATCTCGCGCTGGATGTTCAGCGTGAACAGCCGGAAGTCGTTCTCCTTGAGGTCGTAGGTCGGCACGAAGGACATGCTGTACGACTTGGAGATGCGGTAGTTGACGCCGCCGGCGAGCAGCGCGTCGGAGAGGTAGATGTTCTCCGGCGCGAAGTTGTTGATGCCGCGGTACTCGATGAAGGTGCTGACATCGGGGTTGTGCTGCATGCTCGCGCCGATCGAGCCGCGCGCGGCGTTGGCAAGCCCGAACGCGCCGCTGCCGAAGTCGGGCAGGCTGTCCTGCAGCAGGTAGGTGAGCGCGCCGCGGAAGGTGAGCGTGTTGCTCGCGGCGAGCTGGAACGACGCGTAGGCGTTGCGGCCCCACTGGCTGAGCTCCGGCCGCCACGCGAAGTACTGCGGGAAGGGGCTCTGCCGGTACTGCGCGCCGCTCTCGAAGTTACGCGCGAGGTCGTCGCCGCTCTCGTTCCAGACGAGCCCTGCGTCGAGCACCAGCCAGTCGACCGACTGCCAGTTGCCCGGCCCGCCGCGCATGGTCTGCAGTCGCTGCTTGACGCCGGCCTGCACC
>VGXR01000040.1 GCA_016873255.1 Planctomycetota bacterium
TCATCGACGATACGCGACTCGCCGATGGTGCGCGAGACCGGGGTGACCTTCGTGTCGGGCGGCATCCTCGGGATGAAGTGCGCGGCGTAGAAGGCGCTGATCGCGGGGAACCCGGTGCCGCCGGTCATCGTGGGCACGTGGTTCACGTGCGCGGGCTCGACCATCGTGGCCATGGTCTCGGCGACGCTCTTGTCGGCGAACTCGCCCTTCATGTGCGCCTCCCAGGTGTCGCGCAGGGCGCGCTGGCGGGGGGAGAGGCCGTCGGCCGGTGCAGTAGCGCAGGCGGCGAGGGCGAGCGGGAGGAGTATTGCGGCGAAAGCCGCGGTCGAGAAGCGCATGCCGCGAGGGTACCCCGGGGATCGGGGTGGGCGATGAAGTGCGGCCAGGGCCCGGGCGGCGACCGGCGATGGTGATCCTGCACGGTGGCATGGGAAACGCGAGAGACATGCGCTCGCGCACCGGGTTCGACAAGCTGGCGCGCGCGGACGGCTCTTCCGTGCCTGAATCCGAGCCGATCACGCCCGGGTCCCCGAGCCCCATCACTCGCGGGCCACGAATCCGGTGTCGAACGCGTGGGCCCTCGGCTGCTTGAGGTGTTCCCCGCGGACCCCGGCATGTATGCAGGCTTTACGTTCTTTCAACCAAGATGTCGCGTGTGCATGCACTCATCACGGGTGAGACCGGTGCCACCTGCAGGCAAGTCCGGCGCCGGGCGACCAGCCGCGGCGTTACCCCACCGGCCCCCACGCGGCAAGCATCGCCGCGAGGTCCTCGCCGTCCACGGTCCCGTTTCCGTTGAGATCTCCCCCGCCGTGGCCCGGGCCCCACTGGCTGAGCAACTGGCCGAGGTCAGAGCCGTCCACCGCGCCGCTGCAATCGAGGTCCGCGGCCTGCGGGCACGGCGTGGCGAATGCCTCGAGATAGAAGTCCCACGTGGTGGGTCCAAGGCCCTGCAGGGTGAGCCACGCGTCATGGCCAACGTTCGGCACCACCGTGAGCGTGTGCGGGAGGCCGAGCGCGTTGAGGTGGTCGTGGAAGTCGACGTTCGACGGCAGCATGGCGTCCAACGCCCCCACCCCGATGCGGAGCTTGGTGCACAGGGTCGCGTGGACCGACGCACGGTCGGCGGCGATGGTCCATGGATGCTCGGCCAGGTAGTACGCGGGGTCGCTGCCCCAGACGGCTTCGTAGAGCGCGGCGCGATTGCGCGGCGGGACGTCGGTTCCCTTGGGCGCATCCATGAAGTCGAGCTGCATCGGGCCGGCGCCGAGCATGGAGATGCCGGCGAAGAGGTCGGGCCTCCGGAGGCCCAGCCGACCGCTCCCGGCGCCGCCCATGCTGAAACCCTCGACTACGCGCCCGCGCCGAGATGCGATCGTGCGGTACGTGGCATCGACCTGCGGGAGGAGGTCGTTGATCACCACCGACTCCATGGGCACGGCGCCGTCCTTGGAATCGCACCACATGCTTGCGCCGGCGCCGTTCGGGAACACCACGATGACCGGCGGGATGCGGCCCTGCGCGGTGGCGTTTCGGAACCAGGAGTTGACGGACGGGATGCCCGCGATCGGGCTGCCCGAGCCGTGCAGCCAGTAGATGACCGGGAAGCGGGCTGTCGGGTTCTGGTCGTAGGCCACCGGCAGCGAGATGTGGTAGCTGACCGTGGCCTGCGCGGTGGGACTGAAGAAGGTGCGGTAGACGAGCCCCGGCCCGGTCACGGGCGGCGTGGTCCACTGGGCGAAGCACGGCCCGGCAGCTGCACCGAGGGTGGCGATGGCGAGGATGGATCCGAGGGTGCGCATGAGGTCTCCCGGGGTGAAACGCGGACCGGCGAGCAGGTATTGCCGCCGGATGCGGCCGACCTCCCGACCGCTACTTGCCTTGCCGGCCGGGCAGCAGGCTCGGTGCTTCGGTGACACCGACGCATCGTATGGCGCGATGCACGCGGCTACCCTCCCTGCGATGACCGATGTCGATAACCTTCGCCGCGTGGTGGACGCCATGCACGCCGCAACCGGGACCGTCCACTGGCTCGGCGCGGACGGGTTGCTCCACCTGGGGGCAATCATCGGGGACTTCCCGCCGCCGGTGCTGGATGCGATCCGGGTGATCCCCGTGGGCAAGGGGCTCGCGGGCCTCGCCGCCGAGCGTCGCGAGTGCGTCACGGTGTGCAACCTGCAGTCCGATGCCAGCGGCCAGGCGCGTCCGGGCGCTCGCGCCACGGGGATGGAGGGCGCGATCACTGCCCCGTGCATCGACTCCGCGGGCGTGCTGCGCGGCGTGATCGGCGTCGCGAACGCCACGGCGCGGACGTTCACGGATGCTGAGCAGGCGGCGCTGATAAGACACGGGCGCCAGCTGGCGGATGCGCGCGCGGGCCGCGATGCCACGCCGCGCTAGGCTTCCTGCGGATGCAGCACGCTCAACCCTCTGACATTGCCGCACGCAGCGGACGCACGGTGGTGCGGCTCGGTGCGGCCGTGGATGCGGAGCGGATGCTGGCGCCGGCGGTTGCGGTGATGGAAGCGGGCGCGCTGGTTGCAGTGGACACGCCGGAGGCGATCGGGCGCATCGATGCCCCCGCGGTCGACCGCTCGGGGCATGTCGCGCTGCCGCCGCTCGTGAACTCGCACGCACACCTTGACCTCACGTCGGTGGGGCCCGTGCCGTTCGATGGGACATTCGCGCACTGGGCGGCGCAGGTGCGCGAGCGACGCGCGTCGAAGCCCCAGGAGATTGCGGCCTCCGTGCAGGAGGGCGTGCGCAGGTCTGCCGCGGGCGGGACAGGCTTCATCGGCGACATCGCCGGGAACTTCGGGCTCGCGGCGCTCGAGGCCCTGCGCGCGGCTGCACCGGCCGCGGGGATCGAGGGCGTGTCGTTCGTCGAGGTCTTCGGCATCGGCAACGCCAGCGCGAGGGGCGTGGAGTTCCTGCGCGGCCTGGCCGAACGCGTGCCCGCCGAGCTGGGCGGCATCCGGCTTGGCGCAAGCCCGCACGCACCCTACTCATGCGACGACGCGGTGTACCAAGCGGCGGCCGAACTGGGCATCCCGGTTGCCACGCATCTCTCGGAGACGCTCGACGAGGTGCGGTTCGTGCGCGATGGCTCCGGCCCGTTCGAGGGCTTGCTGAAGTCGGTCGGGGCCTGGACGCCCGAGCTGCGGGGCTGGGCATGCGACCCCGTGGCGCGCGTGCTGCCGTTGGTGCGACAGCGGGGTGCGCTCCTCGTGCACCTCAACTACCTGACCGACGCGGCGCTGGACATGCTTGCGGTCGAGGGCCGCGGCGACCGGCCGCCCGTCGCCGTGTACTGCCCGCGGGCGAGCGCGTTCTTCCGGCATCCGGCCGAGGGCCATGCGCCCCACCGCTACCGCGAGCTGCTGGCGGCGGGCGTGCCGGTGGCGCTTGGCACGGACAGCGCGATCGTGCTCGGGGATGCGCCGGCGATCTCAGTGCTCGACGAGATGCGCCTGCTCCACCGGCGCGACGGCACCGATCCCCGGCTGCTCGTGGCGATGGCCACGGTGCACGGGGCACAGGCGCTCGGAGTCGCGCGGCAGCGGGTGCTGCTGCCGCGGGCGGGTGCCGGTGGCGCACGACGGCTGGTGACGGTGCTGGGGGAGGGCAACGGGCAGGACCGGCTGCGCCGCGCGATGGCGGAGGATCATCCGTGCGAGTGGCTCGGATCGCCCCCATGACCGGGCGACCTCGCGCAAGCGCCGAGGGAAACCGGCACGCGGCGGCTTCGAGGTCGCCAGCGCCCGGCGCGGTAGAGTCCGTCGGATGCCTGGAGCCGAAGCATCGGGATCCGCCCGCGCGACCGGGAGCGTCGCGCTGGTGACATGCACGGAGCTGCCGCGCCCGGACCCGGACCTGGCGATCCTGCGGGCGGAGTTTGCACGGCGGGGTGTGCAGGCGAGGATCGAGTGCTGGGAAGACGAGAGCGTGGACTGGTCGCGGTTCCGTGCCGTCGTTGTGCGCTCGACCTGGAACTACGTGCCACGGTTGCGCGACTATCGCGCCTGGCTGGAGCGGACGGCAGCGCGGACGCAGCTCATCAACCCGCTTCCCGCGATCCTCTGGAACCTGCACAAGCGGTACCTCGCCGAACTCGCCGCCGAAGGAATGCCCGTCGTGCCCACGGTCATCCTGCCGCACGGCGTGCAGCCGGACTGGGCCGGGCTGTTCGAGCAGCACGGTGACCTGGTGCTGAAGCCGGCGATCTCCGCCGGCTCGTTCGCCACGGTGCGCGTGCGGGCGGGCGACGCGGCCTCGGCACGCGCGCACCGCGCAGCCCATGACGACCGGGACATGCTCGTCCAGCCGCTCCTGCGGTCGGTGGTCGAGGGGGGCGAGACGAACATGGTGCATCTCGGGTCAAGGTTTTCCCACGCGATCCACAAGATGGCACGCTGGGACGGCCAGGCCGAGCAATCGGGTGGGCTCGTCGAGCCCGAGCCCGACGAGCGGGACGCCGCCGAGCGCATCCTGCGGGCGGTTGCACGCCGCGGGTTCGGCAAGCTCGCCTATGCGCGTGTCGACATGGCGCGCGACGACGGCGGCACACCGCTCCTCATGGAACTCGAGATCGTTGAGCCGTCGCTGTTCCTCGACCGCGCGCCGGAACGCGCGGGGTTGTTGGTTGACGCCGTCATCGGGCGCTGACGCCACGCACGCGAGGCTCCGCGCGCCGACCGGGCGCGCGGCGCGGTCGATCATGCGCCGATCCGGTGGATCCGGTCACTTCTTGTCGGACGCGCCGCCCGGGGCCGGCGCCTGCGCGGCGGCCACCTGGGCGTCGTACTCCTTGGCGAACTTGGCGGGGTCCTTCTGGAACTTGCCCACGCACCTGCCGCAGCAGAGCTTGTAGACGCGGTTCTGGTAGACGACCGTCTTGGCGTCCGCGTCGAGGTCTTCCTTGCCCATCACGATGCACTTCTTGAGGGGGTAGGCCGGGGCTGCCTTGGCGATGGCATCGTTCATCTTGCCCGCGTACTTCTCGGGGTCGGCCTTGAACGCCGCCTCGCACTTGCCGCAGCAGAACTTGACCTGCGTTCCGTTGAGCATCGGGTCCTTCATGCCGGCGAGCACCACGGCCTTGGCGTCGGCACCGAGCTTCTCGCCCGAGACGGGGCAGGTGTCGAGCGGATACGGCGCCCCGCCCGCGGCAGGCTGGTCTCCGGGCGCGGCCATGGCCAGGCCGGCAGCGAGGGCGAAGGAGGCGAACGCGAGCGAGCAGCGTGCGGAGAGGTTCATCGTGGTCCTTGGTCCTTTGGTTGATCGGGCGGCACCGAGACGAGCCCGCCTCCGGAATGCTACGCGCGGACGGCGGCACGGGAGTCAGGGCTGAAGGCGTCAACGCGGCCCGCCAGGCGGATTCCCCTCGTTCAGGAGCCAGATGGCGATGTTCAGGCAGGAGGCGAAGCCGACCCACCCGAGATAGGGAACCATGAGTGCGGCGGCAGCGCGGCATGGGCGCCACGATGCCGCCATCGTCGCGGCGATCATGGCCAGCAGCGCCAGGATCACCACTGCCGCAAGCCCCGGCCGATGCAGTCCGAAAAACACCGGCGTCCACGCGAAGTTCAGCGCCAACTGCGCGCCGAAGCATGCCAGCGCCCGACGCGCACCGGGCCGCGATCGGCGACGCCACAGCATCCACGCCGAAACGCCCATCGCGGCGTAAAGAAGCGTCCACACCGGCCCGAACAGCCATCCGGGCGGCGTCCAGGAGGGTTTCGCGAGCGATGCGTACCAGTCGCCGGGAGGGGTCGCCAGACCGCTCGCCGCCCCGCCGCCGATGCAGAGAAGCAGCAGCGCCGCGAGCACCGGGACCGAGGCGCCGATGCCTGCCCGCTCAGACTGCCGACTCAGCCCGTCCATGCCGAGAGCAGCGAGGCAAGGTCACGGCCGTCCACCGACCCGCTGGCATCGAGGTCACCCCGGCCGGGGTTGCCCCAGTTGCCGAGGAGCAGGCCGAGGTCGGGGCCGTTGATGAAGCCGTCGCCGTTGAGGTCCGGCGTCTGGCGGGACTGCTGCGTGACGCCCTCGGCCGGCGCAGGGGCACCCCACACCTCGCCCCATCGCGCCGCGTCATCTCGCAGGTAGAGGAGCAGGAACTCCGTCGCCTCGCGGCGCACGATGGCCAGCTGCGCAGCGCGGGTGATGGAGCCCGAGTCGCAGAACGCGATCGCGGAGTCGATGAAGCCGCAGTGGGAGCCGCCCGTGATGGAGACCAGCTGCGCGGGGCCCGCGAGGTTTGCGAACATCGGCGCGTTGGTGGACGGCGGGACGATCGTGTCCTGGCTGCCGACGATGATCCTCGTGGCACAACGGACGCCGGCGCACGCGGCGGTGGACGAGGGGATGGTGTCGGCAGCGGCGAGCGGCACCGCCACGCGGATGCCGGGATCGGCGTCCGCGGCGAGCAGCGCGCATCCGCCGCCCATCGAATGGCCCATCACCCCGCGTCGTCCGCCGTCCACCGCACCTGCCCACGGCGAACCCGCGACGCCACCCTGCCCCGCCATCCAGTCGAGCGAGGAGCGAAGGTCGGCGGCGAACTGCCCGTGGCTGGGGAAGAGCGAGCCCTGCGTCTGCGGCAGGATGACGATGAGGCCCCAGGACGCGAGGTGCGCGCCGGTGCTCGCGTAGAGGGTGACGGGCGTGACGAATCCATGGCCGAAGGCGACGATCGGGTATGGCCCGTTCCCGGCATCGACCGGCGAACCGGCCTGCGCCGCCGTCGCCGGGTAGTGCACGGTGGCGATGAAGGTGGTGCCGTTGGCCCGAACGACGGTCACGTCCCGCTGCGCCGGGACCCGAGGCCCGGGCTCCGAGGGACTTTGGGCGTGTGTCGCTGCCGTCACCGCCAGCGCCGCCGAGATGGCTCGTGCCTGGGAATGCATGCGACCCCCGGACGATACGCCATGCCGGCCCGGATGCGCGCGGATTCGGCTTCCGAACGACCAATCGAGCCTGCAAGCCGCCTCGACGGCCAGGCAAGCAGGTCCGCAAACAGCGGCTGGCCCGTGGCGACCCGCGCTGCCGGGGGCAGGTTCAGGCGCTCACCGCCACGTCCTGGCCGATGATCGCGTTCAGCGTCGCGCTCGGGCGCATCGCGACCGACACGAGCTTCGCGTTCGGGCGGTAGTAGCCGCCGATGTCGACGGGCTTGCCCTGCACGTCGTTGAGCTCTGCGACGATGCGCGCCTCGCTGGCGGTCAGGTCCGCGGCGATCGGCGCGAAGTGCGCGGCCAGCGCCGCGTCACTCGACTGGCGCGCCAGCGCCTGCGCCCAGTACATGAGCAGGTAGAAGTGGCTTCCGCGGTTGTCGAGGTCGCCGACCTTGCGCGCCGGGCCCTTGTTGTTGCGCAGGTACTCGCCGGTGGCCTCGTCGAGCGTCTCGGCGAGCACCGCGGCCTTGCGGCTGCCGGTGCGCTGCGCCAGGTGGTCGAAGCTTGCGGCGAGCGCCATGAACTCTCCGAGCGAGTCCCAGCGGAGGCTGTTCTCGGCGGTGAACTGCTGCACGTGCTTCGGCGCCGAGCCGCCGGCACCGGTCTCGAAGAGGCCGCCGCCGTTCATGAGCGGCACGATCGACAGCATCTTGGCGCTGGTGCCGAGCTCGAGGATCGGGAAGAGGTCGGTCAGGTAGTCGCGCAGCACGTTGCCCGTGACGGAGATGGTGTCCTTGCCCTGCTTCATGCGCTCGAGGCTCATGCGGCAGGCCTCCGCGGGCGCGGCGAACGAGAGCTCGAGGCCCGTGGTGTCGTGGTCCTTGAGGTATGCGTGCACCTTCCCGAGGAGCTCCGCGTCGTGCGGGCGCTTGGCATCGAGCCAGAAGATGGCCGGCGTGGCCGACACGCGCGCGCGGGTCACGGCCAGCTTCACCCAGTCGCGGATGGCGGCATCGGTGACGCGGCACGCGCGCCAGATGTCGCCTGCCTGCACCGCGTGCGAGGTCAGCACCGCGCCCGATGCGTCAACCATGCGGATGGTGCCTTCGGCCTTGGCGACGAACGTCTTGTCGTGGCTGCCGTACTCCTCGGCGGCCTGCGCCATCAGGCCGACGTTGGGCACGCTGCCCATCGTGCGCGGGTCGAACGCGCCGTTCGCCTTGCAGAAGTCGATCACCGCCTGGTAGATGCCGGCGTAGCTGCGGTCCGGGATGACCGCCTTCGCGTCCTGCGTCTTGCCCTCGGCGTTCCACATCTTGCCGCCCTCGCGGAGCATGGCGGGCATGGATGCGTCCACGATCACGTCGCTCGGGACGTGGAGGTTGGTGATGCCCTTGTCGCTGTCGACCATCGCGATGGCCGGGCCGGCCGCATGCACGGCCTTCACGTCGGCCTCGATGGCGGCGCGCTCGGCCTCGGAAAGCGCTCCGATCTTCGCCACGAGGTCGCCGAAGCCGTTGTTCGGGTCGACGCCGAGGCGCGCGAGCGTGGCCGCGTGCCGCTCGAAGACGGGCTTGAAGAAGGCGCGCACCGCGTGGCCGAAGATGATGGGGTCGGAGACCTTCATCATGGTGGCCTTCAGGTGCACGCTGAAGAGCACGCCCCTGGCGCGGGCATCGGCCACCTGCTCCTCAAGGAAGCGCACCAGCGCCGCGCGGCTCAGGAACGTGGCGTCGACGATGTCGCCCGCGTTCAGCTTGATGCCGTCCTTGAGCACCGTGACGGCGCCGTCCTTGCCCGCGAACTCGATGCGCGCCGAGGTGGCGGCGGGAATGGTCACGGAGCGCTCGTTGCCGAAGAAGTCGCCGTCCGTCATCGAGGCCACGTGCGCCTTGCTGTCGGCGGACCAGGCACCCATCTTGTGCGGGTTGGCCCTGGCGTAGTCCTTCACGGCCTTGGGCGCGCGGCGGTCGGAATTGCCCTCGCGGATCACCGGGTTGACGGCGCTGCCCTTCACCTTGTCGTAGCGGGCCTTGGCGTCCTTCTCGGCATCGGTCCTCGGCTCGTCCGCGTACGCAGGGAGCGCGTAGCCCTGCTTCTGCAGCTCTGCGATGGCGGCCTTGAGCTGCGGCACGCTCGCGCTGATGTTCGGCAGCTTGATGATGTTGGCGTCGGGGGTCAGGCACAGGCGGCCCAGCTCGGCCAGCGCGTCGCCGGCCCGCTGCTCGGGCTTCAGCACCTCGGGGAACGCCGCCACGATGCGCCCGGCCAGCGAGATGTCCCGCAGCTCCACCGCGATGCCCGCCGGCGCGGTGAACGCGCGGATCATCGGCAGGAACGAATGGGTGGCAAGGGCCGGGGCCTCGTCGGTGAGGGTGTAGATGATGGTGGGGGTGGCGCTCATGGGGTGGCTCCGTGGCATCGGTGCCGGCAGGGCCGGCAAACCGCAGAGGGTACGCCAAGAGGCCCAAAACCGCCCCTCCGCCCGGGCGCGTGAGCCGGGGAGGCCGCTTCCCGCGCCTAGCATGGCGGCGCCCGTCCGACGGGCGGTCGGTCCGTGCCCGGACCGCGCCAGCGCACTGAGCACCCCAGATCCGACCACACCAGGAGGAAGAGAACCCGTGAACAAGCGCTTCTTCATCACGACCGCCGCCCTGTGCGGCACTGCCCTGGTTGCGGGCCAGTTCGGCGCCGCCACCGCGGGCGAGGGCTCCGGCGGGGATTCGAGCCTTGCCCCGGGGGCCGACGTGATCGTCGGCGCCATCCCGAACGTCGCGACCTACGCGGCCGTCACGTCGGGCGGCGTCACCACCATGGCCTACGCCTTCGGCACCACCAGCTGCAACATCGGCACCGCGCAGCTCGAGTGGTTCCAGTCGCCGGACAACCGGCACCCGTTCATCCCGATGAACGCCTACCGCTGGAAGGGCAACCGCTTCGAGCACATCGGCATGGGCTGGGGCAAGCACGGGTTCACCGCGCTGCAGCAGACGCTGTGCGGGGCGTGCACGTCCTCGGGCACCGGCACCTACCTCGGCATCGGATGCTCCGATCCGTACAGCGCCAGCCTCAACGGCAGCCAGTCGGGCCTGGGCACGCGCACGGAAGTGAATGCGGCGACCGGCACGTTCCCCGGAACGTTCAACTCGGGCGCGGCGTCCGCGTCGACCACCGTGCACCGCCGCGTGCAGATCCGGTCCACCGACCTCGACCCGGCGCAGAACGCGGGCGCGCGCTACGTCTCCGAGGGCCACTACATCCACCAGCAGGATGCAACCGCCGGCAACGACAACAACAACGCCTCGTGGCGCGAGTTCACGGTGGGCGCGGTCGGCACGAACGGATCGCGTGCGCTGACGCTGACGGGCGCCACGTTCCAGCAGAAGGCCGCGATCGAGGCGTGGAAGTCGTTCGATCCCGCGGTCAAGCTCTCGACGGCGGATGTTGCCAGCGACGGCCGGTTCATCGTGGGCTGCAAGGTCACCGACAACGGCAACGGCACCTGGCACTACGAGTACGCGGTGCAGAACTTCAACTCGCACCGCAGCGGGCGGTCGTTCTCGGTGCCCGTGCCCGCGGGCACGGCCATCACGAACGCCGGGTTCAAGGACATCAACTACCACTCGGGCGACCCGTACGACCCCACCGACTGGACCATCTCCACCACGGGCGGAGCGGTGACGTGGACCGGCGGCGACTTTGCCGCAAACCCCAACGGGAACGCGCTGCGGTTCTCGACGCTCTACAACTTCTGGTTCGATGCGAGCAACGCGCCGACGGCGGCCAATGCCGCGATCGGCCTGTTCCGCCCCGGCGCGGCCGGCAACCCGGCGAGCGTCACCGTGGCGGTGGACGGCCCGGGCGGCGTTCCGCCCAACCCGGCGGACCTCGACAACAACGGTGTGGTCAACGGCGCGGACCTCGGCTTCCTGCTCGCGGCCTGGGGCGCATGCCCCGCACCATGCCCCGCGGACCTGGACGGAAACGGCCAGGTCGACGGTGCCGATCTGTCGGCCCTGCTTGCGGCTTGGGGCTGATCAAGGACCGGACACCACGAGACTCAACGCAACCGCCGCACGGCTCGGGCCGTGCGGCGGTTTGCTTGTCATGCGCGACCGTGCCGCCGAAACGCCCCTCGCGTCTCGGCCCGGGGCCAAGCCCCCGGGTGCTCAGGCGCGACGACGGCGGCTGGCAGCGAGGCCGGCCACGCCGAGGAGTGCCACGGCGCCGGGCGCCGGGATGATCTTTACGAACACGTTGTCGATGCGGTTGGAGCCCGTCGCGGCCGATGCGAAGGCCTCGCGGTTCACGAACCGGATCACCACGGACGAGGGGGAGACCTTTGGCTGCCACAGGACGCCCAACCACGTTTCGAATGTGTACAGCGGGTTGTAGGTGGTGGAGGACCAGGTTCCGGGGGCGCCGCCGCCGCCGGACTGGAGGACCGTGTAATTGAACAGGTCCATGAAGGCACCGCCGTTCAAGCTGATGGCCACCTTGAAGGCCGCCGGGCCGGTGCTGCTGCGGGCCTGGTCCCACGAGAGCATCAGCGAGTCGGTGATGCCCGCGGGGCTGAAGCTGATCTCGTAGAAGTCGCCCGTGTTCCAGTTGTTGCTCGAGAACGAATGTGGACTGCCGTTGCCGGCGGGCGACGTGTAGGTCGCAGCCGCGGCGGCGTGCACGGAGCGGATCTGGCTGCCCGCGGTGTTGGTGCCCTGGTCAGCGACGCCGGGGCCGTTCGGGCCGGGGGGCAGATAGGAGGTTCCGGTGGGGACATTGCCCGCGCCGGTCGGGAAGGCGGTGGGCATGGTCCAGCCAACGACGACGGAGGACGAGGCGGAGGCAGCGATGGTCGCGGCAACGACAATCGCGGCCATCGCGGGCCGAGACAGTACAAACATGTTGTAGCTCCGAAGGGAGAAGGGAGAGGGAACGGGAGGACTTACACGCAACCCGCCAGGCAGGGACCGGCAGGTGTTGCGAAGGTAGCCCCGATGCGCGGCGGGGCAACAAATCCACCGTTGAAACACGGAAAATCCGTGAAAACAGGGGGCTGCATTTCTCTGGAGAAACGCAGGTCCGCCGGCCGCCCGTGCAAAGGGGTCGATAGTCTCCGCCTCGCCATGGTGGACGCGCTCGACGACCTGCCCGAATCGCTTCGCCAACGCACCGGTGCCATGCTGCTGATCTCGTCGCGAGCGGCAGCGTTCGTGCTCGATGCGTTCCAGCGGCCCGGCCTCGCGGTGACGCTCAAGCCGGACGCCAGCCCCGTCACCGACGCGGACCGTGGCTGCGAGGCGCTGGTCCGGCAGGCCATCCGCGCCGCGTTCCCCGAAGACGGCCTGCTCGGCGAGGAGCACGGCGAGGAACCGGGCACGTCGCCCTACCGGTGGGTGATCGACCCCATCGACGGCACCGTCAGCTTTGCGCGCGGCGTGCCGCTCTTCGGCGTGCTGGTCGCCGTGGAGGAAGTCGGCGATGGTGCGCCGCGCGTGGTGGCCGGCTCCTGCGAACTGCCCGCGCTCGGCGAGCGCGTGTGGGCGGCGCGCGGTGCGGGCGCCTGGTGGGAGCGCGCGGGCTGCGCGGCCGTTCGCGCGCAGGTCTCGCGCACTGCGAGCATCGAGGACGCGCTGGTGGCCACCACCGGCATCGAGTACTTCCGCCGCGCGGGCACGGAGCCGGCGCTCGAGGAGCTGTCACGACGCGCGGGGCGAATCCGCGGTTGGAGCGACTGCTACAGCCTGGCGCTGGCAGCCACGGGTCGATGCGATGCGGCCGTCGAGCCATGGATGAACCCGTGGGACTCAGGCCCCTTTCCCGTGATCATGGAGGAGGCGGGCGGCGCCTTCTCGGGATGGGACGGGGCGCCCGGAATCCACGGGCGGACGGCGATCGCCGCGAACCCTGCACTGCAACGCGAGCTGGTCGGGCTGCTCCGCGGCTTCACGGTCAGGCCGTGAAGAGCTGCCGGAGCATCCATGCATTGAGGGCCGTGATCAGGATGGCGCAGGCCCATCCGGTGCGGGCCACCCACGCCGGCGCCGCAAACTCGCCCATCTTGGCCTTCGAGGCGGTGAACGCGACCAGCGGGAACACCGCGAACGGCAGCTGCATGGAGAGGATCACCTGCGAGCCCACCAGCAGCTTGCCGATGCCGCGCTCGCCGTAGAGCGCCGCCACCACCACTGCCGGGACGATGGCCACCAGCCGCGTCAGCAGCCGCCGCGCCCATGGCGCCAGGCGCAGCTGCAGGAACCCCTCCATCACGATCTGCCCGGCGAGGGTTCCGGTGAGGGTGGAGTTCTGGCCGCTCGCCAGGAGCGCCACGGCAAAGAGCGTGCTCGCGGCAGCGGCGCCGAGGACGGGCGTCAGCAGGCGGTATGCATCGTGGATGTCGGCCACGTCCTGGTGCTCGGTGCCGTGGAAGGCCGCGGCCGCGGTGATGAGGATCGCGGCGTTGATGAAGAACGCGAAGCCGAGCGATGCCGTGGAATCGATGGTCGCCAGGCGGATGGCCTCGTGGCGGCCCTCCGGGGTGCGCGGGTAGGCACGCGTCTGCACGATGCTCGAGTGCAGGTAGAGGTTGTGCGGCATCACGGTGGCACCGAGGATGCCGATGGCCACGTAGAGCATCGCTGGGTCGGAGAGGATCCGGGCATCGGGCGCCAGGCCCCGCAGGATGCCGCCCGGCGACGGGCGCGCAGCCCAGATCTCGTAGGCGAAGCACGCGCCGATGGTGAGCACCAAGGCGGCAACGAAGGCCTCGAGGATGCGATAGCCGCGGCGCTGCAGCACGAGGATGAGCATCACGTCCACGGCGGTGATGACGATGCCCCAGACCAGCGGGATGTCGAAGAGGAGCTGCAGCGCGATCGCGGACCCGATCACCTCGGCGAGGTCGCACGCGGCGATGGCAAGTTCGCACAGCACCCAAAGGGACAGGTTGATGCCGGGCGAGAAGTGGTCGCGGCACGCCTGCGCCAGGTCACGCCCCGCGCCCACTCCCAGCCGCACGGCCAGGTGCTGCAGCAGCATGGCCATCAGGTTGGAAGCCAGGATGACGAAGAGCAGCGCGTACCCGTAGCCGGACCCTGCGGCCAGGTCGGTGGCCCAGTTGCCGGGGTCCATGTAGCCGACCGCGACCATCATGCCGAGGCCGCTGAACGCCCACAGGCGGCGCCAGAGCGGCGCACCGGCAGCCGCCACGGGGACCGTCGCGTGCGCCTCCGCAAGCGAGGGCGTGGGGCTTGCGCGGGCCCATCCCTCGATCTGCGGGTGATGCGCGGGGCCTGCCATGTGCGCAAGTATAGCGGCACCGCGGCCGGATAACGGCTGCGAGGACCTCCCCATGGCCTGCTGGCTTCGTTACACTTCCCGGTCTGCCCCAAGCGGGCGCAAGGACAGCAGCCATGAAGAGCGACACCCATCCCACCTGGTACCCCGAGTGCAAGGTCTTCTACCGAGGACAGCACGTCATGACCGTCGGAGCCACCGTTGCGGAACTGAACGTTGAGGTCTGGTCGGGTTCGCACCCGTTCTACACGGGCCAGAAGACGTTCATCGACACCGCCGGCCGCGTCGAGCGCTTCCAGCGCAAGTTCGCGGGCGACTACTTCAAGAAGGACGGCGACAAGAAGGCCGCCCCGGCCGCCAAGAAGTAGCAACGCGCAGAGTGATTCCAACGACCGCGCCGCCCCCGGCGCGGTTGTTCCTTTTCGTGGATCGGCCGCGGAGCCCGGGGCCCCGCAGGAGCAGGACGAAATGCAGCAGGTCGCAGACAACCTTCGCAGGACCCTCGACGGCATGGCACACGAGTTCCATGCCGCCGGGGACGCAATGCTCAATCCGGAGGTCCTGGCCGACCACCGCAAGCTGCGGGCGCTGACCGCGCGCCGTGCCGCGCTGGAGCAGGTGGTGCGGGAGTGGGAGGCCTGGCGTGCCGCCGAGCGCGAGTCGGCGCAGCTGGCGGCGTTGGCGGCAGGGGCGGACGCCGAGCTTGCCGCGGAGGCCCGGCGCGAGCTGCCCGACCTGCGCGGCCGGGCGGACGCCCTGCTCGAGTCGATCCAGCGGCTCCTGGTGACAGGGGACGATCGCCGGGTCGGGGCCGTGATCCTCGAGGTACGCGCCGGCGTGGGCGGTGACGAGGCCGCGCTGTGGGCCGGCGACCTGCTGCAGATGTACCGGAAGCTCGCGCATCGGCGTGGCTGGTCGTGGGACGAGATGGATGTGCGCGCGGGCGATGCGGGCGGCATCACGCAGGCGATCGTCGAGCTGCGCGGCGACGGAGTGTGGAGCGCGCTCGGCTACGAGGCGGGCACCCACCAGGTGAAGCGCGTGCCCGCAACCGAGGCGCAGGGGCGCGTGCACACCAGCACCGCGACCGTGGCCGTCATGGCCGAGCCCGAGGAGATCGAGGACGAGGTGGACCCCGAGGAAGTCAAGGAGATGATGACCACCGCGCAGGGGCCCGGTGGGCAGAACGTGAACAAGGTGGCGACCGCGGTGCACCTCATCCACGTCCCAACCGGCATCGAGGTGCGCATGCAGGAGACGCGCAGCCAGCTGCAGAACCGGGACAAGGCGTGGCGCCTGCTGCGTGCGCGCGTGCGCGAGGCGCGAATCCAGGCGGCCGAGGCGGCGCGCAGCGCCGAGCGCCGCGGCATGATGGGCAGCGGCAGCCGCGCCGAGAAGATCCGCACCTACCGCTGGAAGGAATCGGTCGCGGTCGATCACCGCGTGGAGCACTCCGCCCCGCTCTTCCCGCTGCTCGCCGGCGACATGGACGGGCTCTTGGATGCGCTGCAGCGCGCCGACATCGCCGAACGCGTGAAATCCGTTCCCGGCTAGCTTGGCACCGATTTCCTCCTGCGGAGGCCGGCGACTGCTCCAGAGGAATGAACTGGTGCCAAGCTGACCAGGAGCGAATTCAGTGGGGCATGGGGAAGTGCGCGCAGAAGGCGCGGATCTCGTCGCGCACGCGAGCGGTCTCGGCGGCATCGCCCTTGGAGCCCATCACGCGGTCGAGCCATCCGGCCACCTGGGCCATCTCGGGCTCCTTCAGGCCGCGGGAGGTGAGCGCAGGCGTGCCCAGGCGCAAGCCGCTCGTCACCATCGGCGGGCGCGGGTCGTTCGGGATGCCGTTCTTGTTGACGATGATGCCGGCGGACTCGAGCCACTTCTCGGCATCGGCGCCGGTCAGGTCGGCGCTGCGCTGCCGCAGGTCGACGAGCATCAGGTGGTTGTCGGTGCCGCCCGTGCAGAGGCGGTAGTTGCGCGCGATGAGCGCGGCGGCCAGCGCCTTGGCGTTGGCGACCACCTGCCTGCTGTACGCGGTGAACTCCGGACGCAGCGCCTCGCCGAAGGCGATGGCCTTCGCGGCGATGATGTGCATGAGCGGGCCGCCCTGGCTGCCGGGGAACACCTTGCGGTCGATCTTGGCGGCGATGTCGGCGTCGTCGGAGAGCGCCAGGCCGCCGCGCGGGCCCCTCAGCGTCTTGTGCGTGGTGGTGGTCACGACGTGCGCGTGCGGGAACGGGCTCGGGTGCACGCCCGTGGCCACCAGCCCCGCGATGTGCGCGATGTCGGCCATCAGGAACGCGCCCACGCCGTCGGCGATCGCGCGGAACCGCGCGAAGTCGATGATGCGCGGGTAGGCGCTGTAGCCGCAGATGATCATCTTCGGCCTGCACTCGCGCGCGATGCGCTCGATGGCGTCGTAGTCGAGGAGCTCGCTCTGCGGGTCGAGCCCGTACTCGGCGATCCTGTAGAAGGTGCCGCTGAAGTTGGGCTTGAGCCCGTGGCTGAGGTGGCCGCCGCTCTTGATTGGCAGGCTCAGCACCGTGTCGCCGGGCTCGAGCAGCGCCATGAACACCGCGATGTTGGCGTTGGCGCCGCAGTGCGGCTGCACGTTGGCGAAGCCGCAGCGGAAGAGCTTCTTGGCGCGCTCGCGGGCGATGTCCTCGATGCGGTCGTGGAACTGGCAGCCGCCGTAGTAGCGCTTCCCCGGGTAGCCCTCCGCATACTTGTTGGTGAGCCAGCTGCCGGCGGCGTGCATCACCGCAGGGGTGACATGGTTCTCGCTGGCGATCAGCTCGAGCGTGCTGGCCTGCCGGTCGGCTTCCTGGGCCATGAGCTGCGCCACCTCGGGGTCCTGCGCGCCGACGAGGGCCACGAGGTCCTGCGACATGGCGTCGAGCGGGGCGGGGGTGCCGAGGGCTGCGGGGGATGCAATGGTCATGAAGGTGAAATCGTACCCCGCTCCCCTACCATGGGCCAATGGCAACTCGCCAGCGGCAAGTCACGGCAACCGTCGCCACGCCGGCAGGAACGGTCACCGTCGCGGCGCGGTCTCCCGCAGAGGCCGAGATGCTGCGCGCACGGGTGGAACGCGCGCTCGCGGGCGCGGCGGACGACTTCGCCGACGTTCCGATCCCGGACGGCACGCCGTTCCAGCAGGCCTGCTGGGACGCCTGCCGCGGCATCCCGCGAGGCGATACGCGGACCTATGCGTGGCTTGCCGCGGCAGCGGGCAGCCCGCGCGCGCTTCGCGCTGCCGGCCAGGCGATGCGTCGCAACCCGATGCCGGTGGTGGTGCCGTGCCACCGGGTGGTGGGGACCGGAACGTGGATCGGGGGCTATTCGGGGAGCGCCCGCGGCGACGGGCCTGAACTCAGCCTGAAACGATGGCTCCTCGACCTTGAGCGCACTTCGACCGATGTACCATCTCTCTCCCGCCGCTGACGGCGCGCCATCACCCGAAGGGGACCCCGCATGAAGCTCACCATGGTCGGCACCGGTTACGTCGGACTCGTCACGGGCGCCTGCTTCGCCGAGACCGGCAACCACGTGACCTGCCTCGACGTGGACGCCCGCAAGATCGAGAAGCTCAAGCGCGGCGAGAGCCCGATCTACGAGCCCGGGCTCGCGGAGATGCTGCAGCGGAACATCCAGTCGGGACGCATCCACTTCACGCTCGACAAGCTCGCGGCCTACAAGGACGCCGAGGCCATCTTCATCTGCGTCGGCACCCCCAGCGACGAGGACGGCAGCGCCGACCTGCAGTACGTGCTGGCCGTCGCGCGCGACATCGCCGCGGCGCTCGAGCACTTCGGACCGGGCGGCAAGGCGAAGACCGTGGTCGTCAAGAGCACCGTGCCCGTGGGCACCAGCCACGCGGTGCGCGACCTCGTCCGCAGCCTCACGAAGGTGCCCTTCCACATCGCGGACAACCCGGAGTTCCTGAAGGAAGGCGACGCGATCAACGACTTCATGAAGCCCGACCGCATCGTCTGCGGCGTCGAGAGCAAGGAAGCCGACGAGACGATGCGCGCGCTCTACGAGCCCTTCGTGCGCAACGGCAACCCAATCCATGTCATGGACGTGCGCAGCGCGGAGATGGTGAAGTACGCCTCGAACGCCATGCTGGCCTGCAAGATCTCCTTCATCAACGAGATCGCCAACCTCTGCGAGCACATGGGCGCAGACGTGGCAAGCGTCCGCGAGGGCATGTGCGCGGACCGGCGCATCGGCAACCAGTTCCTCTACCCGGGCCTCGGCTACGGCGGAAGCTGCTTCCCCAAGGACACGCAGGCCGTGGTGGGCATGGGCCGCGCGAGGGGCTTCGACTGCAAGCTGAACGCCGCGGTGCACGTGGTCAACCAGGACCAGCGCGGGCACTTCTGGCAGAAGGTCGAGCGCCGCTTCGGGCCGGGCGGGCTGGAGGGCCGGACGCTCGCCTTCTGGGGCGTCGCGTTCAAGCCGCGCACGGACGACATCCGCGAGGCGCCGGCGATCGCGCTGATGAAGCGCGCCATGGCCGCCGGCGCGAAGGTCGTGGCGTACGACCCGGTCGCGCTCGAGAACCTCGGACGCGAGGAACCGCAGATCCCGCACGCGAAGGACATGTACTCGGCGCTCGACGGCGCGGACGCGCTGGTGGTCTGCACCGAGTGGAACGAGTTCCGCTCGCCGGACTTCGCCGAGATCAAGAGGCGCCTCAGGCACCACCTGGTGTTCGACGGGCGGAACCTCTTCCGGCCCGCGCAGATGGCGCACGAGGGCTTCGAGTACCACTCCGTGGGCCGGCCGTCGGCGGGAACCGTGACGGTCTGAGCGAACGCCGCCCGCCCGGGCCGGTTGGCCTGCGCCTGCCCCCCGGAACCGCCCCCATCCGCCCGTCCCGGCCGCTGCCAGGACGGGCAGTTTTTGGGCTGCAAACCCCCTCCTCCGGGCGCCACGGACGTTCGGGTAACCCCGTCAGAAACCGGGAAAATGGCAAAATTCAGCCGATTCCGCCTATGCGGTGGCGAGTTACCCCTTGCGTCCCATGCAAAAACCCCTATCTTCGGGCGCGTTCTGGGCAGTGAGCCCGGATTTCGCAAGCATTCGGGCCTTCCGCACTAGGAAAGGAAGGCCCGGCAGAAAGGATGTCAGGATGGCCACCGCGAAGCCTCGCAGCAAGGGCGAGACCCTCAAGATGATCGCCGAGAAGACCAAGCTTCCCCGCAAGCAGGTCGTGGCGGTGTTCGAGGAACTCGGCAACATCATGAAGAAGGACCTGAGCAAGAAGGGCTCCGGCGTCTTCGTCGTGCACGGCATGATGAAGATCATGGTGATCAACAAGCCTTCCACCAAGGCCTACGAGAAGCCGAACCCCTTCAAGCCCGGCGAGATGATGACCGTGAAGGCGAAGCCCGCCACGCGGAAGATCAAGGTTCGCCCGATGAAGGCCCTCAAGGCGATGGTCGGCTGACCGTCGGATCGAGGACGAAACCCGAAGGGCCCCGCGCACACGCGGGGCCCTTCGCGCTTTTGCGAAGCCGCGCCTGCCGCGCGCGATGCGCAGGTCCCCGCCCCGACGCGGCCGCAGCGCGTGCAGGCCGCGCTCAATTCGCCCGGTCGATTCGGTAGATCACGCGCGGGCTCGGCACGCCGCCCACCGGCACGAGTTCCTCGCGGTCGCGGCGCGCGCCGATCGCCTGCAGGGCCCGCTGCGAACGCACGTTGCCCGGGCTCACGTGGAACCACGCGGTGCGCGCCCAGCGGAACGCGTGCTCGATCATGAGCCGCTTCATCTCCCGGTTTGCGCCCGTGCCCCACTGCGCGCGCTCGAGGAACGTGTAGCCGATCACCACGGAGCGGTCGGTCGGGTTCCAGTCGTAGTAGCGGCTCGAGCCGATCACGCGGCCGGTGGCGGCGTCCTCGGCGACCAGCGCGCCGCCCGTCGCCGGCGCTGCGCGGAGCGCGAGCGCGCCGTCGAAGAACCGGTCGAACACGGGCCGCTCGTGCCGGTCCCGCTCGGAGTGCTGCTCCCAGACCCGCGGATCCGACGCCGCCGCATGCAGCGCATCGCGATCCGACTCGCGGAGCGGACGGAGGCGCACGCGCGCGCCCGCGAGCGCCGGCTGCCAGTTCGGGACCTCGATCGCGCGCTTGACGCTGCGGCCGTTCGCCTCGAGCAGCGCCCACGCCTGGTCGCGCGTCAGCGACGGGTCGAACATCATCACGGTGCGAATCGCCCGGTCGACCAGCTTGTCGTTGGTCGCGGCCAGGTCCACCATCAGGTTTCCGCGCACCTTGCCCAGCCGCGTGAAGAGCGCGGTGGTGATGCAGTTGAGCGCGAGCTTCGTGGCGCTGCCGGCCTTCAGCCGGGTGCTGCCCGTCAGCACCTCGGGGCCCGTGTCGAGCGCAATGAGGTGGTCGCAGGCCTCCGGGCGCTCCATCGGCACGCACGAGAGGAACGCCGTCAGCGCGCCGCGTTCCTTCGCGATCCGGATGGCCCCGAGCGGGTACGGCGTGGTTCCGCCGGCCGCGATGCCCACCACCGCGTCCAGCGCGCCGATGCCGTGGCGCTCGATCTCCTCGCGCGCGCCGTCCCATTCGTCCTCGCGGCCCTCGCTCGAGCGGCGCAGCGCGCCGTCGCCGCCGGCGATGATGCCGACCACCTGCCCGGGGTCGGACATGAAGGTCGGCGGGCACTCGCTGGCATCGAGCACGCCGAGGCGGCCGCTGGTGCCGGCACCGAAGTAGAAGAGCCGGCCACCCCGGCGCACGCGCTCGGCGACGCCCTCCACGAATGCGCCGATGGCGGGCGCCGCCGCGGCCACGGCGGCGGGCACCGCGCGGTGGTCGTCGGCCATGAGCGCCGCGATCGCCGCGGCATCCATCGAGTCAAGCGCCGCGGACGCGGGGTTGCGCGCCTCGGTGCGGACGTGGCTGCGGTCGGGCGGGAGCCGGGTCATCGGTGCGGCGCTCACCGGGCCTTCATCGGCACCGACCCGCCGGCCACATCAGGCGCGGGCGCGCCCACCGCCTTCGGCTGCCACATCCCGAAGTTCCGCAGGATGAAGCTCCACTTGGAGGCCTCGTACGCGGGACTCCCGATCCCGTGCGCGGCGTTGGCGAAGAGCTGCATCTCGAACGGCGTGGACGACTGCTGCCAGGCCTGCGCCAGCGCGAAGGTGTTCGACGGGTGCACGTTGTCGTCCATCATCCCGTGGAGCAGGAGCACCCTGCCCTTCAGGCGGCCCGCAAGCTTGACCGCGCTGCCGGCGTCGTAGCCGGCCTCGTTCTCCTGCGGGGTGCGCATGGCGCGCTCGGTGTAGATGGTGTCGTACTGGCGCCAGTCGGTGGGCGGCGCACCCGCCACCGCCACCTGGAACACGTCCGGGTGCCGCAGCACGCACATCAGCGCCATGTAGCCGCCGTAGCTGTGGCCGGCCACGGCGACGCGCGAGCCGTCCACGTACGGCCGCTCGCGCAGGGCCTTCACGAGCGCCGCCTGGTCATCCACGTCGGGGCCGCCGAGCTTCAGGTAGGCCGCGCCCTCGAACGCCTTGCCGCGCCCGGGCGTGCCGCGGTTGTCGACCTTGGCCACGAGCATCCCGAACTCCGTCGCATTCTCGACCGACCCGAAGCGCGGCGACACCGTCGCCACGAGCGGACCGCCGTAGGCCTCGACCATCAGCGGATAGCGCCGGGACGGGTCGAAGTCCTTCGGCTTGTAGAGCAATCCGTAGAGGTCGGTGACCCCGTCGGCGGCCTTGACGGTGAGGAACTCGGGCGGCATCAGCCCGGCCTTCCCGTAGGGATCGGCGGCGGGCTTGGAGAGCTGCGCCACCAGGCTGCCGTCCGCCGCATAGAGCGCGGTGGACGGCGGCACGTCGACGAACTCCGCGGTCGCCACGAAGTGCGCGCCGCCCGGCGCGATGCGGAACCCCGAGTGGTGGAGCTCGGCCTTGGTGACGCGCTCGCGGGCGCTGCCGTCGAGGCGCGCGCGGTGCAGCTGCGAGTTGATGCCCACCTTGCCGGAGCGGGCCGAGTACCACAGCCAGCCGCGCTCCTCGTCGACATGCACGATCGACTCGGCCGGCCACGGGTCGTCCGTCAGTCGCGCGACCCTGCCCTTCTCCAGGTCCCACAGTTCCCAGTTGGCGAAGCCGTTCGACTCGCTCTCCCAGAGGAACCGCCGACCGTCGGCGAGGAACCGCACCGTGGGCGAGTTCTTCTGCCACGTGGGCTGCGTCTCGGTGATCACGGTGCGCGAGGCACCCGTGGCGGGGTCGGTGGCCATCAGCTCCACGCGGTCCTGGCGCCGGTTGGCGCGGAACCAGAGCAGGCGATCGCCCTTCGGGCTCCACTCGATCCCGTACACGTACTGGTCGTGCTCAGTGCCGACGTCGACCACGACGCGGCGCCCGGACTGCAGGTCGTACACCTCGAGCCGTGCCACGCCGTTGGCCTCGCCCGGCTTCGGGTAGCCGGTGCCCACGGCACGCGTGCGCGTGGTGGCAAGCCCCGCGATGAGCCAGTAGTCCTTCACCGGCGTCTCGTCGAAGTCGTAGTAGGCGAGCATCCGCGAGTCGGGCGACCACCACATGGCGGTGGTCTGGTCGAGCTCCTCGCCGTAGACCCAGTCGGCGCTCCCGAACCAGCGACGGTCCTTGCCCTCCGCGGTGACCTGCACCGCATCGCCGCCGCCGGCAGGCTCGAGCCGCACGTTGCAGTCGACGAACGCCGCGGTCCACTTCGCGTCGGGGCTCGGCACTCGGGTGGCCTGCTGCGCACGACCGCCGCGCGGCGCGCGGTACTCCTTGGCACGCGCGGGGTCGGCGGGAGGCTCGCCCTCGCCCACGGCGCCGTCGGCGAGCGCCACGGAGCGCCACTTGCCCGCGTACTGGAACCACGCCTTCCCGCCGGCGGCGTCCCAGCGGACCTCGCCGATGCGGCCGGCATTGCCGGCGGGCGCGTCCACCGCGTTCACGCGGTCGGCGCCGGGGAGCTCCGCGAACGGCGCCCACTGGGCGCGCGCGGGCAGCGTGCAGGCGATCGCGGCGAGCGCGGCGGCGGCCGTCGCCCGGATGGATGGTCGGTCGGTCATCGGTCCTCCGTGGTCAGGCGCCGTGCTCGGCGAACGCGGTCATGGAACGGAACGCGCGGAAGCGGTCGGCCACCTGGCCGGCGTCGAGCCGCGCGAGGCGCTCGAGCCCGAACGCCTCGATGGTGAAGCTCGCCAGCACGGTGCCCCAGGCCATCGCATGGCGCAGCGTGTCGAAGTCGTGGCGCCCGGTGCGGGCGACGTGCGCCATGAAGCCGCCGGCGAAGGTGTCACCGGCCCCGGTGGGGTCGATCACCTGCGCGAGGTCCGCGGGGAACGCCGGGATGCTCGCAACGCCGTCGCGGTGCACCAGGATGGCGCCGTGCTCTCCCTTCTTCACCACCACGAAGCTGCGCGGGCCGTCCCTGAGGATCTGCCGGCCCGCGGTCACCACGTTGCGGCAGTCGGTGAGCTGCATCGCCTCCTCGTCGTTCATGATGACGCCGTCGACCTCGGAGAGCAGCTGGTTGAGCTCGGCCCGCGCGATGTTGATCCAGAGGTCCATGGTGTCGCACACCACGAACGGCCGCACCGGGAACTGGCGCATCAGGTCCATCTGCACCAGCGGATGCGTGTTGGCCAGGAACACGGTCTTGCTGTCCTGGTACTTGGCGGGCACCTTCGGCGGCGCCTCCTCCAGCACGCCGAGGCGCGTGAAGAGCGTCTCGCGGCGGTTCATGTTGTCGAAGTAGCGGCCGCCCCACGCGAACGTCTCGCTGCCTGCGCGGCGCTCGAGGCCGTCGAGGCACACGTTGCGGAAAGCGCGGAGCTGCTTCTCGTGCGCCTCGGGCCAGTCGCCGCCGACGGCCCCGACCACGCGCACGGGCGTCAGCTGGCTGGCGGCCGCCGCGAAGTAGGCGCAGCTGCCGCCGAGGACGCCGGTGGCCTCGCCGGTGGGAGCGTGGAGCGTGTCGATTCCGATGGTTCCGGTGACGAGGAGGGACATTTCCGCGAGTGTACGCGGGGTCCTTCGCGCCACGGCGTCAGGTGCGCGTCAGCCCGCGTCCTCGGAGGGCTTCGACCAG
>VGXR01000041.1 GCA_016873255.1 Planctomycetota bacterium
TCCTTCTTCTCGTCCTTCCTGGCATCCTCGGGCTTGGCGTCCTTGGCGGCGCCCTCCGGCGCGGCGGCCGGAGCCGGCGTGGCGGCCGGAGCCGGCGTGGCGGCCGGAGCCGCAGGGGCGGCCGGATCCGCGGGGGCGGCCGGAGCCGCGGGGGCGGCCGGATCCGCAGGGGCGGCCGGAGCCGCGGGGGCGGCCGGATCCGCGGGGGCGGCCGGGACAGGGGCGGCCGGGACAGGGGCGGCCGCCGGTGCCTCGGCGGGCTTCGCCGGTTCCGGCGCCGGCTTCGGCTCCTCCTTCTTCGGGTTCGTCTTCTCCTTGAAGGCGGACCGGATCTCGCCGCGCGTCTGCGTCACGGCGGCCTCGAAGATCGAGTCGTTCCCGTCCGAGTCGCTCGAGAAGAGGAGCTTCGAGCCGTCCGGCATCCACGCGATGTCGCGCTCGCGCGCCGGCGTGCGGGTGACGCGCACGAACGGCGAACGCTCGTCGGTGCCCTTCACGTAGACGTCGCCGAAGGCCACCATCGCCATCGTCTTGCCGTCCGGCGAGAGCTGCGCCTCGGTCACGTCGCGGCCCATGTTGCGGGGGCGCATGCGGTCGGCCTCGTCCTCGGTGCCCTGCACAGGCACGCGCACGGGCTGCGCGCCGGGTGCGGCCAGGTCGAGCTTCCACAGGCCGTCCCACACGGTGAAGAGCGCGGTGCGCCCGTCCGCGGAGACCGCGAGCTCGCGGACGTCGTCGTCGAAGGCGGTGAGCTGCGTGCCGCCTTCCGCCGGCGCGGCCGCGAACGGCTTGCGCCAGAGGTTGACGCTGCGGCCGTTGCCTCGGTCGGTCAGGTACACGATGTCGCCGCCCGCGGGGAACGCCCAGCCGTCGTTGCCCTTCCAGTCGGTGTGGCGCATGAACCTGCCCGTGGCGCGGTCGAGGCTCCACACGTCGCGCTGGTCGGGACCCTGGTACGCGCGGCGCAGCCAGGCGCTGCCGCCGCGCTCCATGAGCACGGTCTTGCCGTCGCGCGTGGCGAGCGGGTGGCTTGCGAAGGCGTCGCAGGCGCGCTCCACGGAGCCGCCCGCCAGCGGCACCATGTACGGCCGCGACGCGCGGTAGAGGTCGTTCTCGCGCGACGACTCGAAGTACGCGACCGGCCGACCGGACGCATCGACGCCCGTCGCGGAGAGGATGTTGGCCGAGTCGCCGAACGTGAGCTGGCGCACGTCGCTGCCGTCACTCCTCATGATGAAGAGGTTGCGGCCGCCGTCGCGGTCGCTGTCGAAGACGATCGACGCGCCGTCCGGGCTGAACGCGGCACGGCCCTCGTTCGACGGCACGCCGGTGAGCCGGATCGCGCCGCCGCCGGTGATCGGGCACTTCCACAGGTCGCCGCGCCAGCTGAACACGGCCACGTTGCCGTCGGGGCTGAGGGCCGGGTAGCGCGGAAGGTCCACGGCGCCGGCGAGGCTCGGGAGCGAGAGGAAGGCGGACAGGGCGGCTGAAATCGTGGTCTTCACGGAGGAATCCTCGGTGGCATGGGGACGCGCGATCGACCGGGAATACCGGCTATCCGCGGGTCCTGCGCCTGGACAACCCGTAGTTCACGGCCCCGGAAGCAATTGCGCAAGTCGGCGGGCGCCCCGCCGGCCCCGGAACCGCGGCGGAACAACCGGAATTCGTGGCCCGGGAACTTGCCACCGAACCCGGTGAATCGGACGTTCTTGGCTGCAGGCCGGTGCCGCCGCGAGGCACCGCTCGGGTGGGCGTCGTGTGCCCGCTGCCTGGAGGACAAGCCGTCGCGGCGGCGAACCGACGCCACGCCGCGTGCGTACCCCGCATCGTGTGGCAATCCCGCCGATGGCGGGAGGGATGGATGCGCCATGAGTGACTCGCTCCCGAAGCCCCTTGCCTCGATCAACGCGCTGCGCGCGCACCTGAAGCTGCTTGAACGCGGCGTCAACACCGCGAGGGACCGCCGCACGGGACCGCCGCCGGTGGCTGCGCAGCCCGCGATCCAGCCCGTGCGCAAGGAAGCACCCCGGCCGATGCACCAGGCCCAGGCCATGCAGGCGGCGCGCGCGATCGGCAGCGGCAAGCCGAAGGCCAAGCCGAAGAGCTCCGCCGACTTCAGCGAGTTCTTCCAGGACATCCAGCGCCGCGCGGCGGGCTGACGCGGCACGCCGTCGGCGCTCGCGAGGGAAGCGGACGCCGTGCCGCCGGGGATCTACGATCCCCGTGATGCGCACCGAATCGCTGTCCTTCCTCCGCACGCTCCTCGACACCCCCAGCCCGTCCGGGTTCGAACGCGACGGCCAGCGCCGGTGGCTGGACTACGTGCGCGCCAACGGCGCCACCCGCACCTGGAACGACGCCTACGGCAACTGCTTCGCCGAGCTGGCGCCCTCGGCGGCGCCGGCCGCGGGAGCAAGGCCCTTCACCGTGGCGATCTGCGGCCACGCCGACGAGATCGGCCTCATGGTGAACCACGTCGACTCGAACGGGTTCGTCTACTGCAAGCAGATCGGCGGCATCGACCCGGCGTCCATCGTCGGGAAGCGGCTGCTGTTGCGCAGCTCCGTGCCGGGCGTCACCGAGCCGGTGATCGGCCTGATCGGCGCCACGGCCATCCACCTGCAGGATCGCAGCGGAGACCCGAAGGTGCGCAAGCTGCACGAGCTTTTCGTGGACATCGGCGCCAAGGACGAGGCCGCGGCACGCGCGCGGCTGAACATCGGCGACCCGGGCACCTTCCTCGACTCGAGCATGATGCTCTCCGACGAGCTCATCGTGGCGCGCGCGCTCGACAACCGGATCGGCACCTGGGTGGCGGCGGAGGCGCTGCGGCTCTGCGCCCAGCACGCCGAGCGCCACGTGCGGGTGGTGGCCGTGAGCACGGTGCAGGAGGAGGTGGGCCTCCACGGAGCGCAGATGGTGGCCGAGAGCCTGCGCCCGGACGTGGCGCTGGTGACCGACGTCGGCCATGCGACCGACAGCCCAGGCATCACGCACGCGCAGCACGGGCACTTCAAGATGGGCGCCGGGCCGAAGATCGCCATCGGCAGCGCCATGCAGCCCGAGGTGGTGGAGCGGCTCCTGAAGACGGCCGAGCGGCTCACCATCCCCCTGCAGCGCGGGGCGGTTCCGGGTTCGAGCGGCACCGACACGGACTCGATCTTCCTTGCCGCCGGCGGCATCCCCTGCGGGCTGGTGAGCTTCCCGATCCGCTACATGCACACCACCGTCGAGATGGGGCACCTTCGCGACCTCGAGCAGATCGCGCAGGTGTTTGCCGGCTTCTGCGAGGGGCTCACGGGACACGAGCGCTTCGCGCCCACGCTCTGAGGGCCGTGCGAGGTGGCGGGCGACGACCCTGATATCCTCCGGCGGCCCCAACAGAAACCGCCTTTGATCCAGTTCCTCTCCATCGCCTTCCGCAACATGAAGACGGTTGGGACGATCTGCCCGAGCTCGCCGATGCTCGCGCGGGCGCTCGCCCAGTCGGTCATCGAGACCAGCTCGCCCAAGCGGGTCCTGGAGGTCGGCCCCGGCACCGGGCCGATGACCAAGGAGATCCTCCGGGCGCTGCGGCCGGGCGACGAGTTCGACGTGGTGGAGCTGAGCAGCGAGTTCTGCCACGAGCTGGAGGCCCGGATCCTTGCCCCGTGGCGCCGCCAGTCGCCCGGCGTGCGCATCACGCTCCACAATGCGGCCATCCAGGAGGCGGACCTCGACGCGGCGTCGTACGACTGCGTGGTCTGCGGCCTTCCGTTCAACAACTTCGACCACGAGCTGGTGGAGTCCATCATGCGCCGCATGCTGGAGCTCCTGCGCCCGGGCGGCGAGCTGTCGTACTTCTGCTACCTCGGCGCCAAGACCATGAAGAGCACCGTCATCGACGAGGCCGGGCGCCGCAACCTTCGCGCCATCAAGCGCCTCGAGGACGAGCTGCACCTGACCCACTCGGGGTCGCGCGAGGTGGTGCTGGCGAACTTCCCCCCTGCTGAGGTGCGTCGGCTGCGCAAGCCGTGAGCGCCGGTCCCGCGTGAAGGAAGTCCAGGACCATTTCTTCAAGCTGGCCAAGGAGGAGGGCTACCGCGCGCGAAGCGCGTACAAGCTCACCGAGATCGATGATCGCTTCAAGCTGCTGCGGCCCGGGGCGAGGGTGCTCGACCTCGGCGCCTGCCCTGGCAGCTGGATGCAGGTGGCGGCCCGCCGCGTGGGAGAGCGCGGCCTGGTGGTGGGCATCGACCTGAAGCCGATCGAGCGGCGCGGGCTTGCGGGCCACGTCGTCGCGCTGCAGGGCGACATCAACGAGCTCACGCGCGAGACGCTGCCGGAGCGCATGGAGGGGCGGCTCTTCGACGCGGTGGTGAGCGACATGGGCCCCGACACCAGCGGCGTGCCGATGGCCGACAGCGCGCGCAGCGTGCAGCTCTGCCACGCGATGCTCGACCGCCTGCCGTTCCTCCTGCGCACCGGCGGGCACGCCGCGATGAAGGTGTACGAGGGCGCCGAGTACCCCGCCCTGCTCCAGCGGGCCAAGGCGATGTTCGACGAGGCCCGCGGCTTCAAGCCGAAGGCGAGCCGCGCGGAGAGCGTGGAGATGTTCATCGTGTGCCGCGGCTACCGGGGCCCGGCGAAGGATGCGGCGCCGGAACGCGACCCGTCGCTCCCGACCCGCGCGCCGAGCAAGGGCTGGGGCACCGCCGGCGGCGCCTAGCGCGAGGCGACCTTCGGGTCCTTCGGCTTGGCGGGCCGGCGGTCGTAGGGGACGCCGAGGTACTGGAGCGTCTCGTCCACCACGTCGCGTACCACCGGACCTGCGATGGAGCCGCCGAAGTGGCCCTTGCGCTTGTCGGGGTCGTCGATGATGCAGAGGACCACGATGCGGGGGTTCTCGAGCGGCGCCGCCGCGAGGAAGCTGGCAATGTATCGGTCGCGGTCATAGCCGCGCTGGCCGGGGACCGCAAGCTCGGCGGTGCCGGTCTTCCCGTACATCTGGTAGTGCTCGCTCTTGGCCTTGCGGGCGGTGCCTTCCTCGACCACGCCGGTCATGGCGTCCTTCGCCTCGGCAAGGACGTCCGGAGTGATCAGCTGCTTGGACCCCGGCAGCCAGTCGTCGCTTCCCGAGGTGCCGCGAGGCAGCACCAGCCGGGGCTGCACCATGGTGCCGTCCTTGCGGGCGAAGGCGCTGAAGGCGCGCACCATCTGCACGGGCGTGACCGCGATCTCGTGGCCCATGGCGACCGATGTCTGCGTGTAGTTGCTCCACTTGGCGGGCCGGGTGACGATGCCCGAGCTCTCGCCGGAGATGCCGATGCCGACCTTCTGCCCGAACCCGAAGTCGGACACCATCTGCCGAAGGTCCTGGTGCTTGAGGCGCATGGCCACGCAGGCCATGCCCCCGTTGAGGCTCTTGACGAGCACCGTCTTCCACGACACCGGCCCGGGGTACTTCACGTCGTGGATGGTGCGCCCGAAGCCCGTGACGAACGGTCCGTTGGGAAGCGGGATGATCTCCGACGGCTTGGCGGCCCCGAGCTGGGTGGCACGGGCCCACACGAAGCTCTTGAAGGTGGAGCCGGGCTCGTAGGGGTCGGTGACGTTTCGGTTTCGGCCGAGCGAGGGGTGGATCTTGCGCGCCGGATCGCGGGTTGCTTCCTTCCAGCCCGGCCGCTCCTGCAGGAAGTCCGCCATGGCGAGGATGTCGCCGGTGCCCGTGTCCATCACGATCAGGCGCCCGCCGCCGGCGTTGACCTCCTCGACCATGTGACCGAGGTGCCGCTCGGCGATCTCCTGCACCGCGAGGTCGAGCGAGAGACGCACGTCCTGGCCGGGATCGCCGGGGACATAGTCATCGCGGTTGATCCAGAGCGTGCGGCCGAATGCGTCGCGCAGCGCCTTGACGCGCCCGTCGACGGGGCGGAGTTCCTTGTCGAAGGCGAACTCGACGCCCGCCTGGCCCGCGTGCTCGAAGCCGACCTTGCCGATGAGCTGGCCTGCGAGACCGCCCGCGGGGTAGTCGCGCACGAGCCGCGACTCGAGGCCCACGCCGTCGAGGTCGAGGGTTCGGATGGCATCGAGCTGCTGCTCGTCGATCTCCTGCGAGAGCACCACGTAGCGGCGCTCGGCGTTGGCCTTCAGGAGCTCGTGGATGGCCTGCGGCGGCTGGCGCAGCACCTTGGAAAGCTCGATGGCCGCATCGCGGAACGGGTCGCACTCGGCGACCGCGGTCGGGTCCTTCTTGGCGGCGTCCTTGGCCAGGTCCCAGCCGCGCTCGTAGATGAAGGCGGGGTCGCAGAACAGCCGGTATCCCACCAGGCTCATCGCAAGCGGCCGGCCGCGGGCGTCCAGCACCTCGCCGCGACGCGCCACTTCCTTGCGGAGGCTGGTCCGCCAGCCGGCGGCGGCATCGAGCTGCGCGGGCGGCGCGACCTTCAGCTGCGCGACGCGGAGCACGGTGAGCGAGAGGCCCACGGCGAGGCAGGCCACGATGCCGCGCGTCCATCGACGCGTGAGCTCGGCCTGCCGCAAGGGCGCGATGCCGTCGGCGGCGGGCACCGCGGCGGGGGAGCACGATGGCTGGACGGGGTCACCGTCGGTCACGCGAATCTGCCTTCGGCTTCGGGGCGTTGGGCTTGGCAGGAGCGGGGATCTTGGTCGCCGCGGGCTTGCCGGCCGGGGACTTCGACCCGACTGCCGCCTCGGGCTCGGTCGATGCCTGCTGGATGGGCGCGAGGTCGATGCCGCGACGCTCGGCGGCGGCGCGGATGTCGGCCGGATCGCTCAGGCGGGCCACCTCGGCGCGCAGGCGCCAGCGCGCGCGCTCCTGCTCGACGATGCGGTTGTGCGTGCGCGAGATCTCGTTGGACACCTCGTACCGCTGCTGCCGGAGGGCGAGCAGCGCCAGACCCATGGCCCCGAGGGCCACGACCACGACAAGGAGCTTGGCGAAGAGTCGCATGCTGGCGCATCCATGCGCCGGGGCCGTGCGCGGCCCCGGTCAGGCGATCACTTGCGGACGGGGATCCGGATGGTCTGGCCGGGCTTGAGGCCCGAAGGATCCTTGATGCCGTTGTGCTGGAGCAGCTCGGCCACCTTCACGCCCTGCTTGCGGGCGATGGCGTACGGGGTGTCGCCCTTCTGAACCTTGTAGGTGCGGGCGGCGACCTTCAACTCGGGAGCGGGGGCGGGCACGTTGCCGGCGGGGACGCCGGCGGCGGCCACGGCCGTGGCGCCCGGGCGCAGCACGTCGATGGGCGGGATGCGGAGCTCGGCACCGAGCTTCAGGCGTGCGGCATCAGGGGCAACGGCCTTGTTGTAGTCCTGCAGCTTCTCCGCGAGCGAGCCGTCGCCGTACTCTGCCTTGGCGATCTTCCAGTAGTTGTCGCCCTGCTGGATCTTGCGGAAGCGAACGGGGGTGCCGTCGGTCACCGCCACCTCGATTGGCATCGGACCGGGCACGGGCTCGACGAAGGCAACGGCATCGGGGAGCGCGCTCACGCCGTCGGCCGAGAGGTCCGCGGCGCCGGAAGGAGGCTGCGGCGCGTCCTCGAGGGCCACCATGCCGACGGCCTCGAGCTGCACCGACTGGTCGGGTGCGGCGGGCTCGTCCTGGACGACGCTCGCAGGGTCGTAGCGCTGGGCCGCGAAATGGTCGGAGACCAGGATCCCGACGAAGAGCATGAGACCGAACCCGATCACCAGGGCAAGCTTGTTCTCGCGCGTCATGACGCCACCTTTGGCCGATGCCAGCCGAAATTCGCCTTTCGCGGACGGCCGACCGTGGCCACCGCTTTCCGTGTCATCGGCAGCGCGGCTCGGATTGCATCAGCCGGGACGACGGATTCCGCCGGTCACGCCGCCGGGCGGTCGGCGGCACGCGCAAGACGGAACGCGCGGAACTTGGCGCTTCGGGCGCGGCGGTTGCCGGCCACCTCCGCATCGGAGGGCTCGGCAGGCTTGCGGGTGAGGCGTTCCCCCAGCCCATCGGCCTCCCACGCGGCCATGGCGTGCTTGACCTCCCGGTCCTCGAGGCTGTGGAAGGAGATGATGCCGAGCCGGGCCCCCGGCGCCAGCCAGCCGGGCGCGCCTGCCACCGCTGCGCGGGCGCCCTGCTCCATGGCGGACAGGAGGCCCCGGAGCGCGCCAAGCTCGTCGTTCACCAGGATCCGCAGCGCCATGAAGGTGCGCGTGGCGGGGTGCATCCGGCTCTGGCGGGCCTTGGCGCCATAGGCAGCAACCACCGCGACCGCCAGCTGCTGGGTGGTCCGGATGGGTTCGCGGAGGCGTCGGTCTGCCACCACCCGGGCGATGCGCCGGGCGAAGGGGTCCTCGCCGAGGCGGAAGATGGAATCCGCCAGCTCGCGTTCGGGCAGGCGGGCGAGGAGCTCGGCCGCCGTCTCGCCGCGCGAGGCGTCCAGGCGCATGTCGAGGGGCGCGTCTGCCTGGAAGCTGAAGCCGCGCGCCGGGTCATCCATCTGCGTGCTGGCGAACCCGAGGTCCGCGAGCGCGCAGTCGGCGCGCCAGCCGAGGGCTGCGGTCGCCCGGTCGGCGAGGGCGAAGGTCCCATGGTGAAGATGCGGCACTGCGCCCGCGGCCGTGCGCACTCGATCCGCGGCAAAGGCGAGGTTCTCGGCATCGAGGTCGCAGAGCAGGATTCGTCCCGTGGGCCCGACCGCCCGAGCCATGGCCTCGGCATGGCCGCCGCGCCCCGCGGTGAGGTCGATGGCGGTCTCGCCCGCGGCGGGCGCAAGCTGTCGCAGGACGGTGTCGAGCAGGACCGGGAGATGTCCGGCCGCGTGGGTCATCGGGCGGCGCCGTCGCCCCGTACGGCATCTGCCGACGGCCGCCGCGAGCGAACCGAGGTGGGCGCGGCGCCGGTGCCGCGCATGGACACGGCGACGAGGAGCAGGAACGCGCCCACGAGCACCAGGAACGGCCACAGCATGCGGCCGGGCTGGAAGAGCAGGAAGGTGCCGACCGCGCAACCGAGGAGGACCAGCCCGAGCTCCATGCCGTAGAGCGAGAGCACGGCCTTGCGGACCGAGCCATCGACGGCGCGCTTGACGCGATGGTGGAGGTGGTTGGCGTCGGGGGTCGAGAACGGCACGCCCGCGCGCTTGCGGCGGATGATGGCCAGCGTGGTGTCGAGGATGGGGAGGCCGAACATGGCCAGCCCGCACATGACCAGGAGCGTGGCGCAGCCCTCGTAGCCGGCGTTCGTGGGCAGCTGCTCCACCGGCGGCAGGATCACGCCGGTGCCGAGGGTGTGCACGGGCTCCGCGCCGTTGCGGAGCACCGCCGGGCACTCGAACGGCTGCAGGTTGGCGAAGCTCATGATGATGGTCACCGAGAGATAGCCGATCAGCAGGCTGCCGGCGTCGCCGAGGAAGATGGACGCGGGATTGAAGTTGAACACCAGGAACCCGCAGCAGGCACCGAAGAGGCTCAGGCACAGGACGACGCGGGCGCCCGCCATGGAGCGCGCCAGCCCGCCGATGTCCGAGAGGTCGGGCGGCAGCGCGTAGACGATGGCAAGTGACAGCGCGAGCAGCCCGATGCACATCACCGCAGTGATGCCGGAAAGCAGGCCGTCGAGGCCGTCGAGCAGGTTGGCGGCATTGCTGCCGCCGAGGACGAACGCGGCCACCAGCGCGGTGCCGGCCCAGTAGAAGACCGTGGCATTGAGGACGGTGAAGCCACCGAGCGTGAACAGCACGTCCTGCGGGCCGCCCATCACCGGCGTCATGAGGCCCGTGGCCACGTTGACGCCGATCTCGTCGATCGCGAGCGCGGCCGCGGCGACGAGCTGCCCGGCGACCTTCAGGCGCGCGTCGAACTTCCAGATGTCGTCGGCAAGTCCCGTGAACGTGATGGCGATCAGGCCGAGCACCACCGAGAACGGCACCGGCGGCAGCGACGCGAGGTCGCCGCCGGCGAACAGTGCGCTGACGATGATGCCGGCGAACACGCCGACGAAGACGCCGACGCCGCCGAGGTAGGCGACCGTGCGCCCGTGCAGCTTGCGGACGGCATCGGGCTTGTCCACCACGCCCGTGCGGTGCGCGATGGCCCGGGCCACGGGAACGGCCGCCACCGTGGCCAGGAAGCTGGCCACGAGCGCAGGGGCGGAGTCCACCAGCAGCGTCAGTGCGCCCTGCATGCGGACGGCATGGTCGACGCCCTCGCAGGTCATGCGGCACCTCCCGAGAGCCCGCCCGCGATGCCCGAGGCACACGCGGCCACGTCGGCCACGGTCCGCTCGAGCGTGATGGCGGGATCGAAGCCGATGGCGGCCCGGATGCGGGCGATGTCGGGCACGCGGATGGCGAGGTCCTCGAAGGAGGGACCGAACACCTCGGAATGCGGGACATGCACCACGCCGGAGGCACTGCCCGTGACGCGCAGGACCAGCTGCGCGAGGTCCTCGACGGTGACGGGCCGGTCGCTCCCGACGTTGAACACGCGGCCGTGGCACGCGGCCGTGGCAAGGAGGCGCACCAGCGCCCCCGCCACGTCGCGGACGTCGCAGAAGCAGCGCACCTGCCGCCCGGTGCCGTGCACCTCGAGCGGCCGGCCGTCGAGCGCCGCCGAGACGAAGCGCGGCAGCACCATGCCGTAGCGACCGCGCTGGCGCGGGCCGACCGTGTTGAAGAGGCGGGCCACCACCACGGGCAGGCCGTCGCGGCGCGCGTGCGCAAGCGCCAGGTGCTCGTCGAGGGCCTTGGAGAGCCCGTAGCTCCAGCGCGACACGGTCGGCGGGCCGAAGGCGATGTCGTCGTCCTCCCGGAACGGCGCACGGACGCCCTTGCCGTACACCTCGCTGGAGCTGGCCACCAGCGTGGGCACCCGGCGCTGCGCGGCGAAGGCGAGGATGGCCGACGTCTCGGCGACATTGGTCTCGGCCGCCGAGACCGGGTCCTCCACCACGAGCCGAACGCCGACCGCCGCGGCGAGGTGAAAGATGCCGTCGAAGCGCGACGGATCGAGGGCGAGCACCGCGTCCGAGGCCTTCGCCTCGATGAACTCGAGCCTTCCGCCGTGCGCGGCGATGGCGCCGTCGAGGTTTCCGCGCAGGCCCGTGGAGAGGTCATCGACCACGGTGACGCTGCCGCCGCCGGCGAGCAGCGCATCGCAGAGGTGCGAGCCGATGAAGCCCGCACCGCCGGTCACCAGCCAGCGGCGTCCGTCACCGGCGCTCATGCCGCTGTCCGGAGGGATGGCAGCGGACGGTTCAGGACGGGGACTCCTCGCCGGGGCTCGCGGGCGCGGCTGCGGCGGCCGCCGCCGGGGCGGGAGCCGACGCGGGCTTGGCGTACTCGGCCATCAGCTCGGCGTTCTTGCGGAAGTAACCGCCGACGGTGTGTTCCGGACGCATGAGGAGCGTGCCGAGGAGCACCGCATGCGAGTCCTGCAGCTGGCCGACGAGCTTGCCGACGAGGCCGCGCTCGTCCACCTGCGCGCGGATCACGAGCACCGCCGCGTCGCAGGCATCGGCGACCACCATCGACTCGCCCGCGACCAGCGTCGGCGGGAGGTCGAGGATCACCACCTGGTGCTTCTCGCGCAGGCGCGCGATGACGCGGCGCATCTCGTCGGTGGACAGGCGCTCGTACACGCGGCTGTCGGGCGTGCCGGGGCCGTAGACGGCGATGCCGTCGCGGACCTGCGGCTCCACCGCGCGGCCGGCGAGCATGTCGCTGAGGCCCGGCGCGTCGGGGTCGGCGCCGAAGATCGACGCCAGGCGCGGCCGGCGCAGGTTGGCGTCGACCACGGCCACCGAGCGGCCGATGGCGTGCAGGCTCTCGGCGAGGTTGGAGACGACGGTCGTGGTGCCGCCGCCCGGGTTCGCCGAGAGGATGGCAACCGACCGCACGCCGCCGGCATCCATCGCCTTGCGCGCGTTGGCCGCGAACTGGCGGAACATCTCGGCCGTCGTGGACCCGGGCATCGCGGTGACCACGAGCTCGGCACCCTTCGGCGCCGAGGGATCCTCGGAGATGTCGGGGATCACGCCGATGAGCCGGGCGCCGCCGACGCCGGCGACGTCGCTCGGCTGCTTGACGCGCTGGTCGAGGAACTCGCGCAGGAACAGGATGCCGGCCACCACCAGCAGCACGAGCACCGCGCCGCTGGGGACCATGAACTTGAGCTGCGGGAAGTCCAGCTCCTTGGGCGTGGTGGCACGCTGCACGAGGCGCACGCGGCGCGCGTCCTCGCGGGCCTGCAGCAGGTCGAGCTGGGTGATGAGGTCCTGCAGGTCCTTGCGCTCGAGCTCCTTCTGCGCCAGCTGCTCCTTGAGTGCATCGAGCGCGCTGATCTGCGCGGTGAGCTCCTGGAGCTTCTTCTGCGCCTCGGTGAGGTCGAGCGTCTGCTTCTCGACGAGCGACTTCAGCCCGACGACGCGCTGCGCGAAGTCGATCTTGTCGGCGAGCAGGTTGCGCGACATCGTTTCGTCCATCGCCGACTTCATGCGGGCCTTGGCGGCAGCCTCGCGCTGCACGAGGTCCTTCACCTCCGGGTGGTCGGCGCCGAAGCGGTCCATGCGCGAGTTGAGCGCCACCTGCAGCATCTGCATGTCGCGCTCGAGCTGGCGGATCGACGGGTCGTCCAGCGCCCGGCGGCGGTCCTCGTCCTCGTACTTCTGGTCGGCGATCTTGCGGTCGATCGAGTCGAGGCGCGCCTGGGCGAGCGTGAGGTCGCGGATGGTGTCGTCGCGCAGGCGGGCGAGGTTCTCCGAGGAGCGCTGGTCGGCGAGGTCCGACTCGCGGCCGGCGGTGATGCCCTTGGAGCGGATGAAGTCCTGGATCTCGGTCTTGAGCGTGCGGATCTGCTCCTCGACCTGGCTCTTCTTCTGCTCGAAGCTGCCCTTCGAGCGCGCGGCACGCTCGTTCTCCTCGGCGTCGCGCGCGCCCATGTAGGTGTCGGCGACGCGGTTCAGGACGACGGGAACGTCCGACTTGTCCCACGTGCGCCAGGTCATGGTGAAGAGCTGCGTGCCGCGGCGGTGGCCGACGCGGAGCGACTCCTCCAACTCCTTCACGCGCTCGTCCACCGAGGTGTAGTACTGACCCCACTTGGTGGTGCCGATGTCGGGGGCCTTCATGGCGGCCTCGAGCACCGACTTGGAGATCATCTTGGCCGATTCCGTCTGCCCGAGGCGGGCAATCGCCTCGTCCTGAACGATCTCGCGCGTCACGGCGTCCTTGGCGCCGGTCACCTCGGGACGGATCTCAAAGAGCACCGACCCGCCCCAGAGCGGATACAGGAACAGGAAAGCGAAGTGCGCGATGGTGCCGAGCACCAGGCCGGCACCGGCGGAGCCGACGAGAAGCCACTGGTTCTGCCGCAGGACGCGCACCGGGTCGATGGTGGGCGCGGCCGGGCGGGCGGCGCGCGGCGGGCCACCGGCGGGCGCGGGGCGGGACTGGGCGGCGGGGGGCGTGCTTGCTTGCGTCATGTGCGAACCTCGGGGCGATGGCCCCATGGATCAGGTCAGTGGTCAGGTCAGCGGTCAGTTCAGTGGTCTGGTCGGTCGGTCACTTCCCCTGCAGGGTTGAGGCGAAGTCGTCGATGTCCTTCTTGGTCTCTGGGTCCGAGGGCCGGGCGCGGGCTCGGTCGAGCACCTGCCGGGCCTCGGTGAAGTTGCCCTGCACCGCACGCAATTGCGCCAGGTGCAGGAGCGAGTTGGCGGAGGGCGATGCGGCGATCGACTTGGCGAGCGCGTCCTCTGCCTCGGCGAGCTTGCCCGCATTGAGCAGGACGTAGCCGAACGTGTCGAGGTAGTCGGGCTGCGCCGGCTCCAGCAGGACCGCGCGTGCCGCGAAGTCCATGGCCTTGGCCGGGTCCCTCTTGGTGCGGGTGAGCAGGTACGCCGCGTTGTTGAGCGCCTCGGCGCTGCCGGGGGCGAGCGTCGCCGCTTCCACGAACGCGTCCGCCGCGGCCGAGTTGTCGCCCTTGCCGTAGAGCGCGGTGCCCTTGGTCAGGAGGCACGCGGCACGCACGCCGACCGGCGCCTTGTCACCCATGGCCTCGACCCTGACGCACCAGCCGATCGCCTTGTCGGCGCCCTGCGGGCCGCCGCGCGACCACGTGACGGCGAGGAGCGCGCACTCGACCGGGCCGGGTTCGCCGACCTGCGTCATGAACGCCTCGAACTCCGCGACGCGGTCCTGCGGGAACAGTTCGCGGAGCGCGAAGCAGGTGCGCTCGAGCACGCGCAGGCTGTCATCGCCCGTCGCGGCGCGCGCGGCCGCAAGCGCCTCGCGTCCCGCGACCAGGCCCTCGTCGCGGCGGCCCGTCCGGGCGAGCGCGGCCGCGAACACGGCCTTGAGCACCGGGGACTGCTGCACGAGGTCCGCCGCGCCGCGCAGGAGCGCAAGCGCCTCCGCCGCGTTGCCGGTGGCCAGCCGGGCGGACGCGGACTTCTCGAGGTAGGGGAGCGAGCGCGGGTCGAGCGAGAACGCGCGCTCGTACTCGGAGGCCGCCGCGGCGCTGTCGCCGGTTTCCCCGAGCAGGTCGCCGAGCCGCTCGGCCCACTTGGGGTCCTGCGGCCGGAGCTCGACGCCCGCGCGCGCCACCTCGACGGCGCTGGGGACGTTGCCCGCGGCGATGAGCATGTCCATGAGGCGCGTGCGCGCCTCGTCGCTGCCCGGCTGCGCCGACATGAAACGCTCGATCACGCCGAGCGCAGCCCTGATGTCGCGCTTGTCGAGCGACAGGTCCGCGCGGAGGGACACCATCGGCCAGTAGAGCGCGTTGCGCGCGAGCGTGCGGTCGGCCTCGGCGATGGCGGCATCGAGCTTGGCCTTGTCCTGGCGCGCGACCGCCATGCTGCGGAGGAACTGCACGCGGCGGAGCGGTGCCAGCAGGTCGAGCGGCGCGGCGGCCTCGGCGCGGGACAGCGCCACGAGCGCCTCGTCCATCTTGGCCATCGCCTCGTCGAGCTTTCCGTCGGCGCGAAGCGCCTCGGCCTCGAAGCTCGCGATGCCCACCGCCACCATCTCCACGAGGCGCTGAGTCTCGGGAGTGGGGGTTGAGCCTATGAGCGGCCGGATGCGGTCGAGCGTCGCGCGCGCGGAGGCGGCATCGCCCTGCAAGAGGTAGAGGTCAGCCAGCCGCAGCAGCCCGGGAAGGGTCTCCTGGTCCTCCACGATGGCCGCAAGGAGCTTGGCGGCGGACTTGGGGTCACCGCGGCGCGCCTGCAGCTCCACGTCGGTGAAGTCGGCCTCGCGACGCTTGGGGTCCTGCAGCGGGCGGGCCTTGGCCAGCGCCGCGTCGGCCGCGGCACGCTCGCCGAGGCCGTCGAGGAACAATGCCTGCTCGAGGTACATGGATGCCGTCGCCTTGCCGTCGGCCTCGGCGCGGTCGAGCACGGTGCGGAGGGTGGCGATGGCCTCGGCGGTCTTGCCCTCGTCACGGAGCACGGCGGCCCTGGTCTGCGCCATGCGCATGTCGTAGGGGGCGATCCGCATGGTGGCTTCGTAGAGGCGCTCGGAGGTCTCCACGTTGAGGCGGCGGGCGTCGGCAAGCAGGCGGCGCTGCTCGTCGGGCGGCACCGCGGCCCAGGTGCGCGCGTCGTAGCGCGGGCGGCCCCGGTCGTCGCGGACCGATCCGAAGTCCGGGGGCAGGTGGAGGAGCACATAGAGGTCCGCGATGTTCTGGCGGTTGCTGGAGTCGAGCTGCATCACGCGCTCGCGGTGGTCGACGGCCTTGGACTTGCCGCCGTACACGGCCTCGTACTCGGCTGCGAGCGTCAGCGTGTCCACGTCGGCGGGGTTGGCCGACACCGCCGCGCGCAGCATCTCCAGGCCCTGGCGACCCTGCGCAGACCGGCCGAGGGCGCGCGCATATCCACGCACGTTCGCAAGGTCGTTGGGGCGGCGGTCGTACGCCTCCTTCCAGAGGGCGAGCGCGGCGGGCTCGTTGCCGATGCGCTCCTGGATGGCGGCGAGCGTGGTGGCCACGGGGGCCTCGGTGCGGCCGGACTGCCGCGCCTTCTCCAGGTAGGCGATGGCCTCCGAGGTCTTCCCCTGCGCGTCGAGCAGCCGCGCTCGGAGCACCGTCTCGAGCGCGGGGCTGGCCGAGCCCAGCTTGGCCGCGGCGGCGACGTGCAGCTCGGCGGCGGCGAAGTCCCTGCGCTCGAGGGACTCGACGAACGCCACCTCCACGGCAGCGGGGTCGCCGCCGTTCGCGGCGAGTTCCTTCTCGGAGTCGGCGAGCGCGGCGGTCACCTTGGTGATGAAGCCCTCGACCTTGGGGAGGTCGGCGGAGCCGGAGCGGCGCAGGTCCACGAGCTGGCGCTCGAGGTCATCGCGCAGGCCGCGCAGCGCACGGACGCGCTCGGCGGGCCGCTGCTTCGGGTCGGGCACCATGCGCGCGATCATCATCTCCACGCGCTCGAAGGGATCATCGGTGGCGAGGGTCGCCTCCATGCGCGCCATGTCGATGTTGGGCGGGGACTTGTCGAGCGCGGCCCGCACGAACTGCAGCGCCTTGGCCCGGTCGCCGGCCTCCTGCTCCACGAGCGCCTGCGCGTAGAGCGCCTGCAGCGCGCCACTGCTGGTCTCGACCCACTTCGCGGCAAGCTCGCGGGCCTTGGTCCAGTCCTTCGCGCGGATCGCCTGGTCGAGCCCCTCGACCTCCGGCGCCTGCTGCGCGCGTCCGCCCTCTGCGCGCATGCGCGCGTCCGCGGCGAAGCGGGCGAACCGGTCCTCCTCGGGGAGGGCCTTCGCGACGGCCTCGAAGAGCGATGCCGCCTCCGGGAACCGGCCCAGCTGCGCGGCCAGCTCGGCGCGCTGGATCACGAGGCGCAGGTCCGTCGGGTGCGCCTCGGTGCCGCGCGTGACGGTCTGCATGGCCAGGCCGAGGTCGCCCTGCGCGCGGGACACGAGCGTCGACCAGAGGAACGCGTCGGCCGGCGGCTGCGGAACCTTGGAGAAGTAGGTCTCCCACTTCTTGGCCGCGCCGGCGAGGTCGCCGCGCGACTGGAGGATCTTGGCGTCCGCGGCCAGCATGCCGGGCGCGGCTTCCTCGTTCTGCAGCGCCTTGAGGAGCTCCCCGCGGAGGCCCATGACCTCCTTGTCGAGGTCGGCCTTGCGCGCGGGATCGACGCCCTCGCGCGCGCCGGCGGTGATGGCCGACTCGATCAGCACCTGGATGGCGCGCGCCCGGGTCTCGGGCTGCACGCTCGCCATGAGGCTGGTCGGCAGCGTGGGCTGGTCGAGGATGCGGCGGGCAACGGCACGGACGCGGTCCGCGCCGCCCTCCTGGTCGCCCATGCGGCTGACGAACTCGAGCAGGTAGCTCGCCGACAGCAGGTCCGCGGGATGCGCGGCGGTCCACGTGTCGAGGAACGCGGCGGCCTCGGTCACGCCGAGGCAGTCGATCATGCGGCCCGCGGCCTGGCGCACCAGGAGCGAGCGGTCCGTGGCCACGGCGGCGTCGCCGAGGCGCTTGGCAGCCTCGGCCACCTTGGCCTTGTCGAGCTTCGAGCGCTCGATGCGGTTGCCGACGCGCGAGTCGAGGGTGGCACGGTCAAGCTCGACCAGCGCCATCGCGTAGCGGGCGCGCGGGTCGTTGCCGTCGACGGACGACTTCATGTCGGCGATCGTGCGGTCGAGCTGCTCGAGGCGGCGCACCGCGGCGGATTCCTGGCCCGTGTTGCGCAGGTTGCCGACATCGGCGATGCGCAGGCCGGCGAGCGCGCCCCAGCCGCGCCAGCTCTTCGGGTTCACCTTGATGAAGGCCTCGGCCTGGCGCTCAAGGTCGCTCCGCTCGCCGTCGGTGAGCACGGCCTGGCGCTCGGCGCGAGCGGCGATGAGCGCCTCCTCGGCGGACTTCAGGCCGTCGCTGCCGGGGGGCATGGCGTCCTTCATCTCCTTCGCCACGCCCTCGATCGCCAGCCAGCCCTCGCCGCGTGCGAAGAGCTCGGCCTCGTCCTCGAGCGCATCCATCAGGATGCGCCACTGCTCCGGGTCGCCGGGCTGCGCACGCGTGCGCGCGCGCTTCAGCATCATCAGGTTGCGGTAGTCCTCGACGGACTGCGCGGCGGTATTGGCGACGACCTTGCCGAGCGCCTCCTCCATCTTGCCGACGTACTCCACCGACTCCGGCTTCTTGCTGACGGCCCGGCCGTACATGCCGTAGGCCTCGCGGGCCTTGCCCTGGGCGAGCAGCTCGTCGCCGGCGCGGACGTGCCGCTCGGCGTTCTTCAGCCACAGCTGGTTGACGAGCACCACGGCAGTGAGGAGCAGGATCGCCGCGGCCGAGAAGCCGATCACGACGAGGAGGAACTTGCGGTTGAGCTTGCTTGCCATCGATGGCGGTCCTGTGGTTCGTCAGCCCCGGGTCGGGCCGCCGCGTTCCACCGACGGCCAGTCGGGGAGGCGGCGCATGAGGTGCGGGAGGAGTTGGGTGAGGAAGTCCTCGGCCTGCTCGCTGAAGAGCCGGGCCGGGGGCGTGTCGCCGAGCGGGTAGCGGGCGGAGAGCTGCAGCTTGCAGAAGTACGCGAAGCGGTCGGTGAGGTCGAAGGCCAGTGAGCGCACGGCGATGGTGCTGGGCGTGCAGCGGCCGTTGGCGATGAAGAGGTACCCGCCGAGCTGCTGGAAGCGCGGCGCCTTCGGGTCCTGGAAGGTGGTCAGCGTCATCGCGAAGTCGCCGATCGGGAGCGCCACGTCCTCGGAGGCCTGCGTGACCGGGTCCACGACCGTGGCCATCGGGTACGGCTTGCCGCTGGCGGCGTTGACGGGGGCATCGGGCCGCGTGGAGGCGAGCATCTCCACGGCGAGCGGCATCTGCGCCGGCTCGCCGAGCTGCACCAGCCCGCCCGCACCCCAGCAGCGCTCGGGGATGTGCGGCACGGTGTCGATCATGCCCGTGTAGTAGGCAAGGTGCAGCAGCATCATGCCCTTCGCGGGGTCACCGTCGATCGCGTAGCTGCGGGTGAGGTACTTGTCGGTGCCGAGCGACTCGACCATGGCCGAGTCCATCTGCTGGTCCTCGCCCACCTTCTTCCAGCGGCCGAGCGCGGCGGGGATGGAGCCGAAGTCGGCGCGGAGCGCCACGGGCTCCTTGCGCAGGTAGACGTCGAGCGCGCTCATGGCGCCGCGCATCGCCAGGCCGCCGACGGCGAGCGTCGCCAGGACGAGCACGTAGGCGGTGCGGACGGAGGGGAGGATGCGCATGTCACGCACCGCCCTTCGGTGCCGCGACGGGCACGTCGACCACGAGGTTGCGGATCACCCACATGGCGCCCAGGAACAGGAGGAAGGCCGGCACCAGCCACACCAACCCCACCATGCTGTGGAACTCGCCGGTGCTGAAGTTGGAGTCGACCGTCGAGAGCAGCCCGAGCGACGCCACGCGGAGGACGTTCACGAAGAGCGAGATCGGGATGCCGGCGGCCACGAGCAGCGCGCGCTGCCACCAGCGCGGCAGGCCGATCGCCGCCAGCGCCACGCCGATGGCGAGGAACGCCATGAGCGTGCGCATGCCCGAGCACGCCTCGGCCACGTTGAGGGGGTGCGATGTGCCGTCGGAGAAGTGCACCGTCAACAGGTTGCCGACGCGGTCGGTGTCGAGACCGAGCATGTTGAGCAGGAGGTGCGCGCCGATGGCGCTCCAGTCCTGCAGGCGCTCGGTGACGCGCGAGATGAAGCGGTCGGAGATGTACTGCCCGAACACCACCCAGTAGGCCCACGGGAACCACAGGTAGCGGAACGCCTCGGTGCCGAAGACCGTCAGGAGGCAGCCCAGGAGCGCGACGCCCACGCCAAGGCCGCGAAGGTTGTGGTGCTGCAGCGCCGCCGGCCCGAACGCGGCCGCCGAGTAGATGGCGAGCCCGAGCGCAAGCAGGCCGAGCGCCGGCCACGAGGGACGGAACGCGATGGCGGCGAGCCTGTCACGCTTCAGCCAGATGAAGTAACCCGAGATGGCCGGGATGACCAGCGTGTGGCCCCAGTCCTGCACCTGGCCGAACGCCATGCTCACCTGCGCGCGGAAGAAGTCCCAGAACGTGGCGACGAAGATCGCGGCCCACACGCCGCCCGCGATCCACGCGGTGCGCGCATCGACGGCCAACGCCCCCGGCGCCGCGGGTGCGGCGTCGGCACGCGGGTGGCTGCCGGCTGCGGTGGTCGTCATGCGGAAGCTCGAACTCCATCAAACCCGCCGACTCCGGTTGGCTCCCTCCCTACGCCGCGGGGCCGATGCGGGTTCGGCGAGTCGCGGTAAATCAGTTGCCCACGACGTTGACCGGCGGCGCGCCGAACACGTCGTTGCCGAAGTTGCGGTCAAGCAGGAAGCCGAAGCCGTAGGTCATGCGGAAGCCGTTGCGGATGACCGCCAGCGGCGTGGCGAAGAAGTTGGTGCCGATGATCACGTGATCGTCGGCACGCATCACGATGTCGGGCTCGGCCTTGTTGCGGATGGCCGCGAGGTTCACGCGGATGGCCGCCTCGCGGTCGGGCGCGATCTTGCGGATCAGGTCGACGCGCTGCGGGATGGCGATCTGCCCCAGTCCGCCGGCCGCGGACACGAGGCGGCTGAGCGTGAGCTCGCCGATCGGCGGCAGGTTGTAGACGCCGGGGCGCGACACTTCGCCGTCGATGTACACGACGCCGAGGTCGCTCTCCACGTGGATCTTGTCGCCCGGGCGCACGTAGACGTTCTGCGTCAGGTCGCCCTTCTGCAGCTTCGCCCAGTCCACCAGGATGACGCGGGTCTTCTTGCCGTTGGGCAGCCGGTAGTCGACGGCCTGCGTGCGCATGCGCGCCTCCGAGGACGCGGCGGCGGGGCCGGTGATGGCGCCCTCCGGCGAGTTGGGTGCCGCGAGCGTGCCCTCGGTGCGGCCGGGCCCGGCGTTGCCGGCGGGGACGAACACCCACTCCTGCTTCTGCGTGTCGAAGACATACCGCGACTCCTGCGCGGGAACGGATGTCGCGGGCCCTCGGGTGCCGGCGGCCTCGTCCACCGCGGCGGGCTCGGCGACCTTCGGCGCCTCGAGCTGGTCAACGTCGACCACCATGCCCGGCGTGCGGAGCGCGCCGGGGCTCGCGGGCTTCTCCGCGGCGGGCGCGGGCTCGATCTGCTTCAGCAGGTCGTCGACGCTGGGGGCGGGCGCGGAGGGGGCTGCCGCCTCAGGCGCGGGGCCGGGCTTCGGGGCCTCCGGCGCGGTCGGTGCGGGAGCGGTTCCCTCGGTATCGGCAGGTTCGAGGGTGCGCACGATGCGCACGCGCACCACGCCCTCGTTGGCGCCGCCTGCAAGCGCAACGGCCTGCTCGATGTCGAAGTCCGGGCGTGACAGCGCGTAGACGCCGGCGTTGCGCACCTGGCCGTCCACCACGAAGGTGAACGACCGGCCCTCGACCACGGTCACGGAGACCTTTGGGTCGCGGATGATCGGCTTCAGCTTCTCCTCGAGCGCCGTCACGAACTGGCTCTGCGAGAGGCCGCCGGCGACCACGCTCCCGACGATCGGCAGCAGCACCTTGCCCGACTGGTCGACGGTGCGGCGGAACTGCTCCGGCTTGTCCACCTGGAAGAGGTCGTTGATCTGGATCTCGAGCACGTCGCCCGAGGCGTAGGTGTATTCCGGGGTCCCCGGGATGAGGTCGCTTGCAAGCGGCGGGCCCATCTCGGTGGCGAACGCATCCTGCTCGACCTCGATCACGTCGATCTTGCGCAGGATCGGGATGGAGGTGGGGGTGTGCTCGAAGTAGCCCGTGCGGCTCGGGTCCATCCAGCTGTCGTAGTCGCACCCCGAGAGCGCGGTGCCGAGCACCGCGACCAGCGCCGTCAAGGCGGCGCGCCGAGGTCCTCCGGAGCGGGCGGTGTGGCTGGCGGTGTTCCGATCGGGACTCATGGGTGAGGTCAACCTCAGAAGGGACGAACCAACTGTCAAGCGCCAACGGCGCGGAAACGCCCACCCCGGTTCCCGCGTACAGCGAGGGGGGGGGTCGCACAGCGTATCGGCATGGCAGGGGGGCAACCTGCATCACGGTCACCCCGATTTGCCGCAAGCATCCCGGTGCCGAGACCTAACTCCCGATGCAGCCTTGAAGTACGGCCATCCGGATGGCGACTCCGTTGGACACCTGTCCGAGAATCTGGCTCCTGCGGGCGTCGTCGGCGACATCGTCATCCACCTCGACACCTCGGTTGACCGGCCCTGGGTGCATCACGATGCAGTGCGGGGGCAGCCGGTTGGCCCGGTCACGCGTGAGGCCGTACTGAATCCGATAATCCGAGCTGACTCCACCCCCTGCCGCGCGCTCAAGTTGGACGCGCAGCATCATGACGACATCAAGATCGCCGAGGATCGCGTCAAGATCATGGCTGATCGACAGTCTTTCGGGGTGTTGGACGATGCTTCCGAGCGAGCGCGGCAGCAGCGTCGGGGGCCCCACCAGCCGGACCGTGGCTCCAAGCATGGTGAGCGCGTGCATCGCGCTTCGCGCCACGCGACTGTTGGCGATGTCACCGACGATGGCCACGGTGCGGCCCTCGATGGACCCGAGCGCGCGACGCACGGTCAGGCAGTCGAGAAGCCCCTGCGTGGGGTGCTCGTGGCGTCCGTCGCCGGCGTTGATGACCGAGCACCGCACATGCCTCGCGAGCAGGTGCGCTCCGCCGGCGATGGCACTGCGCACGACGATGGCGTCCACGCCGAGCGCCTCGACGTTGAGCGCCGTGTCCAGGAACGACTCGCCCTTGCTCGAGCTGGAGCCAGCCCCCTGCAGCGCCAGCGATCGCGCCCCGAGCCGGGCCGCCGCGGTCTCGAAGCTGAGGCGCGTGCGGGTGGAGTCCTCGTAGAAGAGATTGGCCACCAGCCGCCCGGCCAACGCATCGGAGGGCGGTGCCGTCCGCTGCGCGATGGGAAGGAACGCCTCGGCGCGGTCGAGGAGCGCGGTGAGCGCCGCCGCGTCGAGCCCCTCGAGTTGGAGCAGGTGCCGGGCCATCGGGCAGGCAGTGTACGGCGCACCGGCGGGCGGCCACGGGTGCGCGAACCGATAGCCTCTGGCCATGGGTCGCACGGTCTGGGTCACCGCGGACACGCACTTCGGCGAGGCCGACGCGATCAGCCGGTTCGGCCGCCCGTTCACGGACGTGCGCGAGATGGACGAGGCACTGCTCGATGCCATCAACCGCCGGGTGGGCCGCCGCGACGTGCTGCTCCACCTCGGCGACGTGTTCGGCAGCCTCGACTGGCAGAGCTCCGGCGCGCGCCGCGATGCGCGCGCGCTCCTTGCGCGGATCCGCTGCCGCCGCATCCGCCTGGTGCGCGGCAACAAGGACCCGGGGTCACGCGCCTTCGCCCGCTGCTTCGACCGCGTCGACGAGTCGCGGTCCTTCCGCGTGCGGGGGCCCGGAACCGACGTGCGGCTGCGCGTGGTCTGCCACCACTATCCGCTGCGCCAGTGGCGCGGCATCTGGGACGGCGCGCTGCACCTGCACGGGCACTCGCACGGCTCGGTCGAGGAGCTTGGTCGCTCGCTCGACGTGGGCGTCGACTGCTGGGGGCTGGCGCCGCTCCTCCTCGACGACGCGATCCGCATCCTGTGCGCGCGGCCGGTCGACGACGCCGGGTACCTGCGGCGAGT
>VGXR01000042.1 GCA_016873255.1 Planctomycetota bacterium
CGCGGGCCATGTCTTGGCCGCGGCCGCGGCTTCGTCCACCTGCGATGCCCAGCACTGCTCCAGCCAGCGGATGTTCCACTTCAGGCTCTGTCCCTTGACGTCCGGGATGGAGATGCCGACCGCCGCCAGCCCCTGCGCCAGGCCCTGCCGGTAGGTGGTGCGGTCCGCGGGCGCCGCATGGCGCGCGCCCTGCGTCCAGATGTCGGTCTTGATGCTCGACGCATCCACCTCGCTCCAGGTGCTCTGGAGGACGAACGGCATCCAGACCCGGATGTCCGCCAGCCGGATGGTCTCGGTGTCTCCGCGTCGGAGGACGGGCGCCCACAGGTTTGCCTCGAGCTTGGCCTCCCAGATCCGCGGATCGGTTCGCTTGAGCGGATACTCCGGCGGGCGGCCGCTGATGGTCGAGAAGCCGGCGCCCGTTCCGGCACCCGCACCCGCACCGGCGCCCGTTCCCGCTGGTGGCGTCCCCGGCGGCGCTGCGGCGGGCGCCGTGGGCGCACCGGTCGCGGGCGGTGCTCCCGTCCCCGTGCCGACGGTGGTGCCCGCGGGCGGCGGGGGCGCCATGGCGAGCAGGGCAACGGCGGCCGCGGTGATCATCGCCTCACAATACGCGCGGAAGCGCCCCGTGGATGAGGACGGTCACCCCGTTGAGGAACTCCACCAGCACGAGGTTGATGGCCACGATGGCCACGAAGCTCGCCACGAACGCCCCCGTGGCCGCCTTTGCCACGCCCAGCGGCCCGGGCGCGCAGGTGAACCCCTTGTAGGACGCGATCAGGCCGATGGCGGTGCCGAAGCACGCTGCCTTCAGGAGGCCGTTGAGGGGGTCGAGCGCAAGCAGGAACATCGACGTGTGGTGCCAGTACTCCTCGCTCGGCACCCCGTGCACCTGGGTCAGGACCGCCCACGCGCCGAACGCGCCGAGCACGTCGCTGTACACGGTCAGCACCGGCGTCATCACCGCGCACGCCACCACGCGGGCGGGCACCAGGCGCGCCACGGGGTCCGCCCCCGTCGAGCGCATGGCATCGAGCTGGTCTGCGATGCGCATCGCGCCGAGCTCCGCGGCGATCGCGCCGCCCACCCGGCCCGCCACCATCACCGCGGCGAGCACCGGCCCGATCTGCTTCACGACGTTGGCGTTGATGATGCCGCCCATCCGGCGCTCGGCACCGATGGCCTCGAACTGCGCATAGCCCTCAACCGAGAGGATCAGGCCGACCAGCAGCCCGGTGAGTGCAACCACCGGCACGGAGGCCGTCCCCACCTCGAGGAGGAGCGGGCCCAGCGCGTTCCACTTCAGGGATGCCCGCGGGTGGCGGAGCAGTGCGCCCACCGCGTCCCCCGTGAAGCGCACGAACACGCCGAAGCGGCTGACGGCACCATGGATGCCCGCGCCGAGGTTCGAGACCGCATCCCATGGCGCCGCGGGCATGCGGGCAGTCTAGGGAACACCGCGGGCCCGGCCGAGATGGCCGGGCCCGCGGGAAATCACCAAGTGTGCGCCAACTGTGTGCGCCAATCGTGCACCAAGTGCGGGCGCCGGGCGCCCGAGCGGTCAGGGGCAGGGGCCCCACGCGCCGAGCAGCCGGCCGAGGTCGGCGCCAGAGACGATGCTGTCGCCGTCGAGGTCGTAGTCCACGCCGCCCCAGCCACCGAGCAGGAGGCCAAGGTCCGAGCCCGACACGTTGTTGTCGTTGTCGAAGTCGGCCGGGCAGTTGTTGCCCGTGCAGTTGGCCGCGCAGCCGGCCGCGGCCGTGGCGCAGATCGAGTCCCAGCGCACGGTGCAGCAGAACGCGTCGAGGTTGCAGACGTAGGTGCAGCAGCAGCTGTCCGCGCAGAACGCGTTGTTGTGCGCGGCCGCGCAGTCACCGGCGCCGGCGGTGCCGCAGGCGTAGGTGGCAGGGTCGACGTTGTCGGCACCGGGGGTGTCCTGGTTGCCGATGGTCGTCGACGCAACGCCGATCACCCAGGCGCCCGTGGACGTCTTGAAGCCGTGCACCGGGCCGCTGTAGTTGGTGACCACGGTGTCCGTGCTCACGGCGTTCGAGAGCAGGAGGACGTTGTCGAAGCGGTTGTTGCTGGTGCCCGACGTTCCGGCTGCGCCGCTGACCGTGCACTTCAGGTAGCCCTCGGCGGCACCGTTCAGTGCGTTCAGCGCAGCCAGCGACTTGAGCGCGAAGCTGGTGGTGAAGGGCGTGAAGGTGTCGATGTCCGTCCACGAGCTGCCGTCGGTGCTCCACGCCCACTGGTGGGTCGTGAAGCCGCTGGTCGCGCCCGAGGTGCGCGTCGCGTAGCTCACGTTGAGGCCCGTGACCGAGGTCATCGAGAACTTCATGGTGAAGGACTTGCCGTTTGCGGGATTGCCGGCGCCGCCGGCGACCAGGGCCAGCGAGGAGGTCCCGAGCCCGGTGAACGCCGGATCGAGCCCGTTGCCGCCGGTGCCCGTTCCAGTCGCGTTGACGTTGGTACCGGTGAACGCGTTCAGCTCCGTCGCCTGCGCCCAGTTGCTCGCGCCGTTGGCGCCGTCGAGGTACATCGTTCCCACGCCGGCGTTCGAGTTGAACACCTTGGGCGTGTTCGGTGCGGCCGCGGCGGCCGTGCCTGCGTTGGCGTTCGTGGTGGTCTGGAAGTCCCAGCCCGCGACGGTGGTGCCGCTGGTGGCGGTCACGACCTGGCGCGAGATGTAGGGGCCGCACAGCGTGCTGGCGTACCACCAGTCCTGGCCGGAACCCGGGGTGTTGCCGTTGGTCTCCTTCATGACCACGCTGTCGACGATCGCCGTCCACGGCGTGATGTCCAGGATGCCGTCATCGTTGGTGTCGAGGTCCTGGCCGCCGGCACCGCCGTTCGGCGCGCGGGTCTGGAAGGTGTCGGCGCCGGTGTAGCCGGTCACGAGAAGGTAGGTCTGGTTGTCGGGCGACTCGATCTGCGTGTCGCTCGCGTAGCCAGTCGGGGTCTGGTAGCCCCACGGGCGATCAGTCGCTCCCGCGGCGATGGTGAACGGGAACGCGCCCGAGGTGTCGGGGAGCGCGGGCGGCGGCGGGGCGTTCGGGTTCTGGCCCGGGTTGTGCAGCACGAGGTACCCGTTCGAGCCGATCACATCGGTCGCGGCGAAGCGGTACAGCCACTCGACGACGCCGGAGCGCGTCGGCGCAGTGCCCGTCGTCGTGCCGTCGCCGATGATGACCACCGCGTAGCCATCGAGCGATGCGCCGGGGGTGCCCTTCAGCTCGATGTACTCGGCGTTGGCGCTGCCGGTACGGATCTCCGTGATGGTGACATCGGCAAGCGCCGTCGCCGACATGGTGAGGGCAGCCGTGCCCAGCGTCGAGATGAAACGCATCGTGTATTCTCCGTAGGGTTGATGGACGAACAGCGGGCGCCTGCCGTGCACTGAGCGAGGCCGACACGAGTCTAGCCCGCGCCTGCAAGAACGCCCCATATCGGCACAAGGTTCGGTCGAGATGCCCGTTCCCGGACGTTTAGATTCGATTGGGTTCCAGCGACGCTGGCCTTTCTCGGGAGGAGCCGCGTTTCTCCTGAGTAGCGCCATCGGCGCGTGGCTGCAGTTTTCCCCGGCTTGGCGGCCCCCGGAGCCTGGGCCGTTGCGGTTTGACGGGGGGCAGGCGCTCGTGGACCTTCGGGCGTTCGTGGGCGACGGCGCGCCGCGCGTGGCGGGGACTCCGGCTGCTCTGGCCGGCCGGGACCGGCTGGCGGCGCTGTTCGAGGGTCTTGGCCTGGCCGTGGAGCGCCGTGCCACCCGCATCGAGCGTCGCGCGGGGGCCGTGGACCTCGAGAACCTCACCGTTCGCGTGCCGGGCCGTGCCGGCGGTCCTGCGCGCGTGGGCGTGGTCGCGCATTCCGACAGCGCCCCGAACGCGCCCGGCGCGTCCGATGACGGCGCGGGATGCGTCGCGGCGCTCGGCATCGCGCGCAGCCTGGTGGCGCACCCGCCGGCGCGCGACGTGCTCGTCATCATCACCGACGGCGAGGAGCGCGGCCTGCTCGGCGCGCAGGCCTTCATGGCCCAGGACCCCGCAGCCAAGGAGCTTCGTGCCGTGGTCAACCTCGACGCGCGCGGCGCGAGCGGACCGGCCTTCATCTTCGAGACCGGGCCCGAGACTGCATGGCTCGCGGAGCAGGTGGCCGCGCGCGTCACCGCGCCGCGCACCAGCTCGCTGATGGGCGTGGTCTACGGTGCCATGCCGAACGGCACCGACTTCACGGTGTTCCTGAAGGCGGGCATCAGCGGCTTCAACATCGCGTTCCTCGGCGACATGGCCGCCTACCACACGCCGCTGGACACGGTGGACCGCCAGTCGGCGCAGTCCCGCCAGCACATGGGGCAGACGGCGCTGGAACTCGTGCGCGCGCTCGACGAGCGCATGCCCGACGCGGGTCCGCCGCCCGGTCGCGCGGTGTACGGCGACGTGCTCGGCCTGGGAGTGCTCCGCTGGCCGGAGCACTGGACGCTGCCGATGGCGCTGTGCGCGGCGCCGCTCCTGGGCGCGTGCTGCGCGGTGGGCGCGTGGCGTGCGCTGGCGGGCGACGAGCGGCGCGCGCCGGGACGCAAGGCGGCGCTCGCCATGATGGCGGCGGTTGCCGTGATCGCGTTGTCCGCCCTCCTCGGATGGGGCTTCGGGGCGGCGGCGCGCGCGGCGGGGCTGAGCATGGCCACCGCGCCCGCGCGGCTGTGGGCGCTCGATGCCGCGCTGTTCGCGGCGGCAGTGGTGGCGGCCGCCGGGGCAGGGCTCTGGCTCGCGCGCCGCGGCGTGGATGCCTGGAGCGCCCTCTGCGGCGCGTGGGCCCCGTGGGCCGCGATCGCGGTGGGCGCGGCGTTCGCGGTGCCGGGTGCTGCGTTCCCGTTCCTCGTGCCGCTCGTGGTGGTGTCGCTTGCAAGCCTCGGCGCCGCGCTTGCCGGTGCCTCGCGCGGATCGCAGCCGGGACCGGCCGCCTTCTGCGGACTCGCCGCCGCGGCGGTCGTGTTCCTGCCGATGGAGCCCGCGTTCATGGACGCGCTTGGCTTCGGGGTGGGCTGGGTGAACGGCCTGCGCGCGGGGCTGGTGGGGGTGACGGTGGTGGGGGTGATGGGCGGCTCCCGCGCGATGCACGCTTCGTCCGGCCGCTAAGCAAACAGCCCCGGCAGGACCGGGGCCATTCGAACGCGACCGGCTGGGCTCGAACCAGCAACCTTCGGTTTCGTAGACCGATGCTCTATCCAGTTGAGCTACGGTCGCGTGCCACCCGGGCGCGGGGCGCCGCAGGGGAGGAAAGAGTGTAGCGAATCCCGGCGCCCGCCGCACCATGGGCGTCGGGCCGGGCGCGGCTCATTTCTCGGCCGTGCGGACGGCGGGCGGTGCGGCGGGGCCGTTCATCGCGGCTGCGGCCGACTCCTGCTTCAGCTGGTTGGCCGCGAAGGGCAGCACGATGCATCCCATCGCGAACACCAGCGCGCTGACGCGCGGCCACAGGCTCTGGACCGGCGCCACGCCCTGCGTGCGCGGGGTGGGCTCGGCCACGAAGGGGCCTGCCACCAGGCGCAGGTAGTAGAAGGCCGCGATGCCGCTGTTCAGCGCCATGGCCACGAGCAGCGCGCGCTGGCCGCTCTCGGCGCTCGCCATGAAGAGGTCGAGCTTGCCCCAGAAGCCGACCAGCGGCGGGATGCCGGTCAGGCTGAGGGCGCCGATCGCGAGCGCCGTTGCCACCATCGGCGCGCGCACGCGCAGGCCCGCGAGGTCATCGAGCGAGTCCACCTCATGGCCGTTGCGCTCGATGGCCGCGAGCGACCCGAACGTGGCCAGGTTGGCGACGCCGTAGGTGAGGAGGTAGAGGAGCGTGGCATCGACGCCGATCGCCGGGCCGGCAAGGATGCCGGTGAGCATGTAGCCGGAGTTGGCGATCGAGCTGTACGCAAGCATGCGCTTGGCGGAGCGCTGCAGCAGCGCGCCGATGTTGCCGAGCGTCATGGTGAGGAGGGCCACCATCCAGAGCACGGCGGCCACCACCTGCGGGATGGCGGCGTTGCCCGAGGCATCCCAGCCGACCGTGCCGAGGAGGAGCACCAGGGTCACGAACCCCTGCACCTTGGGGACGAAGCTGATGAACGCGGCCACCGGGTTCGAGGCGCCCTCGTAGACGTCCGGCGCATAGAAGTGCATCGGCACGGCGGCCAGCTTGAAGCAGATGCCGATCACGGTGAACAGCATGCCCATGATGGCGACGGTGCCGATGCCGCCCACCTGCGCCTGCATCTGGAACGCCTCGCGCATCGCCGAGAGCTCGAGCGTGCCGGTCGCGCCGTAGAGGAGCGCGAAGCCGAAGAGCATCGTCGCCGTGCTCATGGCGCCGAGGAAGAAGTACTTGATCGCCGCCTCCATGCTGCGGTCGGCGCCCCGGCCGATCGCCACCAGCACGTAGGTGGGAAGCGAGCAGAGCTCGAACGCGAGGAACAGCCACACGAGGTCGGTCGCGTGGCAGAGCAGCATCGCGCCGCACAGCGAGAAGAGGAGGAACGCGTGGAACTCGCCCGAGATCACGCGGACCGGGTCGAACGCGCCGGTGCCGGAGGCAACCTGGCGCTCGATGGCCCGGTCGACGCTGCCGGCGGACGCGAGCACGTGCCCGACGCCCACGACGCAGAGCAGGGCGATCACGTACTTGCCGAGGAGCGGCATGGGGAGCTCCGCGGCCGCGGCGGCCTCGGGCGTCCACACCTTGAGCATCACCACGAAGGTGCCGACGAGCGTCGCCACCGCCATCCACGGCACGCCTGCGCGCGTCGAGCGGGACTGCGAGAGGCCCATCACCGCGCAGACGACCGCGCCCGCGAAGACGACGATCTCGGGCACGATGAGCGCGAACTTCGGCCCGAGCGAGGCGGTGGAGGCCAGCATGGCGGGAGATGGCAGCATGGCCGTGGAAGGCAGCATGGCGGTGGAAGGCAGCATCGCGATGGCGTGCGGGATCACTGGGCGGCCTCCCCGGCGGCGGCCGGCGATGCGGGCAGGGGCGAGCCGGCGTTCAGTGCCAGCCCGTCCGAGGGCTTCTCGGCCGTCGGCGCGCGCTGGATGAGCTCCACGTAGGGCGCCACGACCTTGGCGGCCGCGGGCTCGATGGTGTCAAGGAGCGGCTTCGGCCAGATGCCGATCACGATGCAGGCGATCGCGAGCGGTGCCATGGCGGCCACCTCGCGCAGATTGAGGTCGTGTGCCACCGCGTGGTGCCCGTGCGCGCCGTGGGCCTCGCCGCCGGGCGGGTGCTGCGCGTCGTGCGGCTCGCGCAGCGGCCCGAACACGAACCGCTGCAGCATGCGGAGCACGTAGAGCGCGCCCAGGATGAGGGCCAGCGCCGCGAGGAACGCGTAGGTGGGCCCGAGGATCCCGGGGAACCCGGTCTTCACGCCGTGGTCGGCGGTGTAGACCCCCATGAGGCAGAGGAACTCGCTGACGAAACCGTTCAGCCCGGGCAGGGCGAGCGACGCCATGGCGAAGAACACCATGAACACGCTCCACACCGGCATGCGCTGCATGAGCCCTCCCACCACCTCCATGTCCTTGGTGTGGTAGCGCTCGTACATGATGCCGATGCACATGAACATGCCGGCCGTCGACAGTCCGTGGTTCACCATGTAGAGGATTGCGCCCTCCATGCCCACCACGTTGAAGGCGAACATGGCGAGGAGCGCGAGGCCCATGTGCGCGACCGAGCTGTAGGCCACCAGCCGCTTCACGTCGTTCTGCACCCAGCACACGAGGCTCATGCCGAGGATGCCGACCAGCGCGAGCGCCGAGAAGAAGGGCGCCAGCGCAAGGCCGCCCTCCGGGGCCATCGGGAAGGCGAAGCGCAGCGCGCCGTACTGGCCGATCTTGATCACGATGCCCGCCAGCACCACGGAGCCGGCGGTGGGCGCCTCGCCGTGCGCGAGCGGCAGCCACGAGTGCACCGGCACGAACGGCACCTTCACCGCGAAGCCGCCCATGATGGCCAGGAACAGCCACCACTGCGTGGAGGCCGGCAGGCTCGCGCCGTACTGGCTGAGCGCGTCGATCGCGAAGGTCATCTGCCCGCCGTGCGCGGACGCGTTGCCCGCGGCGAGGTAGATGAACCCGACGAGCGACACCACCGAGCCCACGAAGCTGTAGACCCAGAGCTTGATGGACGCGACGCGCCGCTCGCTGCCGCCCCACACCGCGACGATGAGGAAGAGCGGCACCAGCGTGAACTCGTAGCCGATGTAGAAGAGGATGACGTCGCGCGCGAGGAACGCGAGCATGACGGCCGCTTCCATGAACAGGAACTGCGCGTAGAAGCCGCGCTGGCGCTGGGTGATGGCGCCGAAGCTCACCAGCATGCTGCACGGGATCAGGAGCGCCGTGAGCAGGATGAGGATCATGCCCACCGTGTCGGTGCCGAGCAGGAAGTCGACGCCGAAGGCCGTGAACAGCCTCCAGCCCTCCTGGTTGGGCCAGAAGTCGGCGGTGCCCCATGCCGGGAACTCGCGGGCCATCATCACCGCGGCGCCGAGGGTGACGAGGCCCGCGAGCAGGCCGACGGTCTTGGCCGTGCGCTCCGTGCCGGCGAGGCAGAGGAGTGCGCCGGCAAGCGGCAGGACGATCAGCAGGACGGCGAGCGTCACGAGGCACCTCCCGAGAGCCAGATCCAGACCACCCACGCGAAGATCAGCGCGATGCCGCCCGCCATGGTGAGCGCGTACGCCTGCACCGTGCCCACGTAGAGCGGCTGGAACACGCGTGCCAGGAACCCGGGCAGCCTGCCGACGGCCGCGAACACCACGCCGTCAAGGACGAACCGGTCGAGGAACGCCAGCACCTGCGCGCCCAGCCACAGCGGGACGCCGAGGAGCGCGTTGTAGACGGCGTCCACGTACCACCCGTGCTCGCTGCCGCGGGCCAGCCACTTGAGGCCGGGCGTCTTGAGCATGGAGTCGCGGAGGCGGTCGCCGAGGGCGCGGTTGCCGGCGTGCAGCACCCAGGCGAGCGCGATGCCGGCCACGACCACGCCCGTGGCGAGGACGAAGAGCGTTCCGTGGCCGTCGCGGCCGAGGATCTGCCCGTGCTCGGGGCCGCCCGTGGCGCGGATCCAGGCGCTCGAGTTCTGCACGAAGCGCTGGATCCAGTTGAAGCCCTCGGACTTCTCCAGGTAGGTGGGCAGGCCGGCGAGGATCGAGCCGACGGCAAGCACTACCAGCACGAAGTTGATGCGCAGCCCGGGCGGGTGCGGATGGAAGCCGTGCGCATCGTGGCCATGGCCGCCGGAGTGCGCCGCGTGGGCGCCGTGGCTGCCATGGTCGTGGCCACCGTGACCGTGGCCAGCCGCTCCGTGGTCATGGTCGTCGTGACCGTGGTGCTGGTCCGGGCCGGGCTCGATGCGCACGGGCCCGAGCGCCAGGCGGAACCACACGCGGAACGCGTAGTAGGCCGTGATGCCCGCCGTCAGGAGGCCGAGCCAGCCCATCCAGCGCACCTGCTCGACGTCGCTCGTGAGCGCCTGGTACAGGATGATGTCCTTCGACAGCGCGGCGGCGCTGAAGGGCGCCGTGGCAAGCCACAGGCAGCCGAGCAGCATGCAGAGCATCGTGATGCGGAAGCCCGGCACGCGGAGCAGCCCGCCGAGGCGTCGGAAGTCGACCTGCCCGGCCATGCCGTGCATCACGGCGCCCGCGGTCAGGAAGAGCAGGGCCTTGAACCAGGCGTGCGTGAACACGTAGTAGACGCCGCCGAAGGCGGTGCCCACACCGAGGCCCATCACCATGTAGCCGAGCGAGCTGATGGTCGAGTACGCGAAGACGCGCTTGTAGTCGAATTGGCCGCAGGCGATCGTGGCGCCGATGAAGGCCGTCGCGCAGCCGATCCAGCCGACGGTGAGGAGCGCGGGCTCTGCCCACTCGCTGCCGATCGCCTGCACGGTGTAGAAGGGCGCCATGCGCGCGAGCAGGTAGATGCCCGCGGTGACCATGGTGGCCGCGTGGATGAGCGCGCTGACGGGCGTCGGTCCCCACATGGCGTCCGGCAGCCAGGTGAACAGCGGTCCCTGGGCGCTCTTGCCGCACACGGCCAGCAGCAGGAGGAACGGGATGGCCGCCTTCGACCAGCTGCCCTGCACGGTCCCGGCGCCGGAGGATGCGATCGCCTGGAACAGCCCGTCGTACTGCACGGTGCCGTAGTTGGTCCAGATCAGGAAGATGGCGAGCGCCAGCCCCAGGTCGCCGACCCGGTTCATGACGAACGCCTTCTTGCTGGCGGCCACCGCGCCTGGCTGCGACGCGTAGTAGCCGATCAGCATGTACGAGCAGAGGCCCACGCCCTCCCAGCCGAGGTACAGGCCGACGAGGTTGTCGCTCATCACCAGGATGAGCATGCTGGTGACGAACAGGCTGACCGCGAAGAAGAAGCGCGCGTAGCCGGCCTTGACGTCCGACTCCATGTACTCGCTGGCATACAGCGCGATCAGCGTGGCCAGCACCGTGACGAACAGGATCCACAGGATGCTGATGCCGTCGAGGTAGAGGCCGAAGTTGGCGGTGAACGACTGGAACGGGCCATCGCCCCACCTGAACGTGAGCCAGTCCATCAGCGGCACCGCAAGGGGCGCGTGCGTGGAGAAGAGCGTCGGGCCCCACTGGCGGTAGACGGTGACCGCGAGGACGGCGGCGACCGCGAACGATGCCACCGTGAAGAGGGCGGGCAGGCGTCCGCGCACCTTGAGCATGGCGAAGGCGCCGCAGAGCGCCACCGAGGCGAGCGGCGCCAGCAGCATCCACTTCAGCCACCCGTAGCTGGTGTCGACGGTGGCCTTGGCGAACTGGAGCGTCCCGACGTCGGCGTATGCGGCCGCGGCGTGCGCGGCGCCGTGGCCGTCGGCGGCGTGGGCACCGTCGCCGGTGGCGAGCGCGATCAGGGGAAGGAGTGCTGCGTGCATGGGGCGTGGTCCGTGTCTGCGTGGTGCGCGGGTGCGGCGGTCGCGGGGCTCACTCCTTGAGCTCGGCCCACGCCTCGTTGCTGAGCGTTTCCTTGCGGCGGTACAGGAGCACCACCAGGCCCAGGGCAAGCGCGGCCTCGGCCGCGGCGACGGTGAGGATGAAGATCACCATCAGCTGCCCGGACAGGTCCATCCACATCCGGCCGAAGGCGACGAAGGCAAGCGCCGCCGCCTGGAACATCAGCTCGGTGGACAGGAACATCAGGATCATGTTGCGGCGGGTGAGGAATCCCACCAGCCCGATCGCGAAGAGGATCAGCGCAAGCGCCAGCGTCAGCTGGACGTTCGCGGGCATGGCGGGCGCGAGCGGCGCGGCCGCAAGCAGGGGCTGCACTGGGTTCACGCCGCACCTCCGCGTTCGAAGGACTCGTCGCCGAGCCGCTGCACGCCTGCGGCGATGCGGCGCTCGTCCTCGGCCATCTGCATCTGCTTGCGCGCAAGCACCACCGCGCCGAAGAGCGCCATCAGCAGGATGACGCCGGCAAGCTCGAGGCTCACCGGGAACTTCGCCACCAGCGAGTGGCCCAGGCTCTGCGAGTTGCTCGGGGCGGCGGCGGCATCGAGCTTGACCGGGTGCAGCGTTCCATCGGCGGTGCGCAGCGTGACCGTCGCGCTGGCGCCGTCGGGCGACACGGACAGGCGTCGGCCGCCGCCATCGATCGCCACGCTCGCGGCCGCGATCGCCTCGCGCGCGGCCTGTTCCGTGGCATTCGCGGGCGACCAGGCCTTCGCAAGGCCGGGGTCCTTGGCAAGGTCGGCGAGCGCCACGGCGCGTGCCTCGTCGGCAAGCAGGCCGGGCATGTCGCCTGCCTGCTCCCACAGCCGGACGTTCGCCCGCGCGGTCTCGGCGGGCGAGGCAACCCAGGGCAGCGCGTTCGGGCGGCGGAACAGGGCATCGCCGGTCGTTGCCAGCACGATGAAGGCCAGGATGAGCGCGGCGATGGGCTCGCGCGGCGTTCGGTCGTACCAGGAGGCATCCTCGCCGCGTGAGCCTCGGTCCCCGGACTGCTGCGCGAGCATGAGCACGAACAGGTAGGTGATGAGGATTGCGCCTGCGTAGACGATGAGCAGCGCGAAGGCCATGAACTCCGCCTGCATGAGCAGGAAGTTCACGGCCACCGCCAGGATCACGAGGATGAAGTACAGGGCCGCGTAGACGGGCTTCGGGTGCGTGACCATGCGCGCCGCGCCCGCCACCGCCACCAGCGAAAGGAGGACGTGCAGCCCGAACGGGGCACCGCTGGCGGCATCCTCCGGCGCGGGGGCGTTGGCCGCCACTGCGGTCAGGATGAGCGCCACGGCGGCCAGACCGAAGACGGTGAGCGCTGCCCGAAACGGCGCCGGGCGGGGCTCCATCATCAGGTACAGCACCACGGCACCAAGGGCGGCGGCGAGGTAGAAGAGGTTTGCGTTCATGGATGGGTCGGGGCGGCGGGCGACCCCCCCGGGACCGGGGCGGGAGGGCGGATAATAGGAGGGGACATGGCGCTTGACAACCGCCCCGGCTAGCCTCGCAGCATGCCAGATGGGGTCCGAAGGCTGCTGCCCAATGCCATCACCGTCGTCCGGCTGGGAATGGCGGCGGCCTTCTTCGCCATCATCGCCCTGAAGCTCTCCCCGACCTCCTCGGTCGGGCGCCAGTGGTGGGGAAACGCGGCCTTCGTCCTGTTCATCGCGGCGGCGCTCAGCGACATCCTCGACGGGTTCCTTGCGCGCCGGTGGGGCGTGGTGACGGACTTCGGACGGGTGATGGACCCGTTCGTCGACAAGGTGCTGGTGCTCGGGGCGTTCGTCTACCTGGCAAGCCCGAAGTTCGCCGAACCCGAATGGAGCCGCGCATTCGGGCTGGAGCCCGCGGCGGGGGAGATCAACTGCGCCACCGGGGTGGCAAGCTGGATGGTCGTGGCTGTGCTGGCGCGCGAACTGCTCGTCACGAGCCTGCGCGGGGTGCTCGAGGCACGCGGCATCGCGTTTGCGGCGGACTGGTCGGGCAAGGTGAAGATGTTCGCCCAGAGCGCGGCCATCCCGACGGCGCTCTTCATCGCGGTCAACCCCGGTTGCCTGGCCAGCCCGAGCTACCGGCTGGCGCAGACGCTCTCGGTGTGGACGATGACCATCGTGACCATCTGGAGCGCGGTGCCCTACACGGTGCGCGGTGCCGCGCTCCTGCGCTCGATTTCCAAGGGGACGGGCGGTCCCGGCCGATGACGCCGGAAGACCACCATGGCCCTCGGTGAACCGAAGATCGATCCTGCCGTCGCCCGCGTGCGCCTGGCCGCGTTGCCTCCCCTCGCGCGCTTCTCGGTGACGGTGGGCGGACTGGGATTCGCGCGCTTCGCCCCGGGCACCTGGGGTTCGGTGCCGCCATGCGTGGCCGTCCTGGTGCTGGTGGCCGTGCTGCCCGCGGACCTCGCCTGGGTCATCGACGCGGTGCTCGGAGCGATGCTTGCCTGGGCCGTCATCGGCTGCGAGCTCTGGGGCGCACGCACCGAGGAAGCCCTCGGCGCGAAGGATCCCTCGTGCGTGGTGCTCGACGAGGTGGCCGGCATGGCCATCTCGCTGCTCGGCCTGCACTGGACGCTGCGCGACGGGGCGGAGGGCTGGCGCTGGGCGTGGACCGCGGTCGCGGGCACCGCGATGGCGTTCCTGCTCTTCCGCGCGTTCGACATCGTGAAGCCGCCGCCGTGCCGCGCGCTGCAGGCCGTGAAGGGCGGGCGCGGCATCCTGCTCGACGACGTGTTCGCGGGGATCTACGCGTGCGTTCTCATGCACGTGGTCGGGCCGGTTGCCGGCTGAGCCGAGGTCGCGCGCAACCCGCAGTCAGCGTTCGTGTGCGACGAGGTCCTCGTACGTCTCGCGCCGGCGCACCACCGTGAACGCCTCGCCGGAAACGAGCACCTCGGCGGGAAGCGGCGAGCTGTTGTAGCGGCTGGCCATCGACATGCCGTAGGCGCCGGCGGTGAACACGGCCAGCAGGTCGCCGCGCGCCGGCGGCGGGAGCCGGCGGTCGAGCGCGAGGTAATCGCCCGTCTCGCAGAGCGGGCCCACCACGTCGACGGTCACAAGGCCGGGCATGCCGGGCTCGCGCGTGCGTTCGTGCGGCGCGAATCCCGGCCCCGGTGCCGCGGGCCAGATGAAGTGGAACGCGTCGTAGTGGCTCGGGCGGAGCAGGGCGTTCATGCCCGCATCGCAGATGGCGAACGTCCTGTCGCCGGAGGTCTTCACGTACTGCACGCGCGTGAGCAGGATGCCGGCGTTGGCGGCGATGGATCGGCCGGGCTCGAGCACGATGCGCAGGCCGGCGCGCACCGCCGGCTCGAGGAGCGGCACGATGGCTCGGGCGTAGTCGCTCGCGGCGGGGCTGCGCCCGGTCTCGTAGTCGGCCGCGAACCCGCCGCCGACGTCGAGCACCGACACCTCGAAGCCGTCGCGGAGCAGCTCCTCGCGCAGCGCGAGTGCCTTGGTGACCGCCTGCACGTACGGGTCGGTGCTGGTGACGGGCGAGCCGATGTGCAGGTGCAGCCCCACGAGCCGTGCGTGCGGGTCACGGCCGTGCGCGCGGAAGAACGCGCGGGCGCGCTCGATGTCGACGCCGAACTTCGTCTCCTTGGTGCCCGTGGTGGTGAAGCGGTGGGTGCGCGGGTCGACGTCGGGGTTGATGCGCAGCGCGCAGCGGCACGTCGCGCCGCGGCCGCGCGCGATGCGCGCGATGTTCTCGAACTCCTGCTCGCTCTCGACGTTCAGGAGGTGGATGCCGGCATCGAGCGCCGCCGCGATCTCGTCGTCGCGCTTGCCGACTCCCGCGTAGACGATGCGCTCCGGCGGGCACCCCGCCGCGCGCGCGCGGAAGAGCTCGCCCCCCGAGACCACGTCCATGCCGGAGCCGAGCGCGGTGAGCGTGCGAAGCACGCCGAGGTTGCCGCAGCTCTTCACGGAGTAGCAGATCAGCGGGTCGAGCGCCGCGAACGCGTCGCGGGTGCGGCGGTGGTGCTCGGCGAGCGTGCCTGCGCTGTAGACGTAGCAGGGCGTGCCGACCGTGGCGGCGACGTCGGCGACGGCGACGCCTTCGCAGCGGAGCGCTCCGTGCTCGTACGAGAAGTGGTCCATGCGGCGCGCGGAGTGTAGGAGCCGCGCTCAGTCGGCTGCGGCGGCCGGTGCGGCGCCCGGCCCGCGCTCGGCAGCGCGGCGGGCCCTCGGCTTGGCCGCGCGCGACGTGTCGGCGCCCAGCGCGCCCTGCGCGAGCGTGCCCGCAAAGGCGATGGCGGCAAGCACCACGAGCCACGTGCGGGCATCGGCCGGCATCGGCTCAAGGCCACGCAGTGCGAGGAGCGGCAGCGCGCCGCCGAGGAGGAGCCAGGCGCCAGCAAAGCTCGTGAGCATCCGGGCCACGAGGCCGGTCGCGAGGAACCCTGCGAGGAGCCCCGCGATGGCGCCGGCTGCGGTCGATGCGGTGAGCAGGGTGCGGTACGCGGGCGCGGTGGCGTGGTAGGCATCGGCGGCGCGATCGCCGGCTCGGTGCGTGATGTCGACGGCCGAGCGGAGCGCGCGCTCGCCGACCGGGAGGGCTGCGTCCGCGGCTCTCGAGAGCGCGGCATCGGCGGCGCCGTGAGGGCCCGTCTCCGGCGCGGCCACCGCATCGGGTGCGAGCACGGCGAGGATCCGCATGCCCGCGCGCTGGCCGTCGCCGTCGCGCCGGACCTCGCGCGGGTTCTCGACGAGCGCATGCCCGAGGTCGCGCGGCGCGGTGTCGAGCGCGCCGCCGGCCATGACGGCGAACGCCACGAGCGCGCCGACCGCGCTGCCGACGGCGGCTGCCACGACGGCGACCACCGGCCGGTAGAGGAGCGACCCGGCCAGGAGTCCGGCAACGGCCCCGACGGCGGCGGCGGCCCAGAGCGGCACCCCGGGGAGGAGCGCGCGTGCGGTCACGACGGCGCCGAGGAAGCCGACGGCCATCGCCGTCGCGACCACGGCCGGACGCAGGAGACGCGCACCTGCGAGGACCAGCAGGATGCCGACGACCATGAGCACCGCGAGCATGCCGCGCGCCGTCGGTTCGAGGGCGGCGGCGAGGAACTCGGGCTCGAGCGAGGCGAGCGATGCGGTCACGGCCACGGAGGTTCATCGGCTCGCCTAGCCTTCGCCCTGTGAAGAACCGGCGCTCCGCTCCCCGCAACCGCCTCGCGGGCTCCCGAAGCCCGTACCTGCTGCAGCACGCCGGAAATCCCGTCGACTGGTGGCCCTGGGGTGCGGACGCCATCGCCGAGGCCCGCCGGCGCGAGGTGCCGCTCTTCGTGTCCATCGGCTACAGCACGTGTTACTGGTGCCACGTCATGGAGCGCGAGAGCTTCGAGAGCGAGGTCGCCGCGGCGGTGCTCAACGAGGCCTGCGTCCCCGTGAAGGTCGACCGCGAGGAGCGGCCGGACGTGGACGATGCCATGATGACCGCCTGCCAGGCGTTCACGCAGCTCACCGAGGGACGGCCGAGCGGCGGCTGGCCGCTCAACGTCTTCCTTGACCCGGACACCCTCGAGCCCTTCTTCTGCGGCACCTACTTCCCGCCCGACGCGGGGTACGGGCGTCCGTCGTTCACCGACCTCGTGCGCGCGGTGCAGGCGGCGTGGTCGACCGACCGCGCCGGGATGCGCGGACAGGCCGCTCGGCTCGCCGGCATCGTCCGCAGGCAGATGGCGCTGCCCGCGCCCGCCGACGGCACGCCCGCGCTCGATTCCGACGCCATGGCCGAGCAGGTGGCGGGCGCGCTGCTGAGGCTCCACGACCCGACCAACGGCGGCTTCGGCGGTGCGCCGAAGTTCCCGACGCCCGCGTACCCGCGCTTCCTGCTCGAGGAGGGGACGGCAACGATGCTCGAGGCCGTGCGCCGCACGCTCGATGCGATGGCGATCGGCGGCATCTTCGACCAGGTGGGCGGCGGCTTCCATCGCTACGCGGTGGATGCCGCGTGGACCGTGCCGCACTTCGAGAAGATGCTCTACGACAACGGCCAGCTTGCCGCGCTGTATGGCGACGCGTACCGCCGCTGGGGCGATCCGCTCCACGGCGAGACCGCGCGCCGGACGTGCGCGTACGTGCTGCGCGAGATGACCGACGCGGACGGCCGGTTCCTGTGCGCGCAGGACGCGGAGGTGGATGCGCGCGAGGGGCTCAACTACCTGTGGTCGCCGCAGTCGGTGCGGGAGGCGCTCGCCGCCGCCGGGTGCGCGGACCTCGAGTCCTTCGCGTTCGCGCTCTACGGGCTCGGCGGCGCGCCGAACTTCCGCGATCCGCACCATGCCGAGGCCGCGCCGGCGTTCGTCCTCCGGCTCGGCGCGCGGCCCGATGCAATCGCAAGGGGCATGGGGATCCCGGATGCCGAGTTCCGCGCGCGGCGCGCGACGGTGGATGCGGCGCTCCTCCGGGCGCGGGCGCTCCGCCCGCAGCCATCCACCGACGACAAGACGGTGACAGCATGGGCGGGGCTGATGGCCGAGGGACTTGCGTCGGCGGGCGATGCGCTCGGCGAGCGCGCGTTCGTCGAGGCCGCGGGGAAGGGCGTGACCTTCGTCCTCGAACGCATGCGCTCCCCGGACGGCGGGCTGCTGCGCACCTTCCGCGACGGCGTGGCCGGCACGGAGGCGTTCCTCGAGGACTACGCGTGCATGGCCAACGCGTGCCTGGCGCTCGCGCACGCGAGCGGCGACTGGCGCTGGCGCGACGAGGCTCGGGCGCTCGTGGCCGAGGCGGAGCGCAGGTTCCTCGACCCCGCGAGCGGCGCGTGGTTCGACAGCCCGGCCGATGCGCCCGACCTCTTCGTGCGCATCCGCAGCGGCGACGACGGGGCCATGCCGAGCGGCACGTCCTCGATCCTGCGGGCGATGGCGGGACTGGCTGCAGCCGACCGCGATGCGGCGATGCTCGCGAAGGCGCGGCGCGCGCTCGAGGCGATCGCGCCCGCGGTCCGGGAGCAGCCCGTGGCGGCAAGCGGCACGGTGCTCGCGGCGCGTGCGCTCGCGCGCGCGGCGGACGCGGTCGGCGGCTAACCTCCGCGATCCATGCCCTTCACCGTGGCGCTCATCTCCACCGGCGGCACCATCGAGAAGACCTACGACGAGCTGCACGGCGTGCTGCAGAACTCGCTCAGCGTCCTCGACGCCATCCTGGCGTCCCTCTCGCTCGAGGGCGTGCGGATCACGCGCGTGCCGCTCATGAACAAGGACAGCCTCGACATGACCGAGGCCGACCACGACCTCATCGCCGAGACCGCCGACTTCATGTCGCAGGGGCACGACGGGGTGGTGATCTGCCACGGCACCGACCGGCTGGCGGTGACCGGCAACCGCATCCACGGGCGGCTGAGCGCGGTCGGCCGCATGGCGAAGGCCGTGGTGCTGACCGGTGCCATGCGTCCCTACGAGCTGCGCCGCACCGACAGCGTGCAGAACCTCACCGAGGCGCTGCTTGCGGTGCAGGTGCTCGCGCCGGGCGTGTACGTCGCGATGCACAACAAGGTGCTCGCCTTCCCGGGCGTGCGCAAGGACTACGAGCGGATGACGTTCGTGCGGGAGTGATGCCGGTCCCCGCGGCCCGTGCGGCGGGGCTAGGATCGGCCGCATGAACCAGCGTGCCGCGTCCTCCGGCCGGGTCGCCCGGCTGCTTGCCTTGGTGGAGCGCCTCGGAAACCGGCTCCCCGATCCCGCCACGCTGTTCGTGCTGCTGGGGGCCGCGGTGCTTGCGCTCAGCTGGGTCGGCGCGCGCGAGGGCTGGTCGGTCGCGGACCCGCGCGACCCGGCGAAGCGCATCGTGGTCGACAACCTGCTCGACGTCGAGGGCATCCGCTGGATGCTCACGGGCGCGCTCCGGAACTTCCTCGACTTCCCGCCGCTTGCCATCGTGCTCGTGGCGATGCTCGGGATCGGCGTGGCCGAGCGGACGGGCCTGTTCACCGCGCTCATCAAGCTGCTGGTCGCGATCACGCCCTCGCGGCTGCTCGTCCCGGCGGTGGTGTTCATCGGCGTGTGCTCCAACGTCGCGTCGGACGCCGGGTACGTGGTGCTGCCGCCGCTGGCGGCCGGCATGTTCGCGATGGTGGGGCGGTCGCCGCTTGTCGCGATCGCGGCGGTGACCTTCGGCGTGGCCGGCGGCTTCAGCGCAAACCTGCTGGTCTCGAGCCTTGATCCGCTGCTCTCGAGCCTCACCGAGAGCGCCGCCCGGGCGGTCGACCCAGACGCGGTGGTGCAGCCCACCTGCAACTACTGGTTCATGGCGGCATCGACCCCGTTCCTCACGCTGGTGGGGTGGTGGGTCACGGCCCGGATCGTCGAGCCGCGCTTCGCCAAGGCCGATGTCGATGCGCAGATCGCCGCGGGCGGGGTGGTCCGCGGCGCGCCGGCCCTGGAACCCGCCGAGCGGCGCGGGTTGGCCTGGGCGCTCGTGGCGCTTCTTGCGGCGGGCGGTGCGTTCGCGGCCATGGCGCTGGTGCCGGGCGGGCCGCTTTCCGGCCAGATGACGCGTCCGGGCACCTCGAGCCTCGTGCCGACCTGGTCCGAGGCGATCGTCCCGATGATCCTCGTCCTCTTCCTGGTGCCGGGCGTGGCGTATGGCCTTGCCTCGGGCGAGATCCGGTCCGACCGATGCGTGGCGCGGCGCATGGGGGATGCCATGTCCGCGATGGGCACCTACCTGGTGCTCGCCTTCTTCGCCGGCCAGGCCATCGCCTGGTTCCGGCAGTCGAACCTCACCAGCGTCATCGGGGTGGCCGGCGGCGAGGCCATCAAGTCGATGGGGTTCGGCGAGGGGCCGATGCTCGCGGCCATCGTGGTGGTGGTCGCGGCCATCAACCTCTTCGTCTCGAGCGCCAGCGCCAAGTGGGCGTTCCTGGCGCCCATCCTCGTCCCCATGCTCGCCACCGCGGGCGTCCGGCCCGAGCTGGTGCAGTGCGCCTACCGCGTGGGCGACTCCTGCACCAACCCAATCGCGCCCCTCAGCCCGTACCTCGTGGTCATCCTCATCGCCATCCAGCGCTACCGCAAGGACGCGGGGCTCGGCACGCTCATCGCGCTCCTGGTGCCGTACTGCGTGACGGCGCTGGTGGCATGGACCGCCTTCCTCGTCGCGTGGAACGCGCTCGGGATCCCGCTGGGGTTCTGACGGCCCGGACGATCCTCCGGGTGCCGCCTCAGTGCGCGCCGTGGCCGGCGGCCTCGGCATCGCTCAGGTGCATGCGCGCCTTGAGCCACGGGGAGATGGCCAGGAGCAGCACGCCTGACACGGCCGCCGCGATCGCGATCCCGCCGAACACGTCGCCGTACACGCCGACCGTCTCCGTGGGCGGCGGCACCGCGGCGCCCTCGCCGCCCTCGCTCACCCCGGTCATGCCCGCGATCGCGGCGGCCACCAGGTGGCTGAAGGCGGTGGCGAGGAACCATGCGCCCATGATGGTGCTGCCGATGGCGGCGGGGGAGAGCTTGGTGACGAGCGACAGGCCGACCGGCGACAGGCACAGCTCGCCCGTGGTCTGCAGCAGGTACCCAAGCAGCAGCCAGTGCATGGCGGTCATGCCGTTGCCGTCGGCGGTCTTGGCGCCGATCCAGAAGCACGCGAAGCCCGCCGCGAGCTGCAGGAGCCCGAGCGCGAACTTCACGCCGGCGCTCGGGTCGCGGCGCCCGAGCGCGCCCCACAGCCAGCTGAACACCGGCCCGAAGAGCAGGATGAACGTCGGGTTGGCCGCCTGGAAGACGCTCGCCTTGATCTCGTCGCCGCCCACGGCAAGGCCCTTGGCCTCGTCCTCGGCGTCGGCAGTGAAGGTCACGCGGCCCTCGGGCTTGCCCTCGGTGCTCGCGCGCTGCGCCACCTCGATGTCCGTGAGCGTCCACGTCTTGCCGTTGACGTCGACGCCCAGGAACTCCTGCGTCACCACCACGTCAGTGTAGGTCTGCCCGGCGCGCACCCCCGAGTCGCCCACGACGCGGTCCACGTTGCGGTCGGTGAAGTTGTTGACGCTCGATCCCGCCTGCTCGAAGAACGCCCAGAACAGCATGCTGAAGAAGCAGAGGACGAGCACCACCGTCAGCCGGTCGCGCACGATGCGGTCGCTCCGCATGGCCGTGAGGATGATGGACCCGAAGGCGATCACGCCCACGATGTTGAGCATCCACGTGGCGTAGGCGTGGTGCGACACCAGGAGCGCGATCGGCGCGACCGCGGCGAGCGTGCCGAGGAAGATGGGGAGCACGAGTCGGGGCTTGACGGGATTGCCCGCGGCGTCGCGCGGGGCGCCGGTGCCCTCGGGAAGCCCGCCGGTCCCCAGCTTCACGAAGCTGACCGCGCCCGCACCCACCAGCGCGATGGCGATGGGCAGGTTCAGGAGGGTCTGCGTGGTGTCGTTGGAGAAGCGGAACATCGTCACCACGATGGCGAGCGATGCCAGCAGGATCAGCCCGCGCGCCAGCCCGCGCGGCACCACGAACGTCACGAGGCCCGTGAGCATCCCGATGGTCGCCAGCCCGAAGCCGTAGTGCCAGCCGTAGGTCTCGCCGATGTATCCGCACACCAGCGGCGCGAGCGCGGCGCCGAGGTTGATGCCCATGTAGAAGATCGTGAAGCCCGCGTCGCGCTTTGTGCTGCCCTGCGGGTAGAGCGTGCCGACCATCGTGGAGATGTTCGGCTTGAAGAAGCCGTTGCCGACGATGAGGAGCCCCAGCGCGCCGAAGAGCGCCCACTCCTGCTCGACCGCCATCAGCAGGTGGCCGGCCGCCATGAGGATGCCGCCCCAGATCACCGCGAGGCGCGCGCCGAGGTACCGGTCGGCGAAGATGCCGCCGAGGTACGGCGTGGCGTAGACCAGTGCGCCGTATGCGCCGTAGATCGCGTAGGCGGTCTTGTCGTCGGCCTTCAGGAACCCCTTGATCAGGTAGAAGGTGAGCAGGGCGCGCATCCCGTAGAACGAGAATCGCTCCCACATCTCCACGAAGAAGAGCAGGAAGAGGCCGGGCGGGTGCGTCTCGACGGCGGTGCTCTTGGAGGGGTGCATGTTCGGCGGAGTGTAGATTCGCGGCCCGATGCACGCCCGAGCGGTCGGTCCCGAACGCCTCATCTCGCTGCGCCGTCCCGCGCAGCTGTCGGTGGTGGATGGCCGCTTCGTCCCCGAGCGGGTCTCGCTCGACGAGGTGGACGCCGCTTGGGAGCGCCTGCGCGCGCGCGTTCCCCGGGCGCACGACGGCCCGATGCTCCATGTCCTCGGCCACAGCCGCAACGGGCATGGCGGCGTGACCATCCACTGCGTGCAGTCGAGCTACCGGTTCCATGCCGTCGGCCGCGAGGGCCTCGACACCGGCATCCGCCCGCTCGGCGTGAAGGCCGTGTGCCTCACGCGCGACGGCCGTGTCCTGATGGGCCGCCGCGGCAATGGCACGCTGAACTACCCGGGCCAGTGGGAGTTCGTGCCGGCCGGGACGCTCGAGCCCGGCGTGGAGCCGGCCGACATGATCCTCCGCGAGCTGCGAGAGGAGACCGGCTGGTCCGCTGCCTCGGCGCCCGCCACGCGTGCGCTCCTCTTCGACCCGGTCGCGCGAAGCTGGGAGATCGTCTTCGCGATCGACGTGGTGCCGCCGGAGGTTCCCGTGGAGTCGTGGGAATGCGAGGAGCTCCGTGACGTGGACCCCGGCGCCATCCCCGAGCCCATGACGCCGGTGGCGCGTCGCATGCAGGTCATCCTGGGGGCGGAGCTCCGTGCGCGCGGGCGGTGACTCCGTGCGCGGGGGCGGGGACCCCGGCCGCGGCGGCGCGCGCCTCGCGCCGGCCGACGTTGTGTTCCGCACGGAGCGCGAGGCGGTGGTGCTCAAGCCCGCGGGGCTCTCGAGCGAGGCGCCGGCAAGCGGCGGGCGCGGGCCGGAGACGCTGCTGGTGCAGGCGCGCGCGCTCCTCGGCTGGCCCGACGCGCAGCTGCCGCACCGGCTCGACCGCCCGACGCGCGGGTTCGTCGTGGTGGCGCGAGACCGCGAGTGCGTCGCGGCACTCAACGAATCGATGCGAGCGGGCGGATGGACCAAGCGCTACCTCGCGCGCATCGCGCCGGGCGGGGCGACCCCGCAGGCGGTGGATGCAGGCCCGGCCACGCTCATCGGCCCGCACCGCGCCTACCTGCGCCGCGAGGGTGCCGTCGCGCGCGTCGTCCGCTCGGGCGGCGATCCGTCGACGCTCACGGTCGATGCCGTGGCGCCCGCGCCCGGCCGCCCGGGCGAGTGGCATGCGCTGGTGACGCTGGGCACCGGTCGCTTCCATCAGATCCGAGCGATGCTCGCGCACCTCGGGTTTCCGCTGGTGGGCGATGCCGACTACGGCGGCCGCCCGGGCCCGATGTACCTCGACCACGCGTCGCTGGCCTTCGTCACCGCCGCGGGCACGCGCGAACGCATCGCGCTCCGCGACGATCCCGGGCGCGAGCGCATCGCCCCCGAGCTCATCGCGCGGCTCCTCCTCGAGGAGTGATCGGCCAACAAGCGTGATCGGCCAACAAGCGTGATCGGCCAACAAGCGTGATCGGCCAGCAAGCGTGATCGGCCATTG
>VGXR01000043.1 GCA_016873255.1 Planctomycetota bacterium
GCGAGTGTCGTCGCGACCAGCAGCCACGCGGCGTCGTCGGGCAGCGGCCAGGCGGCGGACCCGACGACGTAGAGGCTGCACGCGAGCGGGAGCGCAAGCAGCGTTCCCTGCGCGGCGCCGCGGAGCCCCGCGCACCACGCCGCGACAAACGCGACGAACGAGGTCCCGACGGCGACCGCCGCGAGGCGGAGCGTGAGCGGAGCGTCCGAGACCGCCGCGCCGAACGCGGCGAGCACGACGTGGTAGCCGGGCGTCGTGGTCGTGAGCGGGTTGCGTGCGTCGATCGCGGGGAACTGCTCGATGAACGAACGGATGACGCGTTCGTGGTAGAGCCCCGCGTCCCAGGCGGCGCGCCCCGCGTCGGCGCCCGTCACGACGAGCAGGGCAGCGGGAACCGCGAGTGCGGCGCCGGCGACGGCCGCGGCGACGAGCCGGTCGCGGCGCGGGCCCGCCGTCACGCGGCGCTCCCGGCGCGCCGGTAGACGCGCAGCTCGTGCCCGTACCAGAGCATCGTGATCCACTCCGCCCGCTCGACCGACAGGCCGCACTCGCCCGCCCACCGGTCGGCGGACTCGATCGGGACGTACCGGATCCACTGCCGCGCCATGACGAGGTCGTGCAGTCTATTCATCCCGGCCCGCCAGGCCGGCGCGTCGCACATGTCCTTGTAGAGGAGGATCCCGCCGGAAGCCACGCGCGACGCCGCATCCTTGAACGCCTGCTCCTGCGCCTCGGGCGGCACGTGGTGCAGCACGTCGATCAGGCAGACGGCGTCGAAGGTGCCGGCCGGGAAGTCCGCCTCAACGGGGCGACGCTCGAACTTCGGTACGGTGCGCGCGCCGAGTTCCTGCAGGCGCCGCGCCGCCGCGGTGGCAGCCTCGATGGCGACGTCCGACGAGTCGAAGCCGTGCCCTGCGCGGAGCTTCCCGGCCGCGGCCAGGCAGTTGAGGAGCAAGCCGCCCCCGCAGCCGGCATCGAGGACGCGTGACCCGGCCGGGACGGACCGGACGAGCTCCGCGACGGGCGCGATGCGATGGCGATGGTGCTGCATCAGCCGCGCGACCGTGCCGCCGCCGCGGTAGAGGCGCTTGGCGACCTCGGCGACGTCGATCGGTGCGGGCGTGCTGGCCACGCGCCGGATGCTAGCGGTGTCCCGCGCGTCAGTGCGCGCCGGCCGTCGCCTTCCCCTTGCCGGCCGCGGCGCCGTCCTTCTTGCCGCCTGCCTCGCCGTCCTTCTTGCCGTAGGTTCGCGCGCGCGGAGCCACGAGCGGCGCCTCGACCGTCTCCCAGCCCACGGTGCAGCGCTGCGTGGCAGGGTCGAACCGCGCCATCGAGGTCTTCATGAACTCGGCGTCGTTGCGCTCGGGGAAGTCCGCGCGGTAGTGGCTGCCGCGGCTCTCCTTGCGGGCGTCGCCGCAGGCGAGCATGGCGTCGGCGAGCACCAGCATGTCGCCGAGCGCGCGCGCGTAGACCAGGTTCTGGTTGGTCCACGTGCCCGTGTCGCTGAGGCCGATGCGCGCGTAGCGCTCCCGCAGCGCGTCGAGGTTGCGCCGCGCCTTGGCGAGGCGCTCGCCCGTCTTCACCACGGTGCTCGCCTCGGTCATCTCCTCGCCGAGCTCGTGGCCGATGGCGTAGGGGTTCTCCGTGCCCTGCGACTCCGTGAGCCGGCGCGCGGAGGACTCCTCGGCCTTCACCGCGTCGTCGTAGAGCGATGCCGGCGCCTCGGCGCGCGATGCGTTGGTGCGCGCGTAGTTGACGATCGAGAAGCCGCCGAAGAGGCCGTCGAAGGTGCAGGAGAGCAGGGCGTTGGCGCCGAGGCGGTTTGCGCCGTGGTACTGGTAGTTGCACTCGCCGAGGGCGTAGAGGCCCTCGACGTTGGTCATCAGGTTCTTCGGGTCGCCCTGGACGATGCCCTTCATGTCGGGCTTCGCCTCGTAGCGGACGTACATGCCGCCCATCGAGTAGTGGACGCCCGGGAAGATGCGCATGGGCACCTCGGCGGGGTCCTCGCCCGCGAACTTCCGGTAGATCTCGATGATGCCGCCGAGCTTGCGCTCGATGTAGTCGCGGTCGAGGTGCGAGAGGTCGAGGTAGACCTGCCGCTTGCCGCCCACGCCCAGGCCGTCATCGACGCACACGCTGAAGATCTCGCGCGTGGCGATGTCGCGGGGCACGAGGTTGCCGTAGGACGGGTAGCGCTCCTCGAGGAAGTAGTAGCGCTCGGCGTCGGGGATCTGCCTCGGGTCGCGGGTCTCGCCCTTCCTGCGCGGCACCCAGACCCGGCCGCCCTCGCCGCGGGCGCTCTCGGACATGAGGCGCAGCTTGTCCGCGCCGGGGATGGCCGTCGGGTGCACCTGCACGAACTCGCTGTTGGCGAACACCACGCCGTGCCGGTAGCAGCGGCCCGTGGCCGCGCCGTTGCACATGATGCTGTTGGTGCTCTTGCCGAAGACCAGGCCGAGGCCGCCGTTGGCCATGGCCACCGCGTCGGCGCGGAACGCACGCACCTGCATGGTGCGCTGGTCCTGGGCCACGATCCCGCGGCACACGCCGTCGGCATCCACGATCGGCCGCAGGAACTCCCAGTGGATCCACTGGGTGACCTTGCCCTCGTCGGTGGCGCGGCGCGCCTGCTCGTCGAGCGCATAGAGGAGCTGCTGCCCGGTGGTGGCGCCCGCGAAGTGGGTGCGCTTGTAGAGCGAGCCGCCGAACAGGCGCAGGTCGTGCCGGCCCTCGCTGGTGCGGTTGAAGGGCACGCCCATGCGGTCGAAGAGGTCGATCACGCGCGGCGCCCAGTGCGCCATCTCGTAGACCGGCGGCTGCTGCGCCAGGAAGTCGCCGCCGTAGACGGTCTCCTGGAAGTGCTCCCACTCGCTGAAGCCCTGCTGGCGCGCCACGTCGTTGCAGGCGTTGATGCCGCCCTGTGCGCACACCGAGTGGCTGCGCTTCACGGGAACGACGCTGAAGAGGTCGACCTGCAGGCCGAGCTCCGCGCACTTGACGGCGCCGGCGAGGCCCGCGAGGCCTCCGCCGACGATGATGACGCGCTGGGACTTGGTGCTCATGGGTTGGTTCGTGTGGGTGCGGGGGGTTCAGCGGAACTCGGTCGGCGCGGCGGTCGCCGGCGCGGCCATGGGCTCGACGGCGGTGCGGCGGCCCTCGACGGCCTTGGCGGCATCGATGTCGAGGGTCGAGAAACCATAGACGCTCAGCACGCCCGCGACCGCGAGGACGATGCCGACCGAGGCACAGACCTGGCCCCAGCGCTTCATGGCGCCGGTGCTCAGGGTCAGCCCCCAGGTGATGCCCGCGGTCCACAGCCCGTTGGCGAAGTGGAACACGATGGCCAGGACGCAGGCCAGGTAGAAGGCCGCCATCGCCAGGCCCATCGAGCCGTTCTGGAAGTGCTCGGCGGTGGTCGACGCGGCCTGGTGGGCGTCGAAGGACGGGAAGAGCCCGCCGTACGTCCATCCCCAGCGGAGGCTGGAGACGTGCATGAAGATGAAGAGGAACGCCACGTAGCCGGTGAGCCGCTGCCAGACGTACCGCCAGTTGTCCTGGTAGGCGTAGCGCTGCACGTTGGCCTTGCCCTGCGAGGCGAACCACACCCCGAACACCGCGTGGAAGGCCAGCGGCATCCAGATGCCGAACACCTCGATCAGCGTCAGGAAGGGCAGGCCATGGATGAAGTCGACCTCCTCCTGGAAGGTCTGGATGCCGCGCTCGACGGGCGGCACCGTGGACGTGGGGCTGGTCCAGCGCGCCCACATGATGGAGCTGTTGGTGAAGAGGTGCGGGAACAGGAACACGCCGATCGGCACGATGCCCGTCAGCGAGTGCAGGCGGCGCAGCAGGAAGTAGTGCTTCTGGAGCGGCGAACCGGGCTTCGAGGCCGCGGCATCGTGGTGGGGGAGGGTGGTCACGTGTTCGTTCCTCGGGCGGATCCGTGGATCATGGGATGATCAGCTTGCTTGCGCCCGGGGCAGGGGCGGGCTTGGGTGCGGCGGCCGGCGCGGGCGCGAGGGTCACGCCCGCGGGGGCGGCGCCTCCGGGCATGCCGCGGGACATGTGGTCGGCCACCGCGCGCGTGATGGCGGCGAAGCGCATGTTGAGCTCGCGCACGACCTCGTCAAGCTCGCCTTGCTCCTCGGCGGTCAGGTTGCCCTTCGTCTTGTCGGCGAGGACCTGGAGCAGGTCGATCGCGAACCGCGATCCCTCGAGGTCAACGACCACGCGGCCCTGCTGGTCGGCCATCGTGCCCAGTCCCATCACGGCCTGCGAGGCGAGCATGCCGACGAGGCTGCGGAACTCCGCGGGGGGCAGCTGGTCGGGGCCGCCGGCGCCGCTGCGGGCGTTCAGGGCGGCCTCCTTGTCCGCGAGGCGCGCGCGCTCCGCCTCCGCCTGTGCCTTCCAGTCGCTGTCCACGTGGAGGCTCGGTGCGGGCTGGTCGGACGGGTGGGGCGAGGCGGGGTCGGTCATCGGGTCCTTCCGGGAGGATTGGAAAGTATAGGACCGATGCGCCGTACACTTGCTGCTCGCATGAATTGCCGCGGCAATGCCCCACGGAAAGCGATCGCCGCGCTTGCGGTGGCCCTGCTCGTCCTCGCCGCCCCGGGCTGCGTGGGCGGCGCCGAGCACGAGCAGCAGGTTCGCGACGTCGGGGTCGCCGACTTCTCGCGCCCCATCGAGGGCCCCGTGCCCGAGGTGGTGGCGACGCCGCTCGCGGACGTCGAGCCGCCGTCGGTCACCGCCGTGGACAACGTCACGGAGTTCGGCGACGGCACGCGCATCGAGCGCAAGGCCGAGGAGATCACCGCGGTCGACCCGGCCTCGCAGAAGGTCGAGACCCAGCTCGTGGACGAGGGCTCCCAGCGCTCGCTCCGCGTCGGGCAGCGCTGGCCGGTCGAGAGCCTGGTGGGGCAGATCAACGGCCGACCGATCTTCGCGGAGGAGATCTTCCGCCAGATCGAGGCAGCCGTGCAGCTTGCCGCGCAGGACCCCAACCCCGACAACGCGCGCAAGCAGGTCGATGCCATCGTGCGCAACGCGTTCCGGCAGCAGGTGGAGTCGGAGCTCATCCTGGCGGAGGCGGAGAGCCGCCTGAGCCCCGAGATGAAGATGGGCCTCCTGAGCTGGCTGCGCGACCTGCAGGAGACCACCATCGCGGAGCGCGGCGGCACCCGCTCCTCCGCCGAGGAGGCGCTGCGCGACGAGATGCAGATGTCGGTGGAGGAGTTCGTCAACTTCCGCAAGAACGCCGAGCTGACGCGCGACATCCTGCGGCGCAAGGTGGAGCCGCGCGTGGTCGTCAGCTGGCGCGACGTGGAGCGCCTGTACTCGACGCGCCGCGCTGCCTACTCGCCCGACCCCGTCTACCGCCTCGGCCGCATCCGGCTGAGCAAGGAGTCGCAGGCGGAGAAGGTGGAGCAGGTCAAGCGCCTCCTCGCCGAGGGCAAGACCTTCACGGAGGCCGCCGACGCCGTCGGCATGCCGGAGCACGGATTCTGGCGCAACGTCAACGTGCGCGACGGCCGCATGCAGCTGGAAGACCTGACCGAGGACCTGCAGCGGGCCATCGCGCCGCTGGCCCCGGGCAAGGTGTCCGACCCCGTCGAGCAGCGCACGTCGGTTGCCTGGTACTCGGTGATCGGCACCGAGACGCCGCCGAGCGTGTCCATCTACGACCAGGACCTCCAGCTGATGCTCCGCGGCGAGATCAACGCCATCCAGGAGCGCATGGAGCAGGCGCGCTACATCCAGTCGCTGCAGAAGCGCTGGCTCGGGAACAGCATCGCCAAGATGGAGCTGCGCCTGGTGCAGATCGCCCGCGAGCGCTACCTCGACCCGCTTCGCCAGATCCAGAAGCCCTCCGCGCCGGGCGGCCGCTGAGCCGCTCGCCCCGCGCCGCACCCGGCTACCACGGCGCGCCGCCGGCATCGAAGGCGTGCGGCCAGTGCGTGACCGTCGCCCCGAGCCCCGGCGGCATGGACACGGCCACCACGTCGAACTGGAACAGGCGCTCGCGGAACGCCTCGCGCTCCGAGAGCGCGGCGGCGAGCCGCACCAGCCGCGCCCGCTTCACCGCATCCACCCGGTCCTCGGGGTGCCAGGGGCCCGCGCGCGTCTTCACCTCCACCACGGCCACCGCGCCGCCGGGGGTCAGCGCCACGAGGTCGGCCTCATCGTCGCCGACGACGAGGTTGCGCTCGAGGATGGCGTAGCCGCGTTCCGCGAGGTGGCGTGCCGCCGCGTCCTCGCCCGCGCGCGCGAGCGTGGCGCGCGCCGCCGCGGTGGCGCGTGCCGTTTCGCCGGCGCGTGCCGTTTCGCTGGCGCGTGCCGTTTCGCTGGCGCGTGCCGCCGCGTTGTCGCGTGCCGCCGCGTTGTCGCGTGCGTCCATGGCCGCAAACTAGCCGCCGGCCGGAGCCGATCGGCCCGTCCGGGCCTTTCCGCGTGCGATCAGTGGTGGATCCAGCCGGGCGCGACCAGCCCGCGCTGCTGCCGCGATGCCGGGAACAGCACCAGGTTGACGGCCTCGAAGAGCCGTCGCGCGTTGCGCTCCGCGGTCGGGTAGTGCTCGGCGGTGGACTGCCGCAGCCGTCCCTTGTCGGTGCCGGCGGCCTGGAGTTCCGCGTCCTTCCAGCCCTCGACCTCGGCGAGGATGGTCTCGCGGGTCCACTCTGGGTGGTACTGGAACCCGTAGCTGGTGGCGCCCACGCGGAAGGCCTGCACCGGGCACGCCGTGCCCTTCATGACGAGCGTGGCGCCGTCGGGCAGCTTGCTCACGTGCTCGCCGTGGGAGGCGAACACCGTCTGCGACCAGCCGATGCCGGGATGCAGCACGTCCTCGACGCCGATCGACGCCGCCTTCACCGTCACCCAGCCGACCTCCGGCGACGGCATGCGCGACACCTCGCCGCCGAGCGCCTTGGCGAGCATCTGCGCGCCGAGGCACAGGCCGAGCACCGGGATGCCCGCGGCGTGCGCCTCGCGCAGCAGCGCCTGCTCCTGCGAAACCCATGCGCGCGAAACCGATGCGTGCGCGTCGTTGGCCGACTGCGGGCCGCCGAGGCTGACCACGCCGTGGACGTCGTCGAGGTCGGGGGGCAGCTGCTCGCCGAGGTCGATGCGGACCGTGCGGACCTTCTGGCCGTGCGTGCGGAGCGCGGCGCCGAGGTGCCCGGAGTCGCTGAGCTTGGAATGCTGGATGACGAGGATGGCCATCGTGGTGATTCCGGGTGGGCCGGGGTCAGGAGACGGTCACGGGATGCGGCGCGCCCTTGGGGCGGACCGTCGCGGGGTGCCGCTCGATCGACGCGCGCACGGCGCGGGCGATCGCGGCCGGGTCGAGGCCCGCGTCCACGAGCTGCTCCTTGCGCTCGCCGTGGTGGATCCAGTGGTCGGGCAGGGCGAGGCGGGTGACGAGGCGCGCGTCCAGCCCGTGGTCGTTGCACGCCTCGAGGACGCAGCTGCCGAAGCCGCCGCGGATCGAGTGGTCCTCGACCGTCACCACCGGGATGCCCCGGCCGAGCAGGTCCTTGAGCAGCGCGACGTCAACCGGCTTCGCGAAGCGCGCGTCGTACAGGTTGACCTTGTACTCGCCGAGCTGGTCCATGGCCTCCGCGCTCTCGAGCGCCATGGTCCCGAAGGCGAGGATCGCCACGTCGGGAGCCTGGTGCGTGATGAGGGCGCGCGCCTTGCCGAGCTCGAAGGGCGGGCACGCCTGCTTGGTGAAGCGGTCGCTGACCGACTCGCGCGGGTAGCGCACGCTCGAGAGGCCCGCGTCGTGGCCGGCCATGAACTCGAGCGCCGCCTTCAGGCTGGGCTCGTCGAGCGCGCCGATGATGACCGCGTTCGGGAGCACCGAGAGCATCGAGATGTCGCAGAAGCCGTGGTGCACGGCGCCGTCGCCGCCCACCAGGCCGGCGCGGTCGAGGCAGAGGCGCAGCGGCAGTCCCTGCAGCGACGCCTCCTGGAAGCACTGGTCGAACGCGCGCTGCAGGAAGGTGCTGTACACCGCGAAGAAGGGCTTGAACCCCGTCTTCGCGAGGCCGCACATCATGTCCGCGGCGTGGCTCTCGCAGATCCCGGTGTCCCAGGTGCGGTCGGGGAACCTGGGCAGCACCTTGGCGATGCCGGTGCCGTCGGGCATGGCCGCCGTGCACGCAACCACCTTGGGGTCGCGCGCCATCAGGTCGGCCATCGCGTCGCCGAACGCGGCGGTGAACGAGCGGCCGCCCTTCTTCAGCTCCACTCGGCAGCCCTCGTTCTCCATGTCGTCGAGCATGCTGAAGGGGCTCGGGGAGTGGAACGTGCAGCTGTCCTTCTCGGCGAAGGCGAAGCCCTTGCCCTTCACGGTCTTCACGTGGAGGACCATGGGGCGGTCGAACTCCTTGGCCTCGCTGAGGACGTCCACGAGCGCCTTGATGTCGTGGCCGTCGACCGGGCCGACGGTCACCAGGTTGAAGTGCTCGAACCAGCCGTTCTCGTGCACCTCGTGCGCGAGCGACTTGGAGACCTCGCCGAGCCGGTGGTAGAGCTCGCTGAGCTTGCCGCCGCCGGGCACGTGGCGGGCGAACTCGCGCGCGGTGCGCTTGAACTCGCCGTAGCCATGGCTCATGCGGAAGCGGTCGAAGTAGGCGGCCACCGCGCCCTGCGGCTTGGCGATGGACATGCCGTTGTCGTTGAGGACCACCATGAACTGGCGCTGCAGGACGCCCGCGTTGTTCAGGCCCTCCATGGCGACGCCGTTGACGATGCTGGCGTCGCCGATCACCACTGCGGTCCGGCGGCCGGAGGCGTTCTCCGGCGACCAGCCCTCGCCGGCGAGGGTGTCGCCGCGTGCCACGCCGACGGCGGTCGAGATGCCGGTGCCCGCGTGGCCGACGGAGAAGAGGTCGTAGTTCGACTCGCGCGGCTCGGGGAAGCCCGCCATGCCGCCGCGCTGGCGCAGCTTGCCCAGCAGGTGCTGGCGGCCGGTGAGGAGCTTGTGCGTGTAGCACTGGTGGCCCACGTCCCACAGGAGCCGGTCGTGCCCGAAGTCGAACACGAAGTGCATGGCGATGGTCAGGTCCACCACGCCGAGGTTGGGCGCGAGGTGCCCGCCCGAGCGCGCCACCTGCTCGCAGATCGCCGCGCGCACCTCGTCCGCAAGCTGCGGCAGCTGGTCGACGGTGAGCTTCTTGAGGTCGGCCGGGCCGCTGATCGTGGGGAGGATCTTCATGCGCATCTCGCGAGGGGTGGGCCGCCGCCGGGGGCGCGCCCTGCCTGGACGGAAGGCCAGGCGTGACGGGGCATTGTAGCGAGTCCGGGTGGTTATCGAGTCCCTCGGGTGTACCGGGTCACGGGCGTCGTGCCGGGTCCCGGTCGTCCTACCGAGTTCTGGTTGCCAAGGCGCTGGCCATGGCGCGGAGCGGGTCCGCGGCCTCGCCGAGCGGTGCCAGCGCGGCAAGCGCCTCCGACAGCATGCGCTCCACGTGCCGGCGGCTCTCGTCGAGGCCGAACACGCCCGGGTAGGTCATCTTCCCTGCGTCCCGGTCCTTGCCGGCCGCCTTGCCGAGGTGCTCGGTGGACTGGGTCTCGTCGAGGATGTCGTCGACCACCTGGAACATCAGGCCCATGGCCTCGCCGTAGCGGGAGAGCGACGCGAGCCGTGACTCGTCGGCGCCTCCGCAGAGGGCGCCCATCCGGCATGCGCAGCGGATCAGCGCGCCGGTCTTGTTGTCATGGATGAGGCGCAGCTTCGCCGCGGCGTCGGGCGTCCCGGGAAAGCCGCCGAGGGTGTCGTAGACCTGCCCGGCGATCATCGCCGTGGTGGCGGACGCCAGTTCGCGGGCGATGTCCGCGGGGCGCCGGCGCGAGCCCAGCGCCACCTCCAACGCCACCGACGTGAGCGCGTCGCCCGCGAGGATCGCCAGCGCCTCGCCGTGCGCCCGGTGGGTGGTGGGGCGGCCGCGACGAAGTTCGTCGTTGTCCAGGGCCGGCAGGTCGTCGTGCACCAGGCTGAAGCAGTGGATCATCTCCAGCGCGATCGCCGCGGGCATGGCATCGGCGCGGTCGCCGCCCACCGCCTCGCACGCGCGCAGCGTGAGGAGCGGCCGCACGCGCTTGCCGCCGCCGAGGGTGGCGTACTGCATGGCCTCGCGCAGCCGCGGCGCCAGCATGTGGCGTTCGATGGCCATCTGGAGGGCGGCCTCGGCCTCGGAAACGAGCTGCGTGTCCGGTGCCGCCGTCTGGAGAGCGCTCATCGCCTCGAGTGTAGCGGAACCCGTATGATTCCCGGCCTCGGGCCGTGCGCCCGTCATCCGATGCTCGACCACTTCCTGTCCATCATGCACAAGGGCGGACCGGTCATGTGGCCGCTCCTGGCGCTGAGCGTGGTGTCGATCGCGCTGTCGTTCGAGCGCGCCCTCTACTGGATCCGCCAGAACGGGCCGGCCGCGCGGCGCGGGTTCGTGGCGCTGATGGACTCGATGCGCCGCGGGGACCGGTCGCGTTCGCAGGCGCTGTCGGAGACCTCCGAGTCGGTGTACGCGCGGGTCGCGCGCGCGCTCCTTGCCGACGGCGCGAGCGATGCCGTGGCGGTCGGCGCCGTGGAGACCGAGCGCATCCGGATGGACCGGTTCATGGCGACGCTGTCGACCATCATCACCGCGGCGCCGATGCTGGGGATCCTGGGCACCGTGACCGGCATCATCACGAGCTTCGACCTGCTCTCGAGCGGGCAGGCCATGGTCGATCCGCGCGCGGTGTCGGGCGGCATCTCCGAGGCGCTGGTGGCCACCGCCTCCGGCCTGGTGGTAGCGCTCCTGTCGCTGTTCCCGTACATGGGCTTCGGCGCGCTGCGCGAGAACACGCTCGGCCGCCTCGAGACCATGATCGCCGTCGCGCAGCTCTCGTTCGGCCAGGCGCCGCCGGGCCGCGCGAGGGCTCCGGCCCGCGAAGGCACCCCCGAACCTGCGCCGGCCGGCGTGGCGTGACCCGCGTTCCGGACCGCGCGCTGCAAACCCATGGCAAGCAACCTCCCGAGCGGGCGAATCAGGCTGAAGTGGCTCGGATCGGGCCGTGAGCCGGTGGAACTGGACGCTCCCGCGCCGGGAGCCGTGGTCGTGCTGGGACGGCCATCGGCGTCCGGGCCGGCGCCCGAGGTACCGCTGAATGACCCCTCGGTGTCGCGCCGGCACGCGGAGCTCTCGGTCCGCGACGGCGCGTGGTGCATGCAGGGCCTCGGGAAGGCGGGCACCATCATCGACGGCGCGCTGGCCGCCGCGGGAGTCTGGGTGCCGCTGCGCCACGGTGCGATCATCCAGGTCGGGCCCTACGGATTCCAGGTGGACCTCGGCCGCGCCGCGACGTCGCAGGCGTTCGAGACGATCGGCTTCGCCGACGACGCCGACAGCGTGCGCGCGGTCCGCGTGCCGGCGGCGGACCTCGAGCGCATGGCCGAGCTGCGCCTCTCGCAGCTCGCCGCGGCAAGCGACGCCATCGGCGGCGCCGACTCGGCGGAGTCCGTGCTCGCGGCGGCGGTGCGGGTGCTGCTGGAGTCGCGCGACTTCGAGCGTGCCGCCGTGGTGGCGGCCGTGGAGGACGGCGGCGAGGTGCGGTACGAGACGGTCGCCGTGGCGCCCGATGCCGCCGCGCTGCAGGGCGGTTCGCTCAGCCGCACGCTGCTCGGCGCCGCCCGCGCGGCGGGGCAGATGGTGCAGATGGAGGATGACCTGCGGTTCCGGGCCGCCGAGAGCATGATCGGCACCAATGCCGCCGTGTGCGCGCCCGTCGCGTCGCGGCAGGGGGTCACGAGGTACCTCCTCTACGCCGATCGCCGTTCCGGCGGACGGCCCGGCTCGGCCGCCATCCCGTTCGCCAACCTGGTGGCCCGGCTGGCGGGCTCGGCGCTGGTGGCGGTCGAGCAGCGCCGGATGGCGGGAGACCTCGAGCAGGCGCGCGTGGTGCAGCAGCGGCTGATGCCGAAGGAGGAGGGCCGCTGCGGGCACGTCTCGTGGAGCCTGTTCAGCCGCGCGGCGGACACGTGCGTGAGCGGCGACTTCTTCTCCATCATCGAGGCGCCCGACGGCCGCGTGGTGGCCGTGATCGGCGACGTCGCGGGCAAGGGTGTCGGCGCCGGGCTGGTGATGGCGGCCGCGGTGACGCACCTTGACGGCACCGTCCGCGTGGGGCTTCCCATCGAGCGCTCCATGACCGGGGTCAGCGACTACTTCGCGCGGCGGCAGAGCTTCGAGGTGGCCACCGCCGGGTTCATCACCGCGCTCGGCGTGGAGGTGCATCCCGACGGCCGCTGCCGTGCCGTCGACGCGGGTCACTCCTACGCGGCGCTGGTGCGCGCCGACGGGACGGCCGAGCCGATGGCATTCCCCAACGGCGCCTTCTCGACCGGCTGGGTCGAGGGCACCGAGTACTCCGCCGACGAGTTCCGGCTCGGCGCGGGCGACCGGGTGGTGCTGTTCTCCGACGGCATCGCCGAGCAGACCGGGCGCGACGGCGCCCGGCTGGCGGCGTCCTACGCGGAGGATCCCTCGGCGGTGCTGGCCGCGCTGCGGGGAAGCCGCGGTCCCGAAGACGACGTGCGCCGGCTCCGTGAATTGCTCGTGCGCCACGCCGCGGGCCGCCCCTGGGAGGACGACGTCACGGTGGCGAGCATCGCGTTCGCGCCGTGAGGGTTCGGGCGTTGGCGAGGTGAGGGTTCGGGCGTTGGCGAGGTGAGGGTTCGGGCGTTGGCAAGGCACCGGGGGTGGTGCGGGGCGAGCGTTTGCCGGCCGGCGCCCGGGCGGGCGCCCGCGGTCAGTCGTCGTGCGTGAAGTCGCCGCGGTCGGCGGCGTCGATCCACATGCGCATGTCCATCAGCGCGCCGATGCTCATGCTCTCGGTGGACCCGTCGGCGCGGATCGCGGCGACCAGGTTGTTGTAGCGTCGCAGCGGCACCGCTTCCTGCACGTTCACGGCCAGCACGCCCGTGTCCGAAACGCCGGCCTGCGGCGCGAACGAGGAGAACGGGGTTCCCGCGCCGAGGCCCTGCTGCAGTCCGGTGAACGGCTCCCACACCGGGGTCTGCGCGACGACGGGCGGCACGATCCAAGCGCACCCGGGCACGCGGTCCTCGGGGTTTGCGGTGGACTTGTAGTTGCCCACCGCGCGGTACGTGCCCGAAGCGAAGACGACGAGCTCGGTGGTCCGGCTGATGCCTGCGAGCTTGGTGGCCACCAGCCCGCCCGTCAGCTGCGAGGAGGCGTTGCCCGCGCGCGTCCACGTGGAGTTCTGGAACCTCGGCACCGACACCGCGCCGTTGGACTCGTACCACCCGCCCACGTAGAGCGCGTTGTAGGAGAAGGCCGGCTGCAGGCTGATGAGGCTCGAGCGCTGGCCCACGGCGTTGGCCGCCCATGCGGGCGGGACGGCGCCGTCGTCCCAGGGCTGGCTCGGCTCGTCGCCCGGCGGGTCGGGCTGACCGTCGCCGTCGGTGTCCTGGACGGGGACCTCGCCGTCGAGGTAGCCGACGAGCGTTCCGTACGGGTTGTCCATGAAGCGCGCGAGGCGCCAGGGGTACGTCTGCGTCACCGCGCGAGGCAACTGCTGCCCCGACGTGTTCGAGTAGGTGACCTGCCAGTTGGCCTGCGCCTGCACGTCGAGGAACCCGGGGAGCAGGTTCTCCTCGTAGTTGTTGGCGTACTGGTACCAGGCGGCGTGCACGCCGCGGAGGCCGTTGAGCTCCTTGGTCTTCTTGGCGCTGCCGAGCGCGCCGCGCAGCCCGCCCACCAGGAGCCCCATCAGGATGGCGATGATCGCCACGGTGACCAGGAGCTCGACGATGGTGAAGCCGCGGAGGGCGCGGCGGGGGGTCGGGGCGGTTGCGGTCATGGCGTTCGGTGGAAGATACGAGAAAACCGCGCAGGTGCACCCATCATTCGCCGAGGTGACGTGCGAGGAACGCGGTGGCCCGGTCCTTGGCGTCGGCCGCAAAGCGGCCGAAGCCCGCATGCTCCGCCGGAGCGCCCGTGGGCCCGTATTCGTGGAGTTCCACGTCGGCGGGGCGCGACGACCGGGCCCGGAGCGCAGCGACGAACTCCCGCTGCCCGCCCACCGGCACCCATTCGTCGAGCGTGCCGTGCAGGGCCAGCAGCGGGATGTCCCGCCATCCGGCGAGGTGCTCGATGGGGTCCATTGCCGCCACGCGCACCGGGTCGAACATCGCGCGCGAACGCTGCCACCGCCAGCTGCCGGTGGTGCATTCCACGACCGCCGCGCGGAAGCGGTGCGGCGCGCACAGCCGCACCAGCGTGGCCATGCCCCCGGCGCTCATCCCGCCGATCGCCATCGCACCGGGGGCGAACTCCCCCGAGGCCTCGAGTTCGGCCACCACGCCGTCGATCTCGGACGCCATCCGCTCCACCACCTCGAGGGTGCGCGCGGGGTCCTGCAGCGCGGGGTCGAGGCGCTCGCCGTGCCCGGGCAGGTCGAGCGCGCACGAGGCGATGCCCGCGCGCGCGAGCCGCAGGTAGCGGCCGGGGTCGAGTTCCTTGCTCACCGTCCGGCCATGCATCCACACGAGGAGCGGCGCGGGTCGCGCGGCGCGGCCGAGGTCGCGGTCGAGGTGCGGGTGCACCACGAGCGCCGGGACGGTGCCGCCTGCCAGCCGCACCGTGCGGGCCAGCGAGAGCACGCTCGCGGGAAGCTGGTCGAAGGGCTGCGGCACGGGCGGGGAAGGGTAGCAGCCCGTATCCTCGGTCCCGTGCAGTCGCGCGTCGTCATCATGGGAGGCGAGCACCGCTCGCGCGTGCTCGAGACCCCGCACGGGGCCGACACCACGCGGCCGATGACGGGCCGCGTCAAGGAGAGCATCTTCAACATCCTGCGCGGCTGGTTCGACGGCACCGTGGTGCTCGACCTCTTCTCCGGCGTCGGCACCATGGGACTCGAGGCCCTGAGCCGCGGCGCGCGCTTCGCGGTGCTGGTGGAGCGCGACCGCGCCGTGCACGACTGCCTCGAGCGCAACGTCGCGGCGCTGGGCGTGGGCGACCGCGCCCGCGCGGTGCAGTCCGACGCGCTCTCGCCTGCGGCGCTGGCGCACCTGCCCGCGCCGGCTGACATCGTCTTCATGGATCCGCCGTACCCGCTCGCCGAGCAGTCGAGCGGCAAGCGCAAGATCCTGGAGCAGTGCGCGCGCCTGCGCGGCGCGATGGCGGACCGGGGCTTCCTGGTGCTCCGGCTGCCCTACGAGCTTGCCGAGGGCGAGCGGGCCATCCCGGGCTTCGCCGGGCCCGAGGTCCGCTCCTTCGGCGACATGCACGTGCACCTCTATTCGCCCGCACCGCTCGCGGCCGCAGCCGCGGCCCCTGCCATCGAGGACTCGCCATGAGGATCGCGCTCGCGGTGTTCCTGCTCGCCGCCGCGGCGCTTGCCGCGAGCGCGCCCGCTTTCCACGGCGCCCGCCCCGACGAGGCCCCGTCTTTCGGCCCGCCGAGCCCCCCCGGAGGCGATGCACTCGAGCGCGCCACGGCCGAGGGCATCGACTTCCTGCTCTCGTCGCAGGAAGGCGCCGACAAGGCCGAATGGCCGTACGAAGGCGTGTACCGCGTGGGCGGCGGCATCCCGGTGGGCTATCGCGTCGGCGGCACGGGGATCGTGGCCGAGTGCCTCGTCCGGCTGCCGGGATACGCGGCAGACGCGCGGCGGCGGGATGCCGTGCGGCGCGCGTGCGCGTTCGTGTGCGGCGCGGTGCGCGAGCCGCTCCTGGACCCGGACTACGACGCCGGCTACGACGTGCGCGGCTGGGGCTACTGCTACGGGGCGCGGTTCCTGCTGGCGCTGCGGGCGCAGAAGGCGGTCCCCGAGGGCATGGAGCGCGACGTGGACGGCGCGCTGCGCTGGTACCTCGACGCGATGCAGCGCACGGAGATCCCCTCCGTCGGCGGGTGGAACTACGCGCGTGCGGCCGGCATCGAGACGCCGTGCCCGGCATCGCCCTTCATGACGGCACCGTGCCTGCAGGTGCTCTTCGAGGCGCGGGCGCAGGGGCTGGCAGTGGACGCCGGGGTGGTGGAGCGGGCGCTGACCGCGCTCGCGCGCTGCCGCGCCGCCGACGGCAACTTCGCCTACAGCGCCCAGGGCCAGACGCGCGAGCCGGCGCGGTCCATGCCCGGCGCGATCGGGCGGATGGTCTGCGGCGAGACGGTGCTCCTGCGCGCGGGCCGGTCCGCGCCGGCGGAGGTCGGCGCCGCGGTGGACGACTTCCTGCAGCACTGGCGCCAGCTCGAGGTGCGCCGCAAGCGCACGGGCACGCACGTGGGCCCCTACGGCGTGGCGCCGTACTACTTCTTCTTCGGGTTCTTCCATGCATGCGATGCCGTCGAGGCGCTGCCCGAGGCGGAGCGCGCCGACCGCAGGCGCCAGCTGCAGCAGCTCCTGTGGGCCGTGCGCGACGCCGACGGCACGTGGGACGACCGCGTATTCCCGCGCTCGCGCAGCTTCGGCACCGCGATGGCACTGATGAGCCTGCATCGACCGGCGCTTGCCGCGCCCGCGGCGTGGCCCGATGCACCGAAGGAGCCCGCCCGATGAGCGATGCACGGTTCGGCGTGATCATCCCGGCGGCCGGCCGCAGCAGGCGCTTCGGGCTCGGCGACAAGCTGTCGCAGGACCTCGGCGGGCGCCCGCTCCTCCTGCGCACCGTCGAGATCTTCACGCGACGCGACGACGTGGGCGCCATCGTGGTGGCGGCGCCGCCCGACGAGGTGGACGAGTTCCGCACGCGCTACGGCGCGCAGCTCGGCTTCCACGGCGCCACCGTGGTGGCCGGCGGCACGGTGGAGCGCTGGGAGACCGTCCGCAACGCGCTGGCGGCCGTGCCCGCCGAGTGCACGCACATCGCGGTGCACGATGCGGCCCGGCCCGCGGCAAGCGACGAGCTGGTGGAGCGCGTGTTCACGGCCGCGCGCGTCCACGATGCGGTCATCCCCGGCGACCCCGTGTCGGCAACGCTCAAGCGCGTGTCCGAGGAGTGCGTCGATGCCGAGGAGGGCGACGCCGTCGCGGACCTGATCCTCGGCGACATCGCCGACAGCACCAAGGTCCGCGGCCGGAGAGTGGAGGCCACGGTGCCGCGCGAGCGGCTGGTGGCGGTGCAGACGCCGCAGGCGTTCCGCGCGGACCTGCTGCGGCGCGCCTACGCACAGCCCGGGCTCGACGGCGCCACGGACGATGCCATGCTGGTCGAGCGCCTCGGCGCCGAGGTCATCGTGGTGGACGGCGACCCCCGCAACGTCAAGGTCACGACCCCGGGGGACCTTGCCCTGGTCCGCGCGCTCCTTCGGAGGTGACGCCGGTGTCCCCGATGGTCAGCTCGGTCCTGCGTGGCCGCGGCTTGGGGCCGCACGCGCCGCAGTCCCCGGACCTCTTCCCCGGGAGGAACGGGCGAGCCACGAACCACAGGCCCACGAGCGCCGCGGCGGTCGCCGCCCAGAACTGCCAGTCGCCCCAGGGCATCAGCCGCTCCCTCCGGTCCATGCCGTGGCCAGCGCATGCGCGGCGAGCGCCGCGGCGTAGGCCACCAGCGTCATCCATCCGAACTGGATCGCCGGCCACTTCCAGCCGCCCGTCTCGCGGCGGGTGACCGCGAGCGTCGGCAGGCACTGCATCGCCAGCACGAAGAAGACCAGCGCAGCCGCGGTGGTCGGCACGTCGAACACCGGCGTGCCGTCCGCGCGCGCCATGGAGCCGACCTGCTCGAGCACGGTGGCATCGCCGGCATCCGCGCCCGCGCCGCTTCCGGCCAGCACCGCCATGGTGCTCACGAACACCTCGCGCGCCAGGAAGCTCGTCATGACCCCCACGGTGAGCTGGCTGTCGAAGCCGAGCGGCGCGAAGGCGGGCTGCGCGAGGTCGCCGAGCTGCCCCGCGAAGCTCGATGCCTGCTGCGCGCGCGCGTCGCCGTCGGTCCGCGGGAACGCGCTCAGCCACCACATCACCACCGAGATCGCCAGGATCATGGTGCCGGCATTGCGGACGAAGACGCTTGCCCGGTCCCACGTGACGAGCGCCGCGGTCCGCAGGCTCGGCCAGCGGTAGGGCGGGAGCTCCATCACCATCGGGCGAACCGGCCCGCGCAGGAGCGTGCGTCGCGCGACGAACGCGCTCGCAAGGCCCGCGGCGGCGCCCAGCGCGTAGCAGCCCGCGAACGCCACGCCGGCGAACCACGCCGGCCGCCCCACGGACAGGATGCCGATGAGCAGCACGTACACGGGCATGCGCGCGCTGCAGCTCATGAACGGCGCCACCAGGATGGTGGCCAGCCGGTCGCGCTCGTCGCGGATCAGGCGCGTGCTCATGATCCCCGGCAGCGCGCACGCATGGCTCGAGAGCAGCGGGATGAAGCTCAGGCCGCTGAGCCCGAACCGCCGCATCACGCGGTCCACCGCGAATGCCGCTCGCGCCAGGTACCCGCAGTCCTCGAGCAGCGTGAGCAGGAAGAAGAGCAGGCAGATCTGCGGCAGGAAGACCAGCACGCCGCCGATGCCCGCCACCACGCCTTCGGCGAGCAGGTCGCCGAGGATGCCCTGCGGAAGCGCCGCGTGCACCGCCTCCGCGGCGGTCCCGAAGACGAGGTCGATCAGGTCCATCGGCACCTGCGCCACCAGGAAGATGGCCGCGAAGAGCGCCGCCATCGACGCCGCGAACGCCACGATGCCCAGGAACGGGTGCGTCAGCGCGATGTCGACGCGGTCGAGCAGGCGGTCGGCGGGCTCGTCGGTGCGAATGCCGCCGGGGGTCGACGACCGCACCACGGCATCGGCCCACTCCGCGAGGAGCGAGGGCGCCGCGCCCGCGGGCGGCAGCTTCTGCAGCCGCGCGACGAGGGCGTCGCTCCCGAACGGCAGGCCCGTGACGGTGTCGAGCGCCACGTCGAGCGCGGCCACGCCGTCGCCCGAGCGGCCGCTGACGGGGACGACGGGGCAGCCGAGCCGCCGCGAGAGTTCCGCGGGGTCCACGCAGCCCGGGCGCGTGCGCGCCACGTCCCACATGTTGAGCGCCACCACGGCCGGCAGGCGGTGGAGCAGCACCTGCGCGGCGAACCCGAGGTTGCGGCGCAGGTTGGTCGAGTCCACCACCACGAGCATGGCGTCCGGGGCGATGCCGCCGAACTCGCCGGCCAGGCACTCCCGGCACACCTGCGATTCCGGCGTGTCCAGCGCAAGCGAGTAGGTGCCGGGCAGGTCCACCAGCTCAAGCTCCGCGCGCCCGTCCGGCGAGCGGTGCGTGCCGATGCGGCCTTCGACGGTGGAGCCCGGGAAGTTGGCGGTGCGTGCGCGCGCGCCGCAGAGCCGGTTGAAGAGGGTGGTCTTTCCGGTGTTCGGGTTGCCGAGCACCGCGATCCGGGGCGGGCGGCCGGTGCCCGCCTGCGGAGCAGGGCTCACGGCGCCCCGTCCGTGCCTTCGATGGGCGTCACCAGGATGCGGCGCGCCACCTCGCTGGAGATGCCCAGCCTCGTGCTCTCGATCTGCACGATGCAGGTGCTGCCCGCGCTGCAGACGCGCACCTGGCACTGGTCGTGCAGGCCCATCGCGTGCAGGAGGCAGCGCTCGCCCTCGGGCAGCCCCGTCAGCTCGGAGCAGTCGACCACCGCGCGCTGGCCCCGGGCGAGCTGCGTGAGCGGGATGCGGACGGGCTTCGGGGCGTGGTCGTTCACTGCGGGGGACGGCCGATCATATTCCTCCCCCGCAGGCCCGGCAATCGGCTCGCGCGTGCCGGTGGCGCGGTAGCGGGTGCGCCGACGCGCGTATTCCTCGGGCGACACGGGGAGGTCGGGACGCTCGCCGCGCTCCCATTGCGCGTGCAGGCGCCGAAGGAAGGGGACGCACCACTGGCACCCGGTGCCCGCGCCGAGGCACTCGGAGAGCTGGCTGGCCACGCGCGGGCGCTCGCGCGCCATGTAGTTCACCAGCTTCCGCTGGCTGACCCGGAAGCACAGGCACACCAGGTCGTCGTCTTCCATGGCCTCGGTGCGCCGATCACTTGGCGGGCTCGGCGGCCGGCGGCAGGATGCTGCGTGGCTCGAGCACGAGCAGGTACTCGACATAGGGCGCCACCATGGGCGGGTTCTCGAACGCGCCGCGCGCCGCGCGGTTGGCGTTCACGGTGAGGCGCGGGCGCACCACTATGTCGAAGGCGAGGTCGCCGGCCATCGGGGCGCCGCTGCGGTCGCGGACGCGCGCGAGGATGCCCTGGTCCACGGTCATGGGGTAGCGGAACTCGCGGGTGCCGTTGCGGAAGACCGCCGCGAACGAGCAGTTGCGTCCGTTGACCGAGAAGGTGGAGGCATCGATCTGCCCCGTCCACGTGTGGCGCTTGATCGCGTCCCGGTTGCCCTTGGCACACCACGCCTCGAGGGCTCGCAGGTGGAGGTTGAGCTCCTGGGTGTCCGATCCGTCCGGCACGTCCCGGAACGCCGCGAGGTACTCGGCCTGGAAGGTGGCGAGCAGGCCGCCGGGTCCGATGGCGGGGTCTGCCGGCACCGGCGCGGGGACCGGCGCGGCGGGCGCATCGGGCGCGGGCGTCGCGGGAGCGCCCGGGGCGGCCGCGGACTTCGTCTCCAGCGCCTTGATGCGTGCGAGTGCGGCGTCCAGCTCGGCCTGCTTGCGCTTGAGTTCCTGCGTGAGCCGCTCGACTTCCTGGCGGAGCCCGCTGATCGAGTCGCCCGACTGCGCCGGCGGCGTGGGGGCGCCCTGCGCGGCGGCGGGTGCGGCGGGGATGGCGACGGCAAGGGCAAGGAGTGCCAGGGCGGCGCGGGGGGTTGGCATGGCGCTGGGAATGATACGGACGCCACGGCGCGCAATTTGCCGCGTTGGAGCGAAGGCCTTCGTGGGCGCGGTGCCCGCCGAATAGACTCTCTCCAGCAGGAGGACCGCGCGCATGGAACGGATCCGGTCGCTCGTCACGATGGCTCGCCGCCGCGAGACCCTTGCCGCATGGGTCGGCGAGGCGTGGCTGCTGGTGTCGTTTGCGCTCGGGGTGGTCGTGCTCGTGCTCCTCGAGCGCCGGCTCCTCGGGTTCAGCGCCGGGATCGGCGTGCCCAGCCGCAGCATCGCGTGGACGGCGGCGGCTGCTGCCCTTGCGTCGGGGATCGCCTGCGGCATCGCGTGGTTCATGGTGCAGGGCCGCCGGCGCAGCGATGCGCAGGTGGCCATCGAGCTCGATGGCCGCGTCGGCTCGGGCGAGCGGCTTGCCACGGCGCTTGCGCTCGAGTCGGACCCGGCGACGCCGTCGGACCCGTTCGCGCGCGCCGCCATGGCGGACGCGATGCGCTGGGCCTCGGACCCGGGGCTTGCGGCGCGTGCGCGCGCTGCCTATCCGGTGGAGCTTCCCGCGCGATGGTGGCCGGTGCCTGCGGCGCTCTGCGCGCTGGTGCTGGCGTGGCTTGCGGTGCCCCAGCTCGAGCGCGCGGAACCTGCCGCGGCCACGGCCGCCGCGGCCGCCGGCGCGGAGCGCCCGAAGACCAACGAGGAGCAGCGCCTCGAGGACGTGGTGAAGCAGATCGAGCAGAACGAGCAGCTCGCGGCACGGCTCGATGCCGAGCTTGCGCAGGCCAAGAAGACGCTCGACGAGGGCGTGCGCGGGCCCGTGCGAAGTCCCGAGGACAGCGCGCGAGAGAGCCTGAAGCGGCTCGCGGAGCTGCAGGAGCGGCTCTCCGAGGTCTCCGGCAGCAAGGAATCCCGCGAGGGCCGCGAACTGCGCGACGCGCTTGCCAAGCTTGACCTTCCGAAGGACGACGACTCGGTGCGCAAGCTCGCCGAGGCCCTCAAGCAGGGCGACTTCGCCGCGGCCAAGGACGCGCTCTCGAAGCTCCAGGATGCGGCCAAGGAGGGCAGCAACCTCTCCCAGGAGGAGCGCGACAAGCTCGCCAAGAGCCTCGAGGAGACGGCCAAGCAGCTTGAGTCGCTCTCCAAGGACCCGTCGAAGCTCGCGGAGGCCCTGAAGAGCGCCGGCATGGACCCCGCGCTGGCGAGCAACCCATCCGCGCTGCAGCAGGCGATCGCGCAGTCCAAGCAGCTCAACGAGTCGCAGAAGCAGGCGCTGCAGCAGATGTCCCAGTCGATGCAGGGCGCGCAGGACAAGCTGGCCAAGATGAGCCAGGAGATGTCCCGCATGTGCAAGCAGTGCAAGAATCCCTCAGCCGCGCAGCAGGGCCAGCAGGGCCAGCGGTCGCAGGACGGGCAGCAGTCGAAGGACGGTCAGGAGGGCGGCGACTCCGCGATGTCGAAGATGCTCGACGAGGCCGAGACTGAGCGGCAGATGGCGATGGCCAGCGAGAACGCCAACTCGCAGTGCCAGGGCAGCATGAGCGAGAGCGAGGCCGACAGCGCGCTGCAGGCGAGCGCCGAGGCTGACAGCCAGCGCGAGGGCTCGAGCGGCCAGAAGTCGGGGAATTCCGGCGGGCGCGGCCAGGCCGAGGGCGGCGATCGCCAGCAGCGCGAGACCGCGTTCGGCACCAAGTTCCAGAAGCAGAAGGGCCAGCGCCAGGAGGGCGATGTCATCGCCCAGCAACTGGTGGCCGGCGAGTCGCCGCGCGGCGAGAGCCGCGTGGCGCTGCAGCAGGTCGCCGACCGCATCGCGCCCGGCTACGAGCGCGGCACCGACGACGACCCGGTGCCCGCGCACCTGCGAGAGGTGCACAAGCGCTACTTCGGCGACCTGCGCAAGAAGCTCGAGTCGAAGGGCATCGCGCCCGCGAAGCCGGCCGCTCCTGCTCCTGCGGGCGGTGGCAATGCG
>VGXR01000044.1 GCA_016873255.1 Planctomycetota bacterium
GGTCCGGGCGTCCACCGAGAAGTACGTCGAGCGCGAGAACTGGCTGTTCCTCGGCCGCGGCGTGAACTACCCGGTGGCGCTCGAGGGCGCACTCAAGCTGAAGGAGATCAGCTACATCCACGCCGAGGGCATGCCCAGCGCCGAGATGAAGCACGGACCCATCGCGCTGATCGACAAGGGCATGCCGTGCGTGTTCGTGGCCACGCGCAACAGCCAGTACGAGAAGGTGCTCTCCAACATCCAGGAGGTGCGCAGCCGCGGCGGGCACGTCATCGCGGTGGCCACCGAGGGCGACGAGCACATCAGGAGCATGGCCGAGGACGTCTTCTACGTGCCCGACGTCACCGAGATGCTCCAGCCGCTCGTGACCGTGGTGCCGCTGCAGCTCCTCGCGTACCACGCCGCCGTGCTGCGCGGCAAGGACGTGGACAAGCCGCGCAACCTCGCCAAGAGCGTGACCGTCGAGTGACGCCGAGGCGTGCGCATGCCGCGCGTCCCGCTACAGTCACGGCATGCGCGTCGTCAGCCTTCTGCCATCCGCCACCGAGCTGCTCTTCGCGGCCGGGGGCGGCGACCTGCTGGTCGGGCGAAGCCACGAGTGCGACTTCCCGCCCGCGGCGCTTGCCGCGCCGGTGCTGACGTCCGCGCGCATCGCGCACACCGCCGCCGCGGGCGCCCCTGCCGCCGTCGACGAGGCCGCGATCGATGCGGCGGTGCGGGCATCGCTTGCAAGCGGCGAGTCGCTCTACCGGATCGACGAGGAACTGCTGCGCGCCCTCGCGCCCGACGTCATCCTGACGCAGGACCTGTGCGAGGTGTGCAGCATCGACCTTCGCAGCGTGCAGCGCGTCGCGGCGACGCTCGCGAACCGCCCGCGCATCGTCAACCTCAACCCGACCACGGTGTGGCAGGTGCTCGACGACCTGTTGGCGGTGGGCGAGGCGGTGGGCCGTGCGGCCGCGGCGCAGGCGGCGGCCACGCAGCTGCGTGACCGGCTCTGGACCGCCGCGGAGCAGGGCACCCCCTTCACGGACGGCCCGGGCGTGCTGTTCCTGGAGTGGACCGACCCGCCGTTCGTGGGCGGGCACTGGACGCCGGAGCTCATCGCGCTTGCGGGCGGCGCGCACCCGCTGAACGCGGCCGGCGCGAAGAGCCGCGTCGCCACGCCCGACGAGATCGTCGCGAGCGCGCCCGCCTTGGTGGCCGTCGCCCCCTGCGGACTGCCGCTCGCCGCCGTGCGCGAGTCGATGCGGTCGCTCGAGCGCCGGCCGTGGTGGAACGAATTGCCTGCCGTGCGCACCGCCCGCGGCGACCTGGCCGCCGGCCGCACGCCGCGCTCGGTGATGCTGGTGGACGGCAACCAGATGTTCAACCGCCCCGGCCCGCGCCTGATCGATGGGCTCGAGTGGCTTGCGGCGTGGATCCAGGGCCGGCCGGACCTCGTGCCGCCCGGCTTCCCCGCGGAGGCGTGGCGGCCGACTGCCTGAACGGCACCCGCACGCCGGACGCGGTGCCGCCCGGGCGCATGGGACGGGCATGCAGTGCGCAATCGCGCGGATTTCCGGGCCATGCCCCGGCACGCCGTTTGCCCGCATCTCTCCCGCATGCCATTCCCCGACTCCTTCACCCACGCCGCGCAGCAGGCGCTGCAGGCGGGCCAGGCGCTCGCGAGCACCTCCGGCCACGCGGAGCATTCGCCGCTCCACCTGCTGTCGTCGCTCGCCGCCGACGCGCGCGGTCCCGCCGGCAGCGTGCTCGAGCGCGCAGGGCTCGATGCCCGCCGCATCGCGGACGTGGCATCCGCGGAGCTGAAGCGGCAGCCCACCGTCAGCGGCGCGCAGCCGCGGCCCGGGCAGGCGCTGATGCAGGTCCTCGGCGACGCCGAGCGGATCGCCAGGGACATGAAGGACGGGTTCGTGACCGTCGAGCACCTGCTCCTTGCGCTGGTCGCCGCGCAGGGGCCCGCGAAGCAGGTACTTTCGGCCGTCGGCGCCGACGAACGGAAGCTGCGCACCGCCATCGAGGAGATCCGCGCCGCAAGCGGAGTGAAGAACGTGAACGACCCCAACGCAGAGAACACGATGGAAGCCCTGAGGAAGTACGGCATCGACCTCACCGAGAAGGCGCAGTCGGGCAAGCTCGACCCCGTCATCGGCCGCGACGAGGAGATCCGCCGCTGCATGCAGGTGCTGAGCCGCCGCACCAAGAACAACCCCGTGCTGATCGGCGAGCCCGGCGTGGGCAAGACCGCCGTCGTCGAGGGCCTCGCGCAGCGCATCGTCAACGGCGACTGCCCCGAGCAGATGAAGGGCGTCCGCATCGTGGCGCTCGACGTCGGGCAGATGCTCGCCGGCGCCAAGTTCCAGGGTGAGTTCGAGGAGCGCCTGAAGGCCGTGATCCGCGAGGTCAGCGCCTCGGACGGCCGCATCATCCTGTTCATCGACGAGATCCACACCGTGGTGAGCGCGGGCGCCAACACCGGCAGCCCCGGTGCGGGCCAGCTGCTCAAGCCCGCCCTCAGCCGCGGCGAGCTTCGCACCATCGGCGCCACCACGCTCGACGAGTATCGCCAGCACATCGAGAAGGACCCGGCCTTCGAGCGGCGCTTCCAGCCGGTGTACGTGGGCGAGCCGAGCGTGCTCGACACCATCGCCATCCTCCGCGGGCTGAAGCCGCGCTACGAGACGCACCACGACGTGCGCATCCAGGACGGCGCGCTGGTGGCGGCCGCGCAGATGAGCCACCGCTACATCAGCGACCGCTTCCTGCCGGACAAGGCGATCGACCTCGTCGACGAGGCGGCGAGCCGCCTGCGCATCGAGAACGACAGCATGCCGACGGTGCTCGACAAGGTGCGCCGCCGGCTTGTGCAGCTCGAGGTGGAGCGCGAGGCGCTGAAGATCGAGAAGGACCCCGACAGCAAGGACCGCCTGCAGCGCGCGGAGAGGGAGATCGCCGAACTGAAGGAGGAGGACCGCCGGCTGACCGCGCAGTGGCAGGCCGAGAAGAAGGACCTCGACCTGGTGGCCAACGCGGCCAAGCAGATCGAGGCACGGAAGACCGAGGCCGAGCAGGCGCAGCGCGCCGGCAACTTCGAGCGCGCAGCGCGCATCCTGCACGGCGAGATCAAGGAGCTTGAGGCGCAGCAGCGCGCCGCGCAGGCCAACCTGCAGAAGCGCCTGGCCACGGGCGACACGCTGGTGAAGGAGGATGTCGACGCCGAGGCCATCGCCGCGGTGGTGAGCCGCTGGACCGGCATCCCCGTCAGCAAGCTGGTCGAGAGCGAGCGGCAGAAGCTGCTCCACATCGAGGACGACCTGCACAAGCGCGTGGTCGGGCAGCCCGAGGCCGTGGAGGCCGTCGCCGAGGCCGTCCGCCGCAACCGCGCCGGGCTGGGCGAGCCGAACCGGCCGATCGGCAGCTTCCTGTTCCTGGGGCCGACGGGCGTGGGCAAGACCGAGCTCTGCAAGGCGCTCGCCGAGTACCTCTTCGACACGCAGGAGGCGATGGTGCGCATCGACATGAGCGAGTTCATGGAGCAGCACTCCGTGGCGCGGCTCATCGGCGCGCCTCCGGGCTACGTGGGCTACGAGGAGGGCGGCCGCCTCACCGAGGCGGTGCGCCGCCGGCCCTACTGCGTGGTGCTCTTCGACGAGTTCGAGAAGGCGCACCCCGACGTGAGCAACGTGCTGCTGCAGGTGCTCGACGACGGCCGCCTCACCGACGGCCAGGGCCGCACCGTGGACTTCACGAACACCATCATCGTGATGACGTCCAACATCGGGAGCCACGCCATCATCGACATGAGCGAGAAGGGCCAGCCCGACGAGATGATCGAGGCGCACGTGCGCAGCGAGCTGAAGAAGCACCTGCGCCCGGAGCTCATCAACCGCATCGACGAGACGGTGATCTTCCACCAGCTCACGCGCAAGGACCTCGCCGGCATCGTCGACATCCAGCTTGCCAACCTGCGCCGGCGCCTGGCGGACCGCAAGCTGTCGCTCGAGCTCACGCCGAAGGCCGTGGACGCGCTGGCGGACGAGGGCTACGACCCGCAGTTCGGCGCGCGCCCGCTGAAGCGCGTGGTGCAGCAGCGGCTGGAGAACCCGCTGGCCGAGAAGATCCTCGGCGGCGAGTGCCCGCCGGGCAGCATCGTCAGCGTGGACCATGCGGGCAAGTCCTTCACGTTCGCCGTGCGCGCGGGCGCGAAGGCCGAGCCGCAGCCTGCGTGATTCGCGCGGGCCGCCGCCGCGCACCGCGCCCGCGTTGGTCGCGCACCGCGCCCTCGGCGCTCGCTCGCGGGGCCGCGGCGGTGACCCCGAGTGGTTCGTGCAGGCCGGCGGCAACTGGTACCTCGATCCCTCGCACAAGCCGAAGGTCACGGTGATGGGGATCCTGCCGCTCGGCGGCGAGACGGTCGGCGCTCCGGCGCCCTCGCTCACGGGCACGGGCGTCTCCGGCCTGGCGGACAACTTCTCCGTGCTCGCGCAGATCCAGGTGATGTTCTGAGCGCCTCGGCATCGCGGCGTGGGCAGCCGCACCAGCCGGAGCGCAAAGGCGAACACGCCCGGCGCGGGGCCGGGCGCGGACGGACGAACTGGGGAACTAGGATTCGAACCTAGACAAAGTGAGTCAGAGTCACTTGTGCTACCGTTACACCATTCCCCAAGGGTGAACCGCGCAGTCTAGCGGGGTGCCGGGGGTGCCGAAAGGGCGGATAAACCGGGTCGGGCGCGCATGGACGCTCCCGGTATCGCATGGACGCCGACGGTTTCGCTCGTGCGTCACGGGTTCGCATGGACGCCGACGGTTTTACTCGTGCGTCGCCGGGGTTGGCATGGGCATCGCCGGGGTTCGCGTGTGCGTTCCTCGCGCGGGAGCGGTTGCCCGAGATTGGTAGCCCGAAACTGGTAGCCCGAAACTGGTAGCCCGAAACTGGTAGCCCGAAACTGGTAGCCCGAAACTGGTACCCCGAAACTGGTACCAAAGTAACCAGGGACGGATTTCGGCTACTTCGCGGAGGGCTGCGGCGCGGGCTGGGGGCGGACGGCGCGGCGGACGGCGTCCTCGGCCTGCAGCTGGCGGTCGAGTTCGGCGACCTGGGCCTTCAGCTTGGCCACCTGCTCCTTCAGCTCGGCGGCCTGCGCGTCGACGGGGGCCGCTGCCGGTACTCCGGGCTGCGCGGGCGGGGCCGTGCCTGCGGCCATCGCCGGCGGAACGGGATCCTCGCGGCCGAGCGGGTTGACCATGTGCTTCGGGTCCCATGCGGCAAGCGTGACCGAGGCCTCGCGGCGCTCGCCGGCGCGCACGAGGGCGAAGGTGACGGTGTCACCCGGCTTGGCTGCGCGCACGACGGCCCGTACCGCGGCGGGCGATGCATCGGCCGAGCCGTTCACGGCCACGATCACGTCGTGCGCGCGCACGCCGGCCTTGTCCATGGGGAGTCCCGGGATGACGCTCGCCACCGACGTGCACTGCGATCCGTCGGCGGCGGTGTGCGCCGCATGCAGGTGCGCCAGCGCGGCCGGAGACACCGGCTCGAGCCGCCCGCCGAGCATGGTGGCCGGCGGCACGAGGACGGTGCCGTCCACGGTGCGGTAGGTGCCGGGCGCATCGGGCGTGCCGTGCGCCGGCGTCCAGTTCGGCGGCATGTCGAGGCGCTCGATGACGGTGCCGGCATCGTCCACCACCGCGACCAGGTTGCCCTCGCGGACGATGCGCGCGTCCGGCACGCGCTCGCCGTCCATCCACACCTCGACGTGGCTGTCCTTGAACGCGCGCAGTTCCCAGCGGTGCGCCTTGCCGTCGCGGGCGGGCGCCCGCTTGGTGGGCGGCAGCGCCGCGGCCTGCGGTGCGCCGCCGTCGGCGGGCGCCGCGGCAGGCACCTGCGCGGGCAACGCGGGCGCGGCGCCTTCGGTGGCCGTTCCATCGGCAGCGCAGCCGAGGAGTGCGAACGCGAGCAGTCCGGAGGTGACGGCGATGTTCCGCATGGGCAAAGTGTACTCCCGGCTATCTTGCCGTCGCCGTGAACGCACCCGTCCGCAGCATGCCCCGCCCCGCGCGCCGCGCCCTCGCGGCGGCGGTGTTTATGGCCGCGTTCACGGCCGCGGGCTGCACCGATCGCGCAGGCCGGGACGTGGCCACCGCGGGTGCCGGCGCCACGTGGCGCTGGCGCGCGGAGCGCATGGAGGTGAGCGCGCTCACCACCCCGCTGCGCCGGGCGGGCGACCGCCCCGCATCGCTCGACGTGCGCATCGAGTTCTTCGACAGCGAGCGCGACGAGACCAAGGCGCTCGGCGAGCTGCGGATCACGGTGCTCTTCGACGGCAACGAGGTGGGACGCCAGTCCGCGGACCTTGCGGGCGTCGGCGGGCATGCCAGGGCCTGGGATTCGGTCACCGAGACGTATTCGTTCCGGCTGCCGCTCTCCGTGGAGCCGCCCCCGGGCCGCACGCTGGTGGTGCAGGCCACCTTCGACGGCGTCGACGGTGCGCGCATGACCGCATCGCGCGAGGTCCGGTGGCCGGAGACCGCGAAGTGACCCCCGGCCCGGAGGCGCCCGCGCGCCGGCCGCTGGGGACCGTGGCCGCGGACGCGATCCTCCTGACCGCGGCGCTGATCTGGGGCACCACCTTCATCGCGCAGAAGCTGGCCACCGAGCACATGGGGCCGGTGGCCTTCAACGGGGTGCGCTTCACGCTGGGGGCGCTGATCCTGCTGCCCTTCGCGCTCGTCCGGTTCCGCCGCATCGCCTCGGCGCGCGTGCGCCGCGAGTCGATCGTGGGCGGGCTGCTCGCGGGCGTGGCCATGACCTTCGGCAGCTCGCTGCAGCAGGTCGGGATGCACCAGACCAGCCCGAGCAACGCCGGGTTCATCACCGGGCTGTACGTGATCATCGTGCCGATGCTGGGCCTCTTCGCCGGCCAGCGGGTGGGGTGGCAGGTGTGGTCCGGCGCGGTGCTCGCGGTGGCGGGGCTCTACTTCCTGAGCCTCTTCGACCCTCAGGGCGGCGCCGTGGCGATCAACACCGGCGACCTGTGGGTGCTCGGCTGCGCGCTGGCGTGGAGCTTCCACGTGCAGGTGATCGGGTGGGCCGCGCGCGAGGCGGACGCGTTCGTCATCAGCGTGGTGCAGTTCGCGGTGACTGGCCTCTCAGCGCTCCTCGTGTCGCAGCTCCTGGCCGCATTCGCGGCGGGCAACGAGTGGGGCGCGCGCGAGGCCATCACCATGGGCGCGCTTCGGGACGTGGCCGGCCCGCTCCTCTTCGCGACGCTCCTCTCCACGTGCATTGCCTTCACGCTGCAGACGGTGGCGCAGGGAAGCGCGCCACCGGCGCACGCGGCGATCCTCCTGAGCCTGGAGGGCGTGGTGGCGGCCCTTGCCGAGGCCGTCTGCCCGGCGCTCGGGTGGGACAACCTGGGCGCGCCGTTCACGCGCTGGAAGGTGCTGGGTTGCGCGCTGATGTTCGCGGGCGTGCTCGTCAGCCAGTGGCGGCCCGGGCGGGGACCGGCGGCTGCGGCCGGCGCGGGCTGATTCCTATACTGCCGGGCCCCATGTCGATCGAGACCCTTGCCCTTGCCCCCGGCACCCGCGTCCAGGTCACGCAGCAGCTGCCCGCCGTGCGCCGCGTGGACACCACGACCGTGGAGGGCACCGTCCTCCGCTACCGGCAGTCCAAGACCGGCAGCTGGTTCGCGCATGGGCTGCACGACAAGCTCTGGCTCGACCGCCTGGAGATCCGCAAGGACGACGGCGAGGTGGTGGTGCTGAACCTCGACCAGTACACCGTGGTCATGGCGGTCGGCTGACGGCGCGCCGCGGGGGCGGCGTGCGCGCACGCGGCGTTCACCGGATCTCGTCGGGGGCCACCGTCACCTGCGTGCGGGCGCTGCGCCATGCCGCGCCCATGTCGCGGGCGATGGAGTCGTTCACTCCGCTCAGCGTGAGCCGCTCGAACTCGGCGGCGCTCTCGGCGAGGTCCATGGGGCGGCCGATGCGCCAGAGCTGCGATGCGATGGCCGCGGCGCGCGCGCTCGAGCTCTCGCCGCTCATCACCAGGCCTGCCTTGGCGCCCACGAGCGCGTCGCGGAACTCGTCCTCGGAGATGCCGCGCTCGAAGCGCTCCAGTTCCTGCAGGATGCACTCGAGCGTGCGCGGGGCCCGCTCGTGGGTGCTGCCGGCATAGATCTGCACCAGGCCGCGGTCGCGGCCGAGGGCGCTGCTGGCACCCACCGAGTAGCAGAGGCCGCGCTTCTCGCGGACCTCGGTGAAGAGCCGGCTGCTGGTGGCGCCGCCGAGGACGCGGATGGCCACGCGGTGCGCGTAGCTGTCCGGCCCGCCGTCGGGGGGCGCATCGAGGCCGATGGCGATGTGCGTCTGCTGGGTGTCGATCCGGACGAGGTGCCGGCCGCGCTCCGCGGCAGCCGTCTCCCGGGGCTCCTCGGAGGTCCCGGACCAGCCCTCGAACAGGCGCTCGAGGAGGTCGCGCACCCGTTCCGGGTGCACGTCGCCGGCGATCCCGATCACCGTCCCGTCCGGCCGCGCCCGACGGTGCCACGCGGCGCGGATGCCCTCGGCGGTGAGGGCGTTGAGCCCCACCTCGGTGCCGTAGCCGCTGCGGTTGAACGGGGCGGGCATGGCGCGCCGGCGCAGCGCGACCCCGGCAAGGTGCTGCGGCTCGTCCTTCAGGCCCGCGAGCGACTGCAGCGCGATGGCGCGCACGGCGTCGAGCCCGTCGGGATCGAGGTTGGGGCGCAGCACGGCGAGCGAGAGCAGGCGCAGTGCCTCCGGCAGGCGTTCGCCCATGCAGAGCGTGGAGAGCGACAGGTGGTGCACGGCGGCCGCGCCGTGGCGCTGCGCGCCGAGGGCGTCGAAGGCATCGGAGTAGTCGCGGCTGGAGATGCCGCCCGCGCCGCGCAGGATGAGTTCCGCCAGCACGGTCGACTCGCCCTCGCCGGCATCGCCATCCGGGTCGCCGGCGGTGCCCACCGGCAGCATGACGGCGGCCGCCGCGCTGCGGGTGCCGGGCATGCGCTCCACGGCCAGCCGTGCGCCGCAGCCGAGCGTGAACCAGCGCAGGAGGTCGGTGGGCATTCGGGCAAGCCTACTTGGCGCTCAGCGGCTGAAGTGCGCGAACCACTCGTCGGGCGTGCGCATGCCGGCAGGCTGCGTCACCAGCCAGCGCGCCATGCGCAGGGCGCCGAGCGCGAAGAGGTCGCGGCTGGTGGCGGCGTGCGCGATGGTGACGCGCTCGCCGGGCCCCGACCAGGTCACCGCGTGCTCGCCGATCACGTCGCCGGCGCGGATGGCGTGGATTCGGCTTGTTTCCAAGGGCTTTCCGCGCCCGCGGCCGACCGCCTCCGCCAGGCTGCGCGCGGTGCCGCTGGGGGCATCCACCTTGCGCGCATGGTGGGTCTCGACGAGGTCGACGTCGAACCCGGGAAGCAGCCTTGCGGCCTCGGCCACCAGGCGACGGGCCACGGCCACGCCGAGCGAGGTGTTGGGCGCGACCATTGCGGGGATGCCCATGGCCGCCGCGCGCGCGATGGCGTCGAGCGATGCCTGCGAGAGGCCGGTGGTGCCCACGAGGAGCGCGCAGCGCAGCTCGGATGCCAGGGCTGCGGCGTGAGCGGCACCCTCGTCGCTCGAGAAGTCGATGATGCAGTCGGCATCGCCGGGGCGCAGGCCGTGGTCGTCGCCGCGGTCGAGGGCGCGCACGAGGTGCGATCCCGCGTCGGCCGGGATGCACGCGGCGATGCGCTGGCCCATGCGCCCTTCGGCACCGTGCAGCACGATGCGGAGCGTGGCGGCGGCGGTCCGTCCGGCAGTGTCGGCGCCTTCGGTGCGGGCGGTGGTCATGCGCGCATTGTCGGCGCGGCCGATGCGAACTGCCCGTGATTTGCCGCCTGATCCGCGCATTCGCGCGCGATTCAGGCAGCGCTGTAGCGCGATGCGTCCGAGCGACAAGGGGGGTGCGGAAGAAATCTTGGGAAAATTCTCCTCAACCCCCTTCACAGGCTGTGCCGATAAAGGTACTAATGTCGCTCGAACAGAGGCCGAGTTACGCGGGCCTCTGATCACTCCGACCCCTACGCGTAACACAAGGGAGCCAGACCATGGCCAAGAAGAAGAAGGCTGCCAAGAAGGCCGCCAAGAAGACCGCGAAGAAGAAGAGCAAGTAATTCTGCTCGACCGGACAACACCAGCAGGGCCGGCCGAGCGCCGGCCCTGTTGGTTTTTTGCAGGTTTCCGGTGCCCCACGCGGGGTTCTGCGCGATTGCCCCGGCGCGCCCCGGCCAACGGCCGCCCCCGCCCGCTACGATTCCGCCCCCAACGCCATGGCTCACATCATCGCTGAACCCTGCATCGGAACGAAGGACGCGGCCTGCGTCGAGGTCTGCCCCGTGGACTGCATCCACCCGGGCAAGAGCGAAACCGACCACGCCGAGGCCAAGCAGCTCTACATCGACCCGGACACCTGCATCGACTGCGGACTGTGCGTCGACGAGTGCCCGGTCCATGCCATCTACCCGCAGGAAGACCTCCCGTCGGAGTGGAAGCAGTACATCCAGATCAACTCGGACTTCTTCAAGAACCGGAAGTGACGGTGCGCGGCGGCGGTCGGAGCCGCACCAACGCGCCCGTGCGACTGGATCCCGAACGAACGACGCGCGCCGATCGGCGCGCGTCGTTCGCCTTGGGTGGCATGTTCCGCGCCGTCACTCCTCGCGGCGTTCGGCCAGCTTGTGCACGTTGCTGGGGGCGTCGGGCTTCTCCGTCCAGTCGGCGGCGCGGGGGCCCAGGTTGAGCTCCGTGGGCATGGTCTTGCGGTAGCCGAGCTTGCGGATGATCTCCAGCACGTCGGTCCACGACGGGAACGTCTTGTGGTTGACCCGCTTGAAGGCGTCGATGGCCATGAGGAACAGGTACTGCTCCCTGTTCATCTCGCCCTCCTCGGCGGTCTTCACGAAGTCCGTGAGGCGGCGGCCGGGGCCGCGGCGGCGCTCGAGGTTGGTGGGGCTGACGGCGCCCTCGATGTTGCGGCGGTCGATGCCCGTGCGGCGGTCGACCACCTCGCTCCAGCGCGGGTCACCGGACGGCGGGGAGGGGTCGTTCGGCTTCGGTGCGTCGGCCATGGCCCGAGTGTATCCGTGCGCGGGCGCGCGCGGCCGTGGCGCGAGCGCGCTGCGCATGCGGGACGCGCCACGCGGCGGCGCACCGGGGGCTGCGTGCGCCACCGCTAGCATGGCCCGCATGCATGGTTCGCGCTGCGCGGTGCCTCGACCGGTTCGCCTCCTTGCCGCGGTGTCCATGGCGCTCGCGATGTGCGCGGTGCTCGCGTTCGGCGGCCGCGCGGCGGCGCAGGCGGCGGCCGGGGGCGCATCCGGCGCCGGTTCGGCCGGCGCGGCGGGCGCACGGCCGCGCGTGCTGGTCTTCAGCAGGACGAAGGGCTTCCGGCATGTATCGATCCCGGACGGCATCACCGCGCTCGCGAAGCTTGCCGAGGGGCGCTGGGAACTGGACGCCACGGAGGATGCCTCGACCTTCACTCCCGACAACCTGAAGCGCTACGGCGCCGTGGTCTTCCTCTCCACCACCGGGGACGTGCTCGATGGCGCGCAGCAGGCGGCGTTCGAGGGGTACATCCGGGGCGGCGGCGCATGGGTCGGGATCCATGCGGCCACCGACACCGAGTACGACTGGCCGTGGTACGGGCGCCTCGCGGGCGCGTGGTTCCTGGGGCACCCGCGAAACCAGGAAGCCGTCGTGCGCGTCGAGGACCGCGCGCACCGCTCCACGCGCATGCTGCCGGCGGAGTGGAAGCGCTTCGACGAGTGGTACGCGTTCCGGCAGAACCCGCGGTCGGGAGTGCACGTGCTGGCGACGCTCGACGAGCGCACCTACGACCCCGAGAAGGCGTCGATGGGCGCGGACCACCCGATCGCCTGGTGTCACGAGTTCGACGGCGGGCGCGCCTGGTACACGGCCGGCGGCCACACGCGCGAGAGCTTCTCGGAGCCCCTGTTCCTCGAGCACCTGCGCGGCGGGATCGACTGGGCGCTGAAGTCGCCGGATGCCGCGGCGACGCCCGCCTCCGGCGCCGTGGCGCCCGGGGCCGCGCCCGCGCCTGGAGCGGCGCCCGCGCCCGCGGCGAAGCCCGCGTCCTCGGCAGCGCGCGCACCCACGGCGACGCTCGCGCCCGCTGCGAGGCACCACTCCGCGTCAGTGCGCGGTGGCGCGGTGCTTGCGCAGGCCGCCGCGGGCCCGTCCGTGTCGACGCTGCCGACCCTGTGGATGCTGTTCGGGCTGTGGGCGCTGGTGTCGGTGGTGCTCGGCGCCACGGGCGAGGGCGTGAAGCCGGCGCTGCTTGCGTTCCTGTTCCCGGGGCTTGGGCACCTGTCGATGGGCGAGCGCAAGCGCGGGCTGCTGGCCATGGCCGCGGTGCTCGGCATGTTCCTCACGGGCCTGGCGGTGGGCGGGGTGGACGCCGTGGACAGCGTCGAGGACGCACCGTGGTTCATCGCGCAGAGCGCCAACGGCCCCATCGCGGTGGGCGCGGACCTGCTGAACCAGCACGTGGTGAAGAAGGGGAAGGTGGGCGAACTGCTTCCGGCGCCGGCCCCGACCGACCCGACGGGGCGACCGCTTCCCGGGCGGTTCACGGTGTCAAGCCTGAAGGGACTGGGTGCCGCCAACGAGTTCGGCACGCTCTTCATCGCCCTCGGCGGCCTGCTCAACCTCATCCTGGTGATGGACGTCAGCCGCCGCGCGTGAGGCGGGGCGCCCGGCGGCGCGATGCCCGGCGGCGCGATGCCCGGCGGCGTAGTGCCCGGCGCGGCGCAGTGCCCGGCGCGGCGCGTGGCTTCGTTGCGCCGGCGTGCCGCGCGCGTGCCTCAGTGCTCCTCGCCGAAGAGCCGCCGCGCGATGGGGATCAGCCGTTCCGGCAGGCTGATGGCCACCTCGTCGCCGGCCTCGAAGCGCGTGTCGCCGCGGACCCGCTGCGTGCGTGCGCCGCGCACCAGGAGCGCCACCGTGATGTCGCCCGGGATGCGGGCCTCGGCGAGGGCCTTGCCCTCGATCGGCGCGCCCGGCTGCACCACCACAATGAGCATCTGCGTGTCGAGCGGGGTCTTGGTGACCATGTCGATCATGGCGCTCGGCCGCGGCGCGGGCGGCAGCCGCAGGCGCAGCAGACGGAGGGTCCAGCGGACGGTCGAGCCCGGGATGATGCTGCCGACGATCACGCACACGAAGACCAGCCCGAACGCCTCCTGCAGCCGCTCGGCGCGCTCCACGGTCCTGGCCATGAGGAGCGGGATGGTCATGAGGATGATGGGCACGGCGCCGCGCAGCCCGAGCCAGCTGATGGCAGCGGTCTCGCGCGCCGAGTACCCCAGCGGCAGCAGGATGGCCGTGGTGACCACGGGCCGGCACACGAACGCAAGCGCGAGCGCCACCACCACGCCGCCCACCATGACACGCGGGGCAAGCACCACGTCGAGGTCCACCAGCACGCCGAGCATTAAGAACATCACGATCTGCGCGAGGTAGGCAAGCGACGCGTGGAAGCGGACGATGGTGCTCCGGAACGGCAGGTCCGCGCTGTTGCCGAGCGCGAGCGCGGTCATGAACACCGCCAGCAGCCCGCTCGCGTGCGCCAGGTGCGCCACGCCGTAGGAGAGGAGCGCCAGGGCGATGGTGATGACCGGGTAGATCTCCGGTGCGTCCTCCTCGAATGCCGCCAGCGCGAGGTCGCTGATCCAGCCGATCACGAGCCCGATGCCGGCGCCGGCCACGAGCTGCCACGCCACGAGCGGCACGGTCCACGGGTCGAACGGCTGGCCCATGGCCATGGCCGCGAACGCCGCCACCAGCACGAAGGCCATCGGGTCGTTGAGGCCGCTCTCGAGTTCCACGGTCTCGCGCACGCGCCCGGCGATGCGCTCGCGGCCGAGGATCTGCAGCACGCTGGCGGCATCGGTGGAGCCGAGCACCGCGCCCACCATGAGCGCCGCGTACCAGGGCACGGCCGGAAAGAGCCAACAGACCACGAGCCCCGTGAGGACGCTCACGGCCACCACGCCCACGGTGGCCAGCGTGATGGAAGGCAGCCAGACGCCCCTGGTGCGGCGCACCTCCGTGCTCAGGCCGCCGTAGAACAGGATCAGCGCGAGCGCCACGTTGCCGATGGCGTAGGCACCCTCGAAGCCCCCGATCTGCGCCGTGAGCCCCAGCGGCTGGTCGACCACGATGCCCACCCCGATGAAGGCGAGGGCCGTGGGGATGCCGACGCGGGTGGCCACCTTGGTGCCGAGGGCCGCCACCGCCAGCGCGAGGCCGCAGATCACCAGCGCCAACGGGAGGCTGTGGATGATGTTCTCGCCCATCGTCGCGCCCCGTGGCAACGTGGGAGAATAGACGCATGCAGCAGGCCTTCCCCTTCGTCGACCGCGTCCGCTACGAGGGTCCCGCCACGCGGAACCCGTTCGCCTTCCGGCACTACGACGCGGATGCCGTGGTGGCCGGACGGCCCATGCGCGACCACCTGCGGTTCGCGGCCTGCTACTGGCACACCATGCGCAACGGGCTGGGCGACCCGTTCGGCATGCCGACCGCCGCCATGCCCTGGGACGACGGCACCGATTCCGAGGGCAACTGCCTGCGGCGCGTCGATGCCTTCGTCGAGTTCCTGGAGAAGTGCGGGATCGATCGCTTCTGCTTCCATGACCGCGACGTGGCGCCGGAGCTCGGGACGCTGCGCGAGTCGAACGCCATGCTCGACCGCGTGGCCGCGCACCTGAAGGCGCGTGCGGATGCGGCCGGCAAGCGGCTGCTCTGGGGCACCGCGTGCCTCTTCGCGCACCCGCGCTACATGGCGGGCGCCGCCACCAGCCCCGACGTGCGCGTCTTCGCGCACGCGTGCGCGCAGGTGAAGCACGCGATGGAGGTGACGCACCGGCTCGGCGGCGAGGGCTACGTGTTCTGGGGAGGGCGCGAGGGCTACTCCAGCCTGCTGAACCGCGACATGGCGCGCGACCTGCGGCACCTCGCGCGCATGCTGCAGATGGCGGTGGACTGGAAGGCCGAGCTCGGGTTCAAGGGAACGCTCTACGTGGAGCCGAAGCCGCGCGAGCCCTCGGTGCACCAGTACGACTTCGACGCGGCCACGGTGCTCGGGTTCCTGCGCGAGCACGGGCTCTTCGGCAAGGTCACGCTGAACATCGAGACCAACCACGCGACGCTCGCCGCGCACGACATGGAGCACGAGCTGCGCGTGGCCGCGGCGGCCGGCGCGCTCGGGTCGATCGACGCCAACATGGGCACGCCCAACTGCGGCTGGGACACGGACCAGTACCCGACCGACTACTCGCTGGCCACGCGCGTGATGGAGGTGGTGCTGTCCACGGGCGGCTTCACGACCGGCGGGCTGAACTTCGACGCCAAGCGGCGGCGCGAGAGCTGGTCGCCCGAGGACCTGTTCCACGGGCACATCGCCTCGATGGACGCATTCGCGTTCGGGCTGAAGGCGGCGGCGGCACTGCGCGCGGACGGTCGGCTGGCCGATGCGCTGCGGCGCCGCTACGCGGCGTGGGACGGCGAGCTGGGGCAGCGGATCGAGCGCGGCGAGGCATCGTTCGCGGAGCTCGAGCGCCTGGTGGCCGATGAGCGCGTCGGGTCCCCGGCGAGCGGCATGCAGGAGCGGCTCGAGGACACGTGGAACGCGGTGGTGTGGGACGCGCGCACGGCGCGGTGAGCGCCGCGGTCGCGCGCGTGCGGCCGGCGCCCGCGTGGCCGGGCGACGCTCAGCGCTTGAGCGTGACGCGCCGGTAGGTGCCCTTGTTGTTGGCCGCCAGCGCCTGCAGCGAGGGGATGTCCGACTCCACCGCGAAGGCAATGGTGTTGATCTGCACGCCCTGCGGCGTGTTGTTGGCGGCCACCTCCGCGGAGAGGCGGTCGGGCTCGCCGGGCGGGAACTCGCCGTCGGTGAGGAGGAAGATGGCCTCGGGCTGCAGTTCCAGCGCCAGCTTCATGGCGCCCCACGGTTCGCTCGCGCCCTCGGGGTCCGGTTCGCGCGACTGCACCCATGCGGCGGCGGCGCCGCGGTGGCGCGCGTCGGCGGGGAGCATCGTGCCCGGCGGCATGGTGGTTGCGTAGCAGAACATGCTGCTCTTGTCCGCGGGCTGGTTGATCTGCGTGCCGTTGCGGTGGCCCACGCCGAAGAGGACGACCTGGAACCGGGCGTCCTTCGGGAGCCCCGCGATGCTCGCCGTGAGCTCGCGCTTGAGCACCTCGTCGCGGCGGTCGTCCTGGTCGCGCATGCTGGCGGAGAAGTCGAGGATGTAGACCACGCTCCTGGCATCGGTCTTGATGCCCATGAACCCTGGGCTGCCGCCGCCTCCGCCCGCGCCGGCGCGGCCCTCGCCGTCGCTGCCGTCGGGGCGGCCGACCGCCACGGCGGTCTGTGGCGGCACGATCGGGTCGGGATCGTCGTTGGGCGTGAAGCCGAACTTAGGCGGCTCCTTCGACTCGCCGGCGACGAGCGACTCGCCTTCCTTCGCGTTGGCCTCTGCGACCGTGCCGAGCCGCTGGCCCGTGGGCGCTTCGCCCTGGCGCGTGCCGCTCGCGCCGCTTCGCTCGCCCGCCTTGCCGGCACCGGGGCCGTCGCCAGAGAGCGCGCTGCCGCGGCCGACGCCCGCGCCGAGCCCCGAGCCGCTGCCGGTGCCGTAGCCCGCGCCCGTGGTGCCGTCGGCGTCCGCCACGACCGGGTCATCCGAATGCACGAGGAGCATCGCCGACACCACCAGCCCGATGGCCAGCAGGAAGCACAGCACGAGCGCCGCCAGCGCGGAGTTGCGCTCGCGCTCCTCGCACGAGGCGCCGGGGTGGCTCGGCCAGGGGATGCGGGAGAGGAGGCTCATGGGGGCACGGTCACTCCAGGAGGAGGTACGTAACGGTAGTCGCCGCGGTTTTCGCGCGCGATGTCCTTCAGGTATTCCTCGGTGGCGCGCTCGTGGAACGCGATGGTGTTGACCGAGGTGTGCTTGTCGGCATTGAGGGCGGCAATGGTGCGCTCGGTGGTTGCCGGGCTGGCGAACTGGCCGTCGGTCATCAGGAAGATGGCGCCGGGCTTCAGCGCGAGCGCAAGCCGCATCGCATGCGTCGGGTCGGTGCCGCCGCCGCCCTGGAGCGAGTCGATCCAGCGCTTGGCGGCCGCCTTGTTGGACGGCGTGGCGCGCAGCATGCGCCCGGGCGGCTGCACGGTGGCGGAGTTGTCGAAGAAGATCACGAGGAACGAGCCGTCCGGGGGCAGTCGCTCGATGCTGCGCTTGAGCTCGAGCTTGGTGTGGTCGAGGCGCATTCCCGACATGCTTCCGGAGAAGTCGATGACGTAGACGACGTCCGTGGCCGCCGCGGCGACGCCCATGAACTCGCTGCCCGAGCCGCCCGCGGCCCCGGACGCGCCGCGCGTGCGGCGCCCGCCGGGCACGCCCTTCGACGGCGTGGTGGCGGCAGCGGGCGGAACCGGGTCGTCCGAGGCCGTGAACCCGAACTTCGGCGGCTCGACCTCGGGTGCCTCGGCGGCGGCGATCGAATCCTCGCGGCCCTCTGCGTCAGCCATCTCGGGCGCGTCGGGGTCGCCGGGAGGCTGCGCCTTGTCCGGGGCGCCGTCGGCGAAGCGGCCCTCGCCGTCGGTGCCGCGTCCGGGGCCCGAGCCCTCGGTGCCGGTGCCCGTGCCGTTGCCCTCGCCGATGCCGGCTCCCGAACCCGCGCCGATTCCCGCGCGTCCGGCGCCGGCGCCGTTCATCCCGCCGGCGCGGCCCGCCAGCATGGCCGCGATCACGAGCCCCAGCGCCAGGAGGAGCGCAAGAAGCATCGCGAGGATCGCCGATGCGCGTTCGCGCGGCTCGCAGACGGTCTCTCGGTCCTCGGCATGCGCGGACGCCCGCGCGCGCGGCACGGGTTGTTCCCGGACGGGCATGGATGCGGGCGCCTGCGGCACGGATTCAGCGTACGGCGCGAACCGCGCCGGGCCAAGGCTGCGTACCAGTGGAACGGGTACCTTTGACCGGGTGCCGCCCGAGGCCGCACGCGAGGACCCTTCGTGACCAGGAAACTGAAGGCAAGCGCCGTCTGCCCCCACTGCTGGCACCGCTTCCGTCCCGACGAGACGCTGTGGGTCGCGGCGCACCCGGAGCTGCTCGGGGACCGCCTGCTGTCGGCGGAGGACCCGGTGCGCTTCCTGCCGTCGCGGTTCACGCCCGCGGGCGAGGCGATCGACCCGGCCGGCAGCAGGACCCGGCGCCTGGCGTGCCCGAACTGCCACCTCGAGGTGCCGCAGCTGGTGCTGGAGCGGCCCATGGTGATCATGAGCCTCGCAGGCAGCCCGTCGAGCGGCAAGAGCTACTTCCTGTCGAGCGCCATGTGGAAGCTGCGCGAGGACCTCGCGCGGCACTTCTCGGTGGCCTTCACCGACACCGACCCCGGCATGAACCGCGCCATCACGGCCAACGAGGCGCGGCTCTTCCTCAACGAGGACCAGACCGCGTCGGTGGCGATCGACAAGACCGAGCTCGAGGGCGCGCAGTACAACTCGGTGCAGTTCGACCCCGGCGTGGCGACGCTCCTCGCGCACCCGTTCATCTTCACGGTGCGGCCGTCGCGTGACCACGTGAACGGCCACGCGCCCGAGCGGCTGACGCAGCTCTTCACGCTCTACGACAACGCGGGCGAGCACTTCTTCCCCGGCGCCGACACCGCGCGCGCGCCGGGGACGCAGCACCTCGCGAAGGCGCAGGTGCTGATGTTCGTGTTCGACCCCACGCAGGACGTCCGCTTCCGGCAGCGGCTGCAGGGCGTGAGCGGGGACCCGCAGCTCGCGGCCGGCGCCAAGACGACGCGCCAGGACCAGCTGATCGTCGAGATGGCGCGGCGCGTGCGCGTGCATGCGGGGCTCGCGCCGCAGGAGCGGATCCCGAAGCCGCTCTTCGTGATCCTCTCCAAGAGCGACATCTGGGCGCCGCTCCTGCGCGACGAGGAAGGGCAGCCGATGGACATCAGCACGCCGCCCTACGCGCGCGAGCGCGCGGGCCTCGGGAAGATGAGCATCAAGCGCGTCGACCGCGTCAGCGAGCGCATCCGCTCGCTGCTCGTGGAGGTGGCCCCCGAGGTGGTGGCCGCGGCCGAGGACGCGTTCGAGCGCGTCATCTTCATCCCCGTCAGCGCCATCGGCACCTCGCCGCAGCTCGACCCGGCGAGCGGCCTGCTGAAGGTGCCCGTGGCGCGCATCAGCCCGCGCTGGGTGACCGTGCCGTTCATCTACACGCTGGCCCGCTGGTCGACGCACCTGGTGGCAAGCGACAAGGGGGAGGGCGATGCCTCCTTCGGCCGCCCGGGCGACTCGGCGGAACTGGACCCTGCACTCACCTGAGCACGCCGCATGGCGCTGGAACTCGTCTACACCTCCGCAGAGCGCGGCCTGAGGCCCGGGACCAGCGGGTTCTGCACCGTCGCGATGACGCGCGGCCTGCCGCCGGCCCTGGTGCCGCGCCTGGAGGCGCTCGGCGGCTACCGGCCGGGACCCACCGGCGACGGGCCGGTGGCGTTCTCGTTCTGGCGCGTGGAGACCGCGGCCGGCATCGCGCACGTGCTCTCGGTGGTGGGCCCCGCGCCGCCCGACCACACCGCGCGCACGAACAAGATCGCCACCTACGCGGTGCTCGGCCCCGACGAGCTGTCGGCCGCCGGCCCGGCATGGATGATCGCGCAGGGTGGCTTCCTCCGGCGCTCGTGGAAGGGCGCGCCCGCGTGGATCGAGTCGCCGGTGCGCGCGCCGCAGGCCGCCGACCCGGGCCCCGCCGAGTGCATGGCGTGGAAGTCCGCGTGCGGCGATGCGGGATGGGCAGGCGTGGCGGCGAGCTCGTTCCTGCGCGACCAGTCGAAGCCGGTCCACGTGGTGTACGCGGCAGGCACCGATCCGCTGCCGCTCGTCGACGAGGTGATCCGGCTGCTGCCCGACTGGGCGCGCTGGCGCGCGACGTTCTCCACGTACTTCCTGCAGCCGGTCGCGGGAACGCCGTGCGCGCTGCGGTTCTGCCTGGAGGGCACTCCGGCGGCCGACGCGGCGCGGCAATCCAAGGGACTGTTGCTCGACCTCACCCGTCCGATGGGCGAGGCACCGGACTCGCGCCACGTGCGCATGGCGCGCACCGGGAGGGACGCCGAGGCGGTGGCCGCGCGGCCCGCGCCCACCAAGCCGAAGCCTGCGGCAGCGGCGGACCCGCGGTCCATCGAACTGGAGCCGATCGATGCACCCGCGGCATCGAGGCGGCCGGTGCCGCTCCTCGATGCCGTGGACAAGACCGAGGACTTCCTGCCGGCGGAGGATTCGAGCCCGCGACCCTGGATGTACGCGGCGGTGGCCGCGGGCGTCACGCTGCTCGTGCTGGTGGTGGCATCGATCATCGTCGCGGTGCAGTCGCAGGCGTCGTCCGGCGGATCGGATGCTCCCCCGGCGGCCGATGGCGCGGGACCGCCCCCGGTGCGGCAGGCTCCGCCCGCCGCCTTCGGCGAGGCCGCCCCGACCAAGGCGTTTGAGATCGAGGGTGCCTCGGGCCCGAAGCCCGGTGCTGCCGAGGTGCCGCCGGACATGGTGCCGCCAGGCATGGGGGCGCCGGAAGAGGCTCCGCCGCCTGCGGATGGTGCGGCACAGGACGAGGCATCGAAACCCGCGGGCGTGACTGCTGCGTCCGATGCGGATGAACGCGCGCGGACCGCGGGTCCTGGCGCCGGTGCGCTCCCCGCGCGCGTGCCGGCGACCGCGCCGACGGATGCGCCGACGGATGCGCCGACGGATGCGCCGGCGGATGCGCCGGCGTTGCCGGCGGGCGCGGGTGAGCCGTCGATCGCCGCGCCCGCGCCGGTGGCCGTTCCACAGGTTCCCGCGTCCGTCATCGCGATGCGCGCGTCGATCGGCGCCGTCGCGCTGCGCTCCGATGCGCTTGCGATGCCGAAGGGCGCCGTCGGGGTGCGCCTGGTGCCATCGGCATCGCTGGCGGCCGCAGGCGCGTGCACCCCGGGGGGCGAGTCGCTGGCCTTCGGCTCGAGCGACCTCCGTGCGGTGATCGCTTCGGAGGGATCGAGCCGGTTCGTCCACGGCGTGGCGAAGGGTGCAGTGCCGGGCGCGCTGGCGACCGCGCTGGGCGCTGCGGCACCGACCCCCGAGCAGGCGTTGCGCGCGGCGCTTGAGCGCTGTGCGCTCGAGTACGTGGATGCTGCCGGCCGCCCCGTCGCACGGGCGCAGTTCCGAACGCCCGCGAGCTCGGCGATCACGGTGGGCACGGGCAGCGTGCAGGTGCCGTCGCGTGCCACCGAGCCGATCACCGTTGCAGTCTGGGGTCCCGAAGGCGAGCCCTCCGTGCGCCGCGTGGCCGCCGGCGAGCGCGTGGAGATGGCCAGCTCGGGCGCCGGCGCGCCGGTCCTGGTTGCAGACCGCACGATTGCGCAGGGCGCCATGCTGGTGTCCGCGAAGGCAAACGCGGGCGCTTCGGCGCAGCGGACGTCCGAGGTCAGCACGGAGGTCGCCGCGCTCGGCGGCCTGGTGCGCGCCTGCAAGGCGCTGCAGGGTCCGCGGGCCGATGCGTCCCGGACGCGCAACGAGGACCTCGCCACCGTGCAGGAGGCGCTGACCGACGAGGAGCGCGCCACGCTGAAGCTGGCACCGAAGGCCGAGGGACTTGCGCAGACCGTGGAACTCGGCGCCCTGCGCCCGCTTCTGCCGGCCATCGAGGCGCGCGCGCAGCAGCGGATCGATCAGCTGATGCCGGAACTGAGCGCGGCGTCCGCGGGCGCGCGCGCCTCGGCGCGTGCGCCTGCATCGTGGCGGGTGCGTGCGTTCGACGCAGACGGCGTGATGGTCCTCGACTCGGTGGCACGTCCCGCGAAGGGCGGTGCGCGATGAAGCTTGCGCTCCTCTGCATCGCGCTGCTGGCGCCGCCGCCCGGGGGCTCGGGGGCTTCCGACGCACCGCCGCCCACGTCCCCGGCCCCGGCCGCGCCCGCCCCCGCCCCCGCGATTCGCGGGCTCGACACCAAGGCCTTCGCGCAGGAGCTGGACTCGCTGGGCGACGTTCGCCCCGTCACGCGGACCGTGTTCCGCGCGGAGGGGGCCATCTCGGCGGTCACCTTCGACATCGGCATCGCCGGCGATGCCATCACGGCGCGCGACGCGGGGCAGGGCCTGGAGATCGTGGCGCGCGCG
>VGXR01000045.1 GCA_016873255.1 Planctomycetota bacterium
GGACCCGGCGCTGCGCGCGGCGATTGCGGCGACGGGCCTTGCGTGGCGGGTGCGCGACACGGCGACGCAGATCGAGATGCTCTTGGTGCCGCCGGGGACGTTCCAGATGGGCTGCATCATGGGGTCGAACCAGTTCGGGTGCAGCTTAGTTGAGCTGCCCGTCCACCAGGTGACGCTGACGAACGCGTTCTACCTGGGCCGCTATGAGGTGACGCAGGCGCAGTGGCAGGCGCGGATGGGGTCGAACCCGTCGGCGTACCAAGGCGCGAGCAGGCCGGTCGACTCCGTGAGTTGGACCACCATCCAGGGCTACCTCAGTGCCACCGGCCTCCGGCTGCCGACCGAGGCGGAGTGGGAGTACGCGTGCCGTGCCGGGACGCAGACGCCTTTCTACAACGGGTCGACGGATGACAACACGGTCGGGAATCTCGCCTGGTTCTACTACAACACGTGCGGGGGCGGCACGGGGTGCGGCTCTCGGGACGTTGGTCTCAAGGCGGCGAACGCCTTCGGCTTCCACGACATGCTGGGCAACGTGTGGGAGTGGGTGAACGACTGGTACGGCGGCTACTCGGCGAACCCGCAAACGGACCCAACGGGTCCGGTAAGTGCGACGGACCGCGTGCTCCGCGGCGGCAGCTGGAACGACGACTCGGACGGCGTGCGCTCGTCCGCCCGCGGCGGCGTCACGCCCGGCGACTCGTACGGCAGCTTCCTCGGGTTCCGCGTCGCGAGGACCCCCTGATTTCCTTTTCCCTTCTTCTCTCTTCCCTCTTCTCTGCCACCACGGGCGCACGCCATTGACCATGGCGTGCGCCCGTGGTGGCAATTCAAGACGCTTGTTTCATGCGGCGGCACTTCCGATTGGGGCATTCCATGGCTCACAATGCAACCAATGAGTGGCTCGCCCGCCGATGTGAATGGCGACGGCACGCCTGAACATTTTTGGACCGCACCCGTCAATCTCCTGCAAGATTCCTCCGCCTACCCTCTCTGCGCCCTAAGTCGTAGCCGAATTGATCAGCTCAATGGCGTAACAACGGAGCGGCTTGACCGCGTACTGAGAGTCGGGATGGAATTCGTCTCGGCGGAAATCCCCGGGAATGCATCCCAAGCAAGTTTGTCCTCGTTCGTGTGGCGCGACATGGAATTGGATGGCGATTGCGACCTGCTGGTCGAGATCCGTTGGAAAGACGCGACTGGCTGGCACTACAAGCGTGGGTGGTTCGAGAACATCGGCTACGAGAAGCCAGCACCGCCCATCGCTGCCGACCTCAAGAGGGACGGCACTGTGGATGGCTTCGATCGGGCACTTCTGCTGAACTCGTGGGGCGCCGGGGCATAGCCCCACGGCCTCGTCGCACTGCCTCTTGCGTCCCGGGAGCGCTCTGGGTGATCGACGTCTCTGTACGGAACCGTACGGAGGTACGGAGAAACACACGGAACGAACGGTACGATGCACCGGCGTTGGTTGCGTTGCAACGGGGTTTTTCCGACGGAGCGGCACGGGAAACGCGATTCCCGAGCTGAATGTCGAGGGTTCGAATCCCTGACCCGCTTTCGCCTGTCACGGGTTCCGGGCAACCGTGGCCGCGGGCGCCATAACGCCGCCAACCCTGGCCAACCCGGCTACGATCGCCCTGCCCGTTGTTGGCCGTTCGTGGCGCTGGCGCTAGATTCGGGACATCGGGCGTGCGCCCGGGGCGGGCTTCGAGAGCAGGAGATCCGGTTATGAAGAGCGTGATCGTCTCCGCGGCGGTGATGGCAACCGGACAGGGGCTCGAACTGTCCCATCAGCAAGGACCCGACGCATGAACCGCACCCTCCTCGCCACGCTCGCAGCGGTCGCGCTTGCCGCTCCGTCTTCGGCGCAGTGCGTCGGTGACCTCGATGGCAACGGGAGGGTGAACGGGGCCGACATCGGGTTGCTGCTCGGGGGATGGGGGGCGGCGGGCAGCACGACCGGCGCGGACATCGACGGCAACGGCACCGTCAACGGCGCAGACCTGGGCCTGCTGCTCGGGGCCTGGGGGCAATGCCCCGGCGTGCCCGCCTGGGCGGCGCTGCTCGAGTTCGCCCCGAATCCCGCCGTGGTGACGAACGCGAGCCTCCGCGCCGCAATCACCGCGACCGGCCTTGCGTGGCGCGTGCGCGATACGGCGACGCAGGTGGAGATGCTGCTGGTGCCGCCGGGGACGTTCCAGATGGGCTGCAGCACTGGGTCGATCCAGTACGCGTGCGACCCGCCGGAGCTGCCCGTCCACCACGTGACGCTGACCAACGCGTTCTACATGGGCCGTTACGAGGTCACGCAGGCGCAGTGGCAGGCGAAGATGGGGTCCAACCCCTCAAGCTTCACGAGTGCCAGCGCACAGGTCCCGACGGCGCAGGTACCCAATCGCCCGGTCGAGCTGGTGAGCTGGAACTCCGTCCAGGGCTACCTGAACGCGACCGGCATGCGGCTTCCGACGGAGGCGGAATGGGAGTACGCGTGCCGGGCAGGGACGAACACGCCCTTCTACAACGGCTCCACCGATGACGGCACGCTGGGTGTGCTGGCGTGGCACGCCCAGACCTCCGGAAACCAGACGCGCCCCGTCGGCGGCAAGGCCGCGAACGCCTTCGGCTTCCACGACATGCTCGGCAACGTGTGGGAGTGGGTGAGCGACTGGTACGGCAACTACTCGCCCGCAGCGCAGACCGACCCGACCGGCCCGGCGAGTGCGTCGAGCCGCGTGCTCCGCGGCGGCTCCTTTAACAACATCGCGCTCTTCGTGCGTTCGTCCTACCGCGGCAACAGCACGCCCGGGATCACGGACAGCAGCTGGGGGTTCCGCGTCGCACGGAACCCCTGACCACCGGGCGCTCGCGCCAGCCCCCGTGAGCCACGCCGCTGCGTCCTGCGCCGCTCGTCTCGGTACAACCCGGCAATGACCGCCCCCCAGGCGATCCTCGTCCCGCTGGCCCTCGCCGCGACGCTCGCCTCGGTGCGGGCGTCCGCCGCCGCGTCCGCCGCCGACGCCGCGTCCTCTTTTGCGCCGCCGCACGCGGCGGGCGCCCTGCTCTCCGCCCACTGCCTCGATTGCCACGGGGGCGGCACCACGAAGGGCAAGCTCGACCTGCGACCGGTGCTTGCGGCGATGGACGCGGGGACCCTCACGGCTGAGCAGCGTTCGGTCCTCCGCCATGCGCGCGTGCGCGTGGAGGCGGGGGAGATGCCGCCGCCGGACGAGGACGACGACGCTGCCGGCCAAGACCCCGCCTCGGGCGATGACCCCACCGGCCTCGACCGCCGCTCCATGGCCAATGCGCTCCGCGCAGCCGTTCGGACCACGGGCGCCCTGCCCGCGCCGCCGGGGCCCGCGCCGAGACGCCTCAACCGCGTTGAGTACGCAAACGCCGTGCGCGACCTCCTGGCCATCGACATCGCCGACCTCGGCACGCTCCCGCCCGACGACGTGGGCGCAGGGTTCGACAACGTGGCGTCGGTGCTCTCGCTCCCGCCGCGCGCCCTCGAGCGCCACATGGACCTCGCCGAGGCGATCGCCGCGCGAGCATGCCCCGACGCGGTGACGCCCGGCGCGACGCTCGCCGACGTGCACGGCGACGCGATGCGCGTCAGCGCCGGAAAGGCGGGGCGCGGCGTGGCGCTGGTGTGGTCGCGCGGCACCGCGGAGACCACGGTCGAGGTTCCCGCGCGCGCTCACTACGAGGTCACCTTCACGGCAAGCGGAATGCAGGCGGGCAAGGAGCCCGTGAAGGTGGCCGTGCTGGTGGACGGCAAGGCCGTGGCCAACTTCGACATCCCGGAGACCGCGGCCGCGCCGGGGACGCGCACCTGCTCGGCGCCCATCGCGGCAGGCACGCACACGGTGGCCGTCGAGTTCCTCAACGACTACTTCGAGAAGAACGGGCCGGGCGGCAAGCCCGCGGACCGCAACCTCGCCGTGCACGCGCTCTCGGTGCGCGCGCCCGACGCGCCGCCCGCGCCGCCCGCCTGGCAGCAGCGCATGGCGAGCGCCGTGTCCGGGAGCCCCGACGAGGACGCCGAGCTCAGGTGGCTCGCCGCGCGCTTCCTCCGTCGCCCTGCCACCGACGGCGACCTTGCGGTGCTCCGCGCCGCGCAGGCGCCGGTAGCGAACGCCGCGCACGAGGCGCGGCTGCGCGCCGCGCTCACGGCGCTCCTGGTGCACCCGGAGTTCCTCTTCCGCGCCGAGCCCGACCCGCAGCCTCCGCAGCGCGAGCGGCCGCTCACCGATCACGAGGTGGCCACGCGCCTTGCGGGGTTCCTCTGGTGCAGCGTGCCCGACGACGCCCTGCTCCGCGCCGCCGGCGAAGGCCGGCTCACGGAGCCGCAGGCGCTCCGCGCCGAGGTGGAGCGCATGCTCACGGATGCACGCGCCTCGCGCTTCGCCGACCGCTTCGCGCCGCAGTGGCTTGCGATCGACGCCATCGAGGACCGTTCGCCCAACCCCGCGCAGTACCCGGGGGTGGACGCCGCGCTGCTCGGATCGATGCGCGCGGAGACCGTGCTCTTCTTCGATGCCGTGCTCCGCGAGCGGCGGCCCGCGCGCGAACTGCTCGACGCCGACTTCACCTTCATCGACGCGCGGCTGGCCGCCCACTACGGGATGCCCGCTCCCGCTGGCGGCGGCATGCGGCGCACGGCCGTGGATCCTGCGCGCGGCGGCGGCGTGCTTGCGCACGCAAGCGTGCTGCTTGCCACCAGCAACCCCGCGCGCACGTCGCCCGTGAAGCGCGGCAAGTGGGTGCTGGAGTCCATCCTCGACAGCGCTCCGCCTCCGCCCCCGCCCGGCACGCCGCAGCTCCCCGACACGGCGGGCACCGCCGCGAGCACGCGTTCGATGCGCGAACTGCTTGCAGCGCACCGCGCCGACCCCTCGTGCGCCGCGTGCCACCGGCGCATGGATGCCCTTGGATTCGCCCTCGAGGGCTGGGATGCGGTGGGCCGACGCCGCGACCGCGTGGCGGGCGCGCCGGTCGACGACCGCGGCGAACTCCCGGACGGCCGGTCGGTGGCCGGGCTTGATGCGCTCCGGCGCGAACTTGCCGGCAACCCCGATGCCCTCCGGAGCCTCGTGCGCCACCTCCTGACCTTTGCCACGGGGCGTGAATGCGGCGCCGCCGAGGACGATCACGTCGACCGCCTCTTGGAGTCGCTCGGCTCCGCGCCTACCCTGCACGACGTGGTGATTGCCGTCGCCGAAAGCCCCGCCATGCGGACGCGAGGATCCCGATGAACGCGCCGCTCGACCGTCGCACCGTCCTCCGCGGCGCCGGCGCCGCGCTCGCATTGCCGTTGCTGGATGCCATGCTGCCGGGGCGAGGGCTGGTCACGCGCACCGCGGCCGCCGCGGCCCGTGCGGCGATGCTCGCCGACGCGCCGGCCCGGATGATGTTCGTGTTCGTGCCAAACGGCGTGGCGCCCACGGCATGGCCCGGCTCGGCGCTCGAGGCGCTGGCGCCCCACCAGGGGCACTTCACGCTGATGCGCGGGCTCTGCCACCGCAACGCCGCGGCGCTCGGCGACGGCCCGGGCGACCACGCGCGCAGCGCGGCGTGCTTCCTCACCGGCGTCCACCCGAAGAAGACCTCCGGCGGCGACATCACCGCCGGGGTGAGCGTGGACCAGCTGGCCGCGCGCCGCCTCGGCGGCCGCACGCGCCTCGACAGCCTCGAGCTCGGCGGCGAGCCCACCATGCGCGCCGGCGACTGCGATTCGGGCTACAGCTGCGCCTACAGCGCCAACATCTCCTGGCGCGGTCCGCACACGCCCAACGGCAAGGAGCACGACCCGCGCCGGGCGTTCGAGCGGCTCTTCGCCGACGGCCCGGCGGGCGAGTCGGCGGATGCACGCGCTCGCCGGCTCGCGCTGCGCCGGAGCATCCTCGATGCCCTCGGCGGCCAGGCCTCGGACCTGCGCGGCCGGCTCGGCGCCGACGACGGGCGCAAGCTCGACGAGTACCTTGAGGGCGTGCGCGCGCTCGAGCGTCGGGTGGAGGCCATGGAACGCACCGACGCCGGCGCGGGACCGGAAGGCGCCGCGCTCGACCGTGACCCGAAGGACTACGCCGAGCGGATCGACCTGCTCGCCGACATCGCGGTCACGGCCCTGGCCCAGGACCGCACCCGGATCGTCACGCTGATGCTTGCCAACGAGGGATCCAACCGCCCCTACAAGGACATCGGCGTGAACGACGGCCACCACGAGGTGAGCCACCACGGCAACGACCCCGCCAAGAGCGCCAAGTTCGCGGCCATCAATCGCTGGCAGGCGGCCCGGCTTGCGCGATTGCTCGAGCGGATGCGGGCGCGCGAGGAAGCGGGTGCCACGCTCCTCGACCGAACCATGGTGCTCTATGGCGGCGCCATCGGCGACGGCAACCGCCACAACCACGACGACCTTCCCGTGGTGCTCGCCGGGGGTCAGGCGCTGGGGGTGCGGTTGGGCGCCGAGCACGCAAGTGCGGCCGGGACACCGCTCTGCAACCTGTTCGTCAGCATGCTGGGGACGGCCGGTGCCCCGGTCGACCGGTTCGGCGACAGCACGGGTGCGCTGAACCTCACGGGCAATGCCTGACCGCCGATAACCGCGATCTTCGTGCCCGCGTCGCCGGAATTACTTGCACAGGCGGACCGAGAATTCGACGTTGCCGCCGGTTCGGTACCCGCCTCGCGCACGGACGCCTGAGGCGCGCATCGCCCGACCGCAAGGATCGCCTCATCGCGCAAGAGCCGCAACACGTCTCGGATTGCCCGCTCAAGGCCGTCGCCCGCTGGATCGGCGCCCGGCCGCTGGCTCTCGGCGGGGCGGTCGCCCTCGGGCTGTTTGCCCTCGCCGGCGTCGGGATCGTGCTTCTGCACGAGGCGAAGATGGCCACGGAAGTGGCATTCGTGTTGTCAGCCGTGGTGAGCGTCGGTCTGGGGCTCGGCACGGCCGCGTGGCACTGTCGCCGCTCCGAGCGGGATCGGGCCGCTCGCTCCATGAACGAGCGCTTGGAACGGGTCACCGAGAACGTGCCCGGCGGCGTCTTCATCTTCGAGGAGCGCACCGACGGCACCGGGCAGTTCATCTTCGCGAGCGGCGGACTGCGCGAAGTCTGTGCACCGTGCAAGGTGACGGGCAAGTTGCCGCAGACGATCCTCGGCATGCTCTACCCGGGGGACCGTGTCATCGCGGGCGGCGCCATCTACCGCCATCGGGCCGAAGCCTCGTCGTGGCGCGGTGAGTACAGGTCGATCGATGGTGCCCGCTGGCTCGAGATCCGCGCACGGCCCGAGCCGCTTCCCGATGGTTCCTGCCATTGGCATGGCTTCGTGGCGGATGTCACCGACCGCAAGCATGCCGAGGTGACGCTGCGCGAGGCCAAGGCACGCGCCGAGCGCGCCAGCCGCATCAAGGGCGAGTTCGTGGCGAACACCAGCCACGAGCTGCGCACCCCGCTTGCGGCAATCGCCGGCTACGCGGAGCTGCTCCTCGAGGAGGGCAACCTCCCCGCAGGCTGCGCCGAGGCACGCGAGGCGGTCGATGCCATCGCCCGCAACGCCGAGCACATGCTCGGGGTGATCGGCGACATCGTGGACGGCGAGCAGGTGGCGGCCGGGCGCCTGCAGGTGCAGCGGGTGTCCATGGATGCCGCGGCCGTGGCCTCCGACGTGACCCGGCTGCTTGCCGTCCGCGCGCAGCGCAAGGGCCTTGAACTGCGGTTCGAGGGGTGCGGCGCCTCCGAGGCCTCCGTCAGCGCCGACCCGCTCCGCGTGCGGCAGATCCTCCTGAACCTCGCGGGCAACGCGCTGAAGTTCACCGAGCACGGGAGCGTGACCATCGCCATCGAGCCGGGCGACCGGTCGGTGGTCATCGCCGTGCGCGACACGGGGCCTGGGATGGATGCCGAGCAGGTGTCGCGCCTCTTCGAGCGGTTCTCGCAGACGAGCAAGGAGCACGCGTCCCTCGGGAGCGGCCTGGGCTTGGCCATCTCACGGCAACTCGCGCGGCTGATCGGCGGCAACATCACCGTCACCAGCGCACCGGGCAGCGGCACCACGTTCCGGCTGCACCTTCCGCGCACCGGCGCGCCGGGCACGCCCGAAGCCACGCCCGCCCTCAGCGTGGGACTGACAGGAAACTCGCAGCGGCCGCTCGACGGCCTCCGGGTGCTGCTGGCCGAGGACGGCACGGACAACGTTCGCGTCATCCGGCACCACCTCGTGCGCGCGGGTGCGTCCGTCACGGTGGTCGGCGATGGCCGCCATGCGGCCGCCACCGTCCGCGCGGCGCACATGGGCGTGCTCGAGCGCCCGTTCGACCTGGTGCTCATGGACGTGGACCTCCCCGGGATGGACGGCCTCTCCGCCACGCGGGACCTGCGCGCGTCGGGGATCGACCTGCCGATCGTGGCGCTGACGGCGCACGCCGCGGCCGACGACCGGGTGCGCGCCCTGGACGCCGGCTGCGACGACTTTGCCAGCAAGCCGCTCAGCCGGACCGACCTCCTGATGCTTGCGCTCCGGTGGGGCGCCGCCGCAAGGGGCCAGCAGTCCGCAGCCCGGGAACCGGTGCCCGCCGCAGCCGAGAATGCTTGAATGCGGGGCGCGGAATCCGACATTCAGGGCAACAGGCACCCGGTTTCGGGCGTCTTATCCGCATGCGGACGATCGCTGCCGGCATCACCGCCCTCCTCGCCGCCGCGGGGCACGCCCACGCGGCGCCGCCCTCGCAGTCGGACATCGCGTTCTTCGAGAAGAACGTCCGCCCGGTGCTGGTGGCCAACTGCTACGGCTGCCACTCGGCCAACGCCAACAAGGTGCGCGGCGGCCTGAAGCTCGACACGCTCGCGGACATCCTGGCGGGCGGCGACACCGGCCCTGCGCTCGTCCCGGGCAAGCCTGACGAGAGCCTGCTGGTCCAGGCCGTCCGCTACAAGAACCCCGAGACCGAGATGCCGCCCAAGGGCAAGCTGCCGGCCGACGCCATCGCGGCGCTCGAGCGGTGGGTGGCGATGGGCGCACCGCATCCGGACGCGCTCGCCGCGGCGGGAACGCCGGCACCCGCACCCAAGGGCATCGACATCGAGGCCGGCCGCTCGTTCTGGTCGTACACGGCGCCGGTGAAGGCCACGCCGCCGCTCGTGAGGAACGGCCAGTGGGTGGCATCGCCCGTCGACCAGTTCATCCTTGCGAAGGTCGAGGAAGCGGGCCTCTCGCCGGCACCCGATGCGGACCGGCGCACCCTGCTCCGCCGGCTGACGTTTGACCTCACCGGCCTGCCCCCGACTCCCGAGGAGACCGAGGCCTTCGAGAAGGACCGGTCGCCCGACGCGTACGAGAAGGTGGTCGACCGCCTGCTGGCGTCGCCGCACTTCGGCGAGCGCTGGGGACGGCACTGGCTGGATGTTGCGCGCTTCGCCGAGTCGAGCGGCAAGGAGTCGAACGTCGTCTACCCGCACGCGTGGCGCTACCGCGACTACGCCATCGCGGCGTTCAACAAGGACAAGCCCTACGACGACTTCCTGCGCGAGCAGATCGCCGGCGACCTGCTTCCGGCCAAGGACGACGACCAGCGCGCCGAGCAGCTCATCGCCACGGGGTACCTCGCGGTGGGCACCAAGGGACACAACACGCGCGGGCGCGCGCAGTTCCGGTTCGACCTGATCGACGAGCAGATCGACGCGCTCGGCCAGGGCCTGCTGGCCACCACCATCGCCTGCGCCCGCTGCCACGACCACAAGTTCGACCCGATCCCCCAGCGCGACTACTACGCGATGGCCGGGATCTTCATGTCCACCGAGACCAACTACGGCACCTACCGCGGCCAGGGCAACGACCATCCGTCGACGCTGCTCGAGCTCCCGGCCGGCGCCAAGGTGCCCGACGGCCCCACGATGCCGGGCCCCATCAGGCGTGCCGTCGAGCAGCAGCAGGCCCGCGCCGCGGCCGATGCCGCGCAGCTCGACGAACTGCGCGCCAAGGCACGCGAGTCAAGGCGGCCCGGGAGCACCGTCAAGCTGACGGCGCAGGAGCAGCAGACGCTGCAGCGCGCCCGCACCGCCGACGGCCGCGAGGAAGCGGCCGCTGACCTGCTTGCCCGCTACGGCGAGGATGGCCGCGCCACCAAGGCCAACCGCCTGGCGATGGGGGTCGCCGAGTCCGCGGACCCAGAGGACGCACGGCTCCTCTCCCGCGGCGAGCTCACGAGCCCCAAGGACCCCGTGGCGCGCGGCTTCGTGCAGGTGCTGTCGGCGCCCGGCCAGGCAAGCGTGAGGTCGGGCAGCGGCCGCCTGGAGCTTGCCGAGTGGATCGCGAGCGACCGCAACCCGCTGACCGCGCGCGTGTGGGTGAACCGCGTGTGGCTGCACCTCTTCGGCAAGCCGATCGTGCCCACCACCGACAACTTCGGCGCAAGCGGCATGCGGCCCACGCACCCGGAGCTCCTCGACTGGCTGGCGGTGGGCTTCATGGAAGGCGGCTGGTCCACCAAGCGACTGGTCCGCGAGCTGGTGCTCACCCACACCTACCGGATGAGCTCAAAGGCCGACCCCAAGGCGCTCGAGGCGGACCCCGACGACAAGCTGCTCTGGCGCATGCCCAAGCGGAGGCTCGAGGCAGAGAGCATCCGGGACGCCATGCTCATGGCCGCGGGCACGCTCGACCTCAGGCCGCCGGTGGGTTCGCCGGTGGCGTTCATGGAGGGTGCCGACCGCAACCCCGTGATCGCCAACCAGATCCGCACCGACCAGCCGGTCCGCAGCGTGTACCTGCCCGTCCTGCGCGACCGCGTGGACGAGATGCTCGACGTGTTCGACTTCGCGGAGCCGTCCTACGTGTCCGGCGACCGCGACGAGACAAGCGTCCCCACGCAGGCGCTCTTCATGATGAACAGCGAGCGCGTGATGGACGCGTCGCGGCGCATGGCGCAGCGCGTCCTGAAGGAAGGCGAGTCGGAGTACGACCGCATCAACCGCGCTTTCGAGCTGGCGTTCGGGCGCAAGCCCTCGCAGAGCGAGACGGTGGCGGTGCGCGCCTTCCTCAGGGACTTCCTGCAGGCACAGAGCGGCAAGGGCGCCAAGGGCGCCAAGGCCGAGGCGCGCCGGCTGGAGGAGACGCAGTGGGCCGCGCTGTGCCAGGCGCTGTTCCAGTCGGCCGAGTTCCGCATGCTCGAGTGAGGAAACCACCATGGATCTCTGCAGCAACCGCATCTTCGCCGCCGGCCGCCGCGACTGCCTCCGCACCCTTTCGTGCGGGTTCGGCCTGCTCGCGTTCGCGGGGATCGCAAACCACGCGGCCGCGTCGGCGCGCATCCGCCTCGACGACGACGAGGGCAACCCGCTGGCGCCGAAGTCGACGCACATGCCGCCGCGCGCCAAGCGCGTGATCTTCCTGTGCATGTCGGGCGGGCCATCGCACGTCGACACCTTCGACTACAAGCCGGACCTGACCAGGAACAACGGCAAGGGGCTCGGCGGCACGCGCGCGGGTGCGCAGCTCCTGGCAAGCCCGTTCAAGTTCCGCCAGAGCGGCAAGTCCGGCCTCTGGATCAGCGACCTCTTCCCCGAGGTGGCCAAGCACGCCGACAGCCTCTGCCTGCTGCGCGGGATGAGCACCGCCGTGCCCGCGCACGCGCAGGCCTCGGTGCTCATGCACACGGGCAGCTTCCAGTTCGTGCGCCCGTCGTTCGGGGCGTGGACCCTGTACGGCCTGGGCACCGAGAACCAGAACCTTCCCGGCTTCATCACGCTCAACCCGCCCGCGGGCAACGGCGGCGCGCAGAACTACGGCGCGGGCTTCCTTCCGGCCGTCTACCAGGGCACGCGCGTGGGCATGGAGCGCAGCGCGCGCCGCGAGGGCGGCGACGGCGGCATGCCCAACCTCCGCAACCCGGTGCTCACCGCCGAGGCGCAGCGCGACCAGCTGGACCTCGTGCAGCGGCTCAACAAGGAGCGGCTCAAGCGCGACCGCAGCGACGACCAGATCGAGGGCGTGATCGAGAGCTACGAGCTGGCGTTCCGCATGCAGGCGGAGATGCCCGAGCTCATGGACATCTCCGACGAGAAGCCCAAGACGCTGGAGATGTACGGGATCGGCGGCCAGGGCGATGGCTTCGCGCGCCAGTGCCTGCTGGCACGCCGCTTCGCCGAGAAGGGCGTGCGCTTCATCGAGGTCAACCACGGCGGCTGGGACACGCACCGCAACCTCAAGGCGGACCTCGAGCGCCAGTCGTCGCAGATCGACAAGCCCATCGCCGCCCTGCTCGCGGACCTGAAGCAGCGCAAGCTGCTCGACGACACGCTGGTGGTCTGGGGCGGCGAGTTCGGGCGCACCCCGTACGCGCAGGGGCCCGACGGGCGCGACCACAACCACAAGGGCTTCACCATGTGGGTGGCCGGCGGCGGCACCAAGGGCGGCACCAGCTACGGCGCCACCGACGAGAACGGCATCGAGGCCGTCGACGGCAAGATGGACATCCACGACTGGCACGCCACGCTGCTTGCGCTCATGGGCATGGACCACGAGCGCCTGACCTACCGCTGGGCCGGCCGCGATTTCCGCCTCACGGACGTCAAGGGGAACGTGCACCGCGGCATCTTCGCCTGAGCGCGGGCAAGCTCGGGCCGCGGGGCGCGCACCTCCGCACGCCGCCGGGCGCACGGAGGCGACATCGTGCCCCCCTGCGGCTCCCATGGCCGAGGCTCCCGCCGCAAGCCACCTGACCACCCTGTTCGCCGTCATCGGCTTCCCGTACGCGGCGCTGCTCGGCGTGCGGTCGTTCTCCGGCGGACGGTCGCGGGGCTTGCGGCCGCATCGGCTGCGTCGTCGCCCCTGGTGCAGGCGCTCGACCTGTGGGTGCGCACGCGGCTCTGGCACGCGCTGAAGGACGCGGGCGGGCAGATCCCGTTCCCGATCCGCACCGTGCGCATGACGAGCGCCGACGAGGAGCGCGCGGTGCTGCTGCGCCTTCCGCGCGCGAGCGTGGAGCCGATCCTCGCACGCCGGCCGGAATTCCCCGAGCAAATTGCGTCGGTTGCCCGCACGCGCCGCGAGGAGACGGTGGGCGCCGATGCACACGGACACGGTCACCGCGGCGGGACCGGGTTCCTCCGGGCCGTGCTGCGGCTCGTGCGTCCCTTCTGGGCGGGCCCTTCTGAGCAGGTACTGGCGGCCCCCGGAGTACACTCCGGCATGCAGATTTCGACGGAACTGCCGACGGTGTCCGCGGCGCAGCTGCAGCCCCTCGAGGGCGAGGACCAGCCAGCCGCGGTGCTGCGGGCGGTGGGGGCGCTCGGCGGGATCGCGCAGTCGCTTCGCCCGAACGGCCGCCCGGGGACGGTCATGGTGACGGAGCCGTCGCTCGTGAAGCAGGTGCTCGTGCGCGGGTCCATGGACGAGGACCTCGGCCTGATCCGCAACTTCGCCCTGCGCACCGCGGCGCCGCACGGGCTGATCTCCCTCAGCGGCCCCGAGCACCGGAAGGTGCGCGTGGCGGCCGCGCCGTGCTTCCGCGGCAACGGGCTGGCGCCGCTCGAGTCGGCGCTCGACCGGCGCCTCGAGCGCGGGCTCGACGACTGGACGTGCGGCAACCCGGTGTCGGCAAGCAAGCTGGTGCTCGACCTCCTCACCAAGGTGTTCATGGAGTGGGTGCTGGGGCCGCTCGACCCCGACCGCGAGGCCGAGCTGTGCGCGGCGGAGCAGTCGCTGCTCGAGGTGTTCCACCACGCGGTGCCGGACCTCAACCAGCTGTGGCCCTCGGGCGACGGCGAGGGGCCCGTGTCGTTCGAGGAGATGGTGGGCCGCTTCTTCCGCCTCCGCACGCTCATCTCCGACACCGTGGAGCGCGGTCCGCAGGGCATGATGGCGCAGCTCGACCAGATGCTCCCGCCCCAGGGCGAGGGGCTTCCCCGCAGCGCGCAGCTCACCGACCACGCCATCCACCTGCTGCTTGCGGGCCTCGACACGGTGTCGCAGACCGTGGGCCTGCTCATGCACCACGTGGGCCACGATGATGCGCTCGGCGACGCCATCGCGGGCGAGGCAGCGCACGAGGAGCGCCCGTTCACCGAGGCATGCATGAAGGAGATCCTGCGGCTCTACGCGGGCGTCCCGGTGGCGGTGCGCGTCACGGGTGCGCCGGTCGAGGTCCGCGGCCACGTCATCCCGTCGCACCGGCCGCTCATGGCCTTCCTGATCTGCATGCAGCGCGACCCGCGCTCCTTCGAACGGCCGCTCGACTTCGTGCCCGAGCGCTGGCTGCCCGGCACCGAGCTGCGGATGGATGCGTCGGCCTACATGCCCTTCGGGACGGGCCCGCACATCTGCATCGGCGAGTCCGCGGCCAAGCTCATCATGCGACGGCTGATGCCCGCCGCCTGCAGCCGCTTCCGCATGCACACGGAGCGCCCCGGGCTGGTGCCGGTGCTCGTGCGCATCGTGGCGCTGCCGATGCGCGCGCCCAAGGTCATCTTCACCGCGAGGCGCTGAGATGCCGATCGCGCTCGCCGGTGCCCTGCTCGTCGCCATGGCCTGGACCGCGCCGACCTTCAGGCATGCGCTGGTGGTGAGCGTCGACGGGCTGCGCCCCGATGCCATCGATGGGCCCGAGGACGGCGCGCTGCCCGGTTTCCGCCGGCTGATGCGCGGTCCGCACACCCTGCAGGCGCGCGCGGACGCGGACACCACCATCACCCTCCCGAACCACGTCGGCATGGTCACCGGACGGCCGGTGGGCGGTCAGAAGGGCCACGGATGGACGGAGAACGGCGACCCGCCCTCGGTGAAGCACGGGGGCACCCTGCACAAGTGCCGCGGCGGCTACGTGGCAAGCATGTTCGACGTGGCCCACGACCGGGGTGCGGTCACGGCGGTATTCGCCACCAAGACGAAGTTCGTGCTGTTCAGCCAGTCGTTCGACGAGGACAACGGGCGCAAGGACTCCACCGGTGCCGACGACGGCACCGACAAGCTCGACTGCTTCGCGTGCGTCCGCACCAGCGCCATGGCGCGGGAGATGGCCGTGGGCTGGCTGCGGTCGCGGCAGGGGCCGTCGATCTCGCTCCTCCACTTCGCGGCGCCCGATTTGGCGGGGCATGCCAAGGGCTGGGACATGGCACCGCAGTCGCCCTACCGCCAGGCCGTGGAGGAAGTGGACCGCGAGCTCGACGCGCTGCTGCGGGCAATCGACGAGGACCCCGCGCTGCGCGGCAAAGTGGCCATCGTCCTCACCGCCGACCACGGCGGCGGCGTGCCATTCCTCACGCACACGGAGCAGCAGGCTCCGGAGAACTACGTCATCCCGTTCATCGTGTGGTTGGGGGGCGACGGACCGGCCGCGGAGCTCGTCGCGCTGAACGCCGACCGCCGTGCGGTGCTTGCGCGCGACGTGCATGCCGGGAACGAGCTCTCCCCGCAGCCCATTCGCAATGCCGACGCCGGCAACGTCGCGCTGCAGCTCATGGGGCTTCCGGCGATCCCCGAGTCGGTGCACAACGCCCGCCAGGACCTGCGCCTCTCGGAGGCCCCCTCCGCGGACGGGAGCGCGGGCCGGTGACGCCCGCGCGGACCGTGGAGGGCGGGACGCGCCACGTGTTCGTGGCCTTCGAGGCGGCCGTGGCGATCGACCTCGACGCCGCGGAGCGACGGGCGCGCGGCGCGGTGCGTGCGGGACTTGCCGCCGGCGAGCGGATCGCGGGAGGCGCTCGACTCGACCGACGGGAAGGTCCGCGACCGCCAGGTGCAGGTCCGTGCCGAGATCCTCGAGTGGATCATCATCGTGCTGATCGCCGTGGAGATCCTGCTCTTCCTCAAGTGACGGCCCCGGAGCGCGGCCCGGCGCTCAGCTGCGCGCCTCCGGCCTGACCCCCGCCTTGACCGCGGCGTCGGCGGCCTCCTCCTGCTCCGCCGGCAGCTCCGCCCGCTGCGGCGCCGCGTCCCAGATCCGCGCGGCAAGCCGCGGGAACGGCATGGTCTGCACCCACACGCGCCCGGGCCCCTTGAGGGTGGCCAGGAACGCGCCGTGGCCGCCGAAGAGGACGGTCGAGGCATTGCCCGCCAGGCGGACGTCGAAGTCGACCGTGGGCTCGTACGCCACCACGCAGCCCGCGTCGATGCGCAGCGACTGGCCCTCCCCGAGGCTCCGCTCGAGGAGCGACCCGCCCGCCGAGGCAAGCACCACTGCGCCCGCGGCCTTCGAGCCGATCCGCTGCAGAACGAAGCCCTCGCCGCCGAAGAGTCCCGCCAGCACGCGCCGCTGGAACGCCACCGAGATCTCAACGTCCTGCGAACCGCACAGGAACGCGTCCTTCTGCAGGATGATGCCCTGCGGGTGCTCGTCGAGCTCGAGCACCAGGATGGTTCCCGGCACCGGCGACGCGAATGCCACCTCCGCGGGCGCGGACGACTCGTTGGTGAAGCGCGTCACGAAGAAGGTGTCGCCGGCGATGCGGCGCTTGATGGCCTCGGCCAGGCTCGCCACCAGGGACGGCTCGTCGCTGCGCGTGCTGAGGCCCGTGTCGAGGCGGATGCCGTCGGAGGCGAAGAGCATGGCCCCAGCCTCGCCGACCACCGCATCGCCCGCAGGGATGCGCACCACCGCCGCCTGCATGGACTCGCCGGTCACCGTCCACTCGATCCGCTTCGCCTTCTTCATGCGCGGAAGGCTACCCATCGCGCCGGAACTACACTCGGGAAATGCACCGGACCACCGGAACGCGGTTTCTCGCTGCCCTGCTCGCGGCCCTTGCCCTCGCGGCCGGGTGCCGGACCGTGAGCGGGACAAACCGCACGCAGCTGAACCTCCTCTCGGAGACGCAGGAGCACGAGCTCGGCGACGAGGCCTACGGCGAGATGCTGTCGGAGAAGGGCGTGAAGAAGGTGGCGTCCGGGCCCGACTTCGACCGCGTGCAGCGGATCGCGCGGCGCATCGAGGATGCCTCGGGGCGCCTGCACCCGGACGCGGTGGCGGACTTCCGCTGGCAGTGGACGGTGATCGACGACGACGCCACCGTGAACGCGTGGGCGCTGCCCGGAGGCAAGTCCGCCGTGTACACCGGCATGCTGCGGATGGCGAAGTCCGACGACGAGCTTGCCGTGGTCATGGGCCATGAGGCGGCGCACGCCATCGCGCGCCACGCAGGCGAGCGCATGTCGGGAAGCATGGTCATCCGGGGGGCGCTGCAGGGAACCTCCATCGCCCTGGGCGACATGAGCCCCGCGGCACACCAGGCCACCATGGCCGCGCTCGGCCTCGGGAGCAACGTCGGCGTCCTGCTTCCCTGGAGCCGGCTGCAGGAGAGCGAGGCCGACGAGCTGGGGCTCCTCATCGCGGCCGACGCGGGCTACGACCCGCGCACGTCGATCGACCTCTGGACCCGGATGGCCGCGCAGTCGGGCGGGCCGCCCGAGTTCCTGTCGACGCACCCGAGCGAGAGCACGCGCATCCAGCGACTTCAGAAGCTCATGCCGCGCGCGCTCGAGGCCTGGAAGGCCGCGGAGCGCCGCGACGCAGGCAACTGAGGCGCGGGCCGCGATCCCCGCAAGCTAGGACCGGCCCACGCGGCCCATGCTCCGCAGGCGCTCGCCGGCGGCGCGGAGCGTCTCGGGGGTCTTGCAGAAGGCGAAGCGGACCAGCGACCGGGCCTCCGCATCCTTGCAGCCGTCGGGGCCAGGCATGTGGAACGCGCTGCAGGGAATGCACGCGACGCCGACCTTCTCCACCAGGTGCATGACGAACTCCACGTCGCCCGCGAACCCGAACCCCGCGTGCGGCGCCACCACGAAGTACGAGCCCTCGGGCTCGTACGGGTCAAGCCCCGCGCCGCGCAGCTCGGCGAGCAGCAGGTCGCGGCGGGCACGGTAGTCCGCGCGGAGCCCCTCGTAGTAGGCGCGCGGCGCGGAGAGCGCATCCACCGACGCGCGCTGCAGCGGCGTGGCGCTGCAGAACGTGAGAAACTGGTGCGCGGCGCGGACGCCGGCGGACAGCGCCGGCGGCGCGATGGACCAGCCGATCTTCCAGCCGGTCAGGCTGAAGGTCTTGCCGAGGCTCGACAGCACCACCGTGCGCTCGCGCATGCCGGGCAGCGTGGAGATGGAGAGGTGCGGCTCGCCGTACCAGATCTCCTCGTACACCTCGTCGGAGATCACCAGGCAGTCGGCGGCGCGGGCGATGGCCGCGATGCCCTCGAGCTCCGCGCGCGTGAGGACGCGGCCGAGCGGGTTGTGGGGCGTGTTGACCAGGATGGCCTTGGTGCGCGGCCCCACCGCCTTGCGCAGGTCCTCCAGCGGGAACGCGAAGTCCGGCGCGCGCAGGCGCACGGTGCGCACGGTGCCGCCGGCCATCGCCACGCAGGCCGGGTACGAGTCGTAGAAGGGCTCGACCAGCACCACCTCGTCGCCCGGGTTCACCAGGCCGAGCATCACGGCGGCGCTGGCCTCGGTGCAGCCGCTCGTGACGGTCACCTCGGCATCGGGGTCGACCTCCACGCCGCTGGTGGCGCGGAACCGCGCGGCCACGGCACGCGTGACCTCGGGCAGCCCGAACGTGCGCGCATACTGGCCACGGCCCTCCCGGATGGCCCGGATGGCGGCATCCTTGACGAACTCGGGGCCGTCGAAGTTGGGGAACCCCTGCCCCAGGTTGACGGCGCCGTACCGCGCGGCGAGGCGGCTGATGGTGGCGAACACGCTTTCGCCGAAGGGGCGCAGGCGGTCGGACGTTCCGAACGGACGAGCGGTCATCCCGCGATCATACGTGCGCCCGCGAGCCAGTCGCCGATCGGCATGATGCGCGCGCGTGCCCGCATCCACTCGGCGAACGCGGCGAACCGGTCGCACATCCGCTCGCCGTCCACGCGGCGCATGTGGAGCGGCAGCCCCTGGCCCGCGAGGTCCACGAACTCCCACGGATGCCAGAAGAGGTTGAGCACCCCGTCGGCGGCAAGGCAACGCTCGCACGCATCGCGCACCGCGACCATCGGGAGGTTCTTCCACGCCAGCCAGAAGAGCGGCACGCGCAGGCGCGGCGAGGCGCTGATGGGCACCTCGACGATCGCGCCCGTGCGGTGCGGCACGCGCGGCGCACGCAGGTTGGCGTAGCGGCCCGGCAGCCAGACCGGGTTGACGGAGCTGTCGTAGCAATAGCCCGCGGCCGCGATGGCGGCGGGATCGGTGGATTGCAGCCGTGGCCTGCGGAACCCGAGCACCTCCTGCCCGCTGGTGCGGCGCAGCACTTCGCGGCTGGTGGCCAGGTCCTCGGTGCGGAAGCTCGCGTGGAAGTGCGCGTGGCTCGCGATCTCGTGGTCCAGGGCCGCGCGCCGCTGCAGGCCGGGGTGCGCGAGCGCGAAGTTCGCGGTGGTGAACATGGTGGCGCGCAGCCCGAGCGTCGCAAGGAGGTCGAGCGTGCGCGCCTGCCCCCGACCGCCGAGCTCCATCTGCTCGTCCATGGTCATCGGCCGCCCGCGGCTGACCGGGGCGTCGAACTCCTCCACGTCGAAACTGAAGAGCGCGGACGGCTCCACTACCATCGCAGGATACGCCGCATGGGCCAGCCCACGCCAAACCCCGGCATCGAGGTGGAGGTCCTTCACGAGGACCCTTCCTTCGTCGTGCTCGCCAAGCCTGCCGGCCGCGTCACGGAGCCGGGGCTCGGGCACGACGACGACAGCCTGATGAACGGCGCGTTCGCGCGGTGGGGCCCGCTGCTCGGCCCCATGGGCGAGGCGCGCGACTACGGGCTGGTGCACCGGCTCGACCGCGACTCGAGCGGTGCGCTGCTGGTGGCCCTGGGCCCCGCGGCCTACGACGCGCTGCGCGCCCAGTTCGAGGCCCGCTCCGTGCGCAAGCGGTACCTCGCGGTGGTGGAAGGCCGCCCGGCCAAGGGCGAGGGGACCATCGACCTGCCGCTCGAGGAGGTGCGCCGCGGCGACATGAAGGTGTCGCTCGTCAGCCGCCGAGGCGCCGGGCGACCGGCCCTCACGCGGTGGAGGACGCTCTCCGGCGGGAAGCAGCGGACGCTGCTGGACGTGGAGATCGAGACCGGCCGGCTCCACCAGATCCGCGCGCACATGGCGGAGCTCGGTTGCCCGGTTGTGAATGACCGCGTCTACCGCGTGGACCTGCCCCCCAACACGGCCAAGCCGCCGCGCGGGCGCGCCGCGCTCCCGCTCGCGCTGCACGCGGCCACGCTTGCCTTCCGGCATCCGACTTCGGGTGCGACGATCGAGGTCACCTGCCCTGCGCCCGCGTCCTTCGCGGAGCTCACCGCGGCGTCGGGGCTGACCCTGCCTCGCGCGTACCAGCCGACGACGCGATGATCCCGCGGACGGCAGACATCAGCGTCTTCGGGTCGATGGCGTGCGTGGCCGTGCGGTCGTAGCGGGCAACGTTCCAGGCGACCGCGTTGCCCTGCAGGTCAAGCACCGGGCCGCCGCACTGGTCCGGCCACACGATGGCATCGTGCGCAAGCACGGGCCCGAACCCGGTGGAGACCGGCGAGATGGGGGTGCTGGTGTTGCCGCGTCCTTCGCTCAGCCCGGCCTCGGCCGGCCGCCTGCGGAGCGTCGCGCGCAACTGCATCCGCTGGTCGCCGCGCACCACGGCGAGCTCCACCGCGTCGCCCACGGCAAAGTCGCCGAGCACGCGGGCAAGCCCGCTCCGGCCACCCACCGCGCGCCCGTTCACGGTCACCACCAGGTCGCCGACGGCAAGCCCGGCCTCGGCCGCCGCGGATCCCGGCACCACCTCGTCGACACGCACCGCCTGCTCGCTCCCGGTGCGCTCCAGCTCGTCCCGGGTGGCGGCATCGGTGCGCACGCCGAGGTACGGCCGCGACATGGGATCCGGGTCGCTCTCGCGGAGGTTGATGGACACGAACCCAAGCGACGGGCCGTCCTTGCCGATGCGCGGAGTCAGCAGCACCTGCCCCGGCGCGAGGAGGCGCAGCCGTCGCCAGGCGATCGGGTCAGGCCGTGCATCGCCCTCGATCAGCAGCACCGCCAGGTCGAGCTTGCCGTCGGTGCCGACGACCCGCGCCTCGTAAGTTGCGCCTGCGGCATCGCGCAGCTGCACCGCGCCCTCCCGCGCGCCCGGCGGGAGCTGCGAGGCCTTGGTGGCCACGTGGCCCTCCGCGTCCACCACGGTGCCCACGGCGCGGACGGCGGGGCCCTCCATCACCTGCACCATCGATCGCATCGCGGGCGCCACGATGTCGGCGAACGGCAGTTCGCGCTGCACGCTCATCCGCGAGTCGGGCGAGCTGCGGCGCCCGAAGCTGGTGCCGATCCGCCGCTCCTCGTCCTCGGGGTCCACGAAGCCGAAGACCAGCTCCTCCTCGTTGAAGCGCTCGAGGAACTCGCTCATCCGCTCGCGCAGCCGGTCCACCGGCGTGGCGGCGTTCTCCCAGGGCTGCGAACCGCACCGCGAATTGATGGCCACCACCTCGCCGCGCAGGTTGAAGCTCGGCCCGCCGGAGTCGCCCGCATCGATCGGTCCGTCGAAGAGCACTTCCTCGGGCGACGACTTGGTCACCCGGCCCACCCGCACGAGCGCGGGGCGCGGCTCGCTCGGCGGGCCCTGCGTGTAGCCCATCACGATCAGCCAGTCGCCGGTGGCAAGGTCCGCGGAGCGCCCGAGCGGCGCCGCGGGGAGGTCCTTGCCCTCGGTATCGAGCTGCACGAGGCCGCAGTCGAGCTTGCCCAGGTTTGCCTGCCCGAGGGTGGTGCCGCGAAGCACGGTGCCGTCGGAGAGCGTCGCCTGCACGCGCCGCCCGGCCCGCACGCCGACATGGCCGCAGGTGGCCACCAGCCCATCGGGGGAGATGATGACCCCGGTGCCCGTGGCGCCTCCCATCCGGCCGCCGAGGCGCAGGTTGACCACCGTCGGCAGCACCTGCGAGGCGCGCGCCACCAGCTCCGACTCGAGCAAAGCCAGGTCCTCGACG
>VGXR01000046.1 GCA_016873255.1 Planctomycetota bacterium
GGCGATGCGCTTGCGTACGAGGTGAGCGTGGTCGAGCACCTGTGCTCGATGTTCGCGGTGTCGATCGAGGAGGAGATCCGCGCGCTGCGCTCGAACGCCGACGCGACGATGAAGCGCGCGGCGGACGAGGTGCTGAAGCGCATCGACTCGTTCCCCGACTCCGACTTCGCCATCCCCGAGCGCACGCCCGACATGAAGGCCCGGGGCGCCAGCCGCACGCAGAAGCCGGCGGACGCGGCCGCGACGCCGCAGTTCGGCGCCGGCAGCGTCTTCCACGGCGAGGCCGTGAAGCGCGCGGAGCCGCAGCACGCGTGAGTTCCCTGACCCGAGTCCCGCACACGACGTTTCGTCCGCGCACCCGAGCACCCCACCCGAGGACCCCGACGCCATGAAGCTGTTCGAGACGATGAACCAGCACGGCCACGAGCGCGTGGCCTTCCATGTCGACCCCGCGACCGGCCTGAGGGCCATCATCGCGCTGCACTCGTCGGTGCTCGGCAACGCGCTCGGCGGCACGCGCCGCTGGGCGTACGCCGACGAGGCCGAGGCGATCCGCGACGTGCTGCGCCTCTCGGAGGGCATGACCTACAAGAGCGCCGCGGCCGACCTGCCGATGGGCGGCGCCAAGAGCGTCATCATGATCGAGAAGGGCAAGGCTCCGACCGAGGCCGAGGCACGCGCCATGGGCCGCTTCGTCGACACCTTCGGGGGCAAGTACATCGCCGCGGAGGACATGGGCGTGAACACCCAGTACTGCGACTGGATGGCCCGCGAGACCAACCACGTCATGGGCGGCGAGACGGTGAGCCACGGCGGCGATCCCAGTCCGTACACCAGCCAGGGCTGCGTCAACGCAATGAAGGCCTGCCTCGCGCACATCGGCCGAAAGGTCGAGCTCTCCGGCCTGAAGGTCGCGGTGCAGGGCCTTGGCGCCACCGGCTACCGGCTGGCGAAGATCCTGCGCTCCCACGGCGCGACCGTGGTGGGATCGGACGTGAACCCCGCGGCCGTCGAGCGCGCGGTCCAGGAGCTCGGCGTGGTCGGGCTCGAGCAGGGCAAGGACATCTTCGCGCAGGAGTGCGACGTGCTCGCGCCGTGCGCGCTCGGCGCGGTGCTGAACCACGACACGATCAGGCACCTGAAGTGCGCGATCATCTGCGGCACCGCCAACAACCAGCTGCACGTGCCCGACGCGGACGGCCCGCAGCTCAAGCAGCGCGGCATCCTGTACGGCCCCGACTTCATCGTGAACGCGGGCGGCGTGATCCGGCTCGCGGGCCTCTACCTCGGCATGACCGAGGCCGCGCTCGACCGCAAGATCGAGCAGATCGAGCACACCACCGCCGCGGTGCTGAGGGAAGGCACGAACGACCCGAGCGAGCACGTGGCGGCCGTCAACTACGCCAAGCGCCGCATCGAGGCCGGCCGCAAGGCCAAGTCCGCCGCGCAGCCGGCGATGGCCTGACGGCGCTTGGCGAACATCCACGCGCCCGTCGCGAGGATCGCGATCGCCAGCAGGTGGTAGCCGCCGAACGGCCCGGCCCAGCGCGAGTCGTCGCGGGCGAACTCGTGCGCGAAGCGGAACGCGCCGTAGGCGATCAGGTAGATGTTGAACCGCTGCCCGCGCATCCATCCGAAGCGCCACGCGCACAGCGCCCAGCCAAGGAACGCCAGGTTGAACGCCATCTCGGCCTGCGCAGCGGGCCATCGTGCATGGCCGTGCGCATCGGCCACCGTCCACCAGGAAGGCTCGCATTCGCGGCCCTGGCAGCAGCCCGCGATCACGCACCCGACGCGGCCGATCGCGAGCGCAAGCGGCACCGTCACCGCGAAGAGGTCGCCGGTGCCCTCGCGGTAGCCGACGATGCGCTTCGCGAGCTCGACGCCTGCCACTCCGCCGAGCAGCGCGCCCGTCACGCTGTGGCCGGTCAGCAGGGCCATCCAGTCATGGCGGTAGTGCCAGCCCTCTGCAAGCAGGAAGGCGAGCTTCGCGCCGAGGTACGCGCCGAGCAGCGCCGCACCGTACACGGCGTACAGCCGGTCGTCGGGCGTGCGCCCCTCGCTTCGCACCAGCCGCCGCCAGAGCAGGGCCGTGACCGCGATTCCCGCGAGCGTTGCCAGCGTGTACGCCGGGCTCCCCATGACGGGCGGCAGGGCTTCTTGCGAGTCCGCCGTCAGCATGCGGCGGCCTGCGAGCCGTAGTGGCGGCAGAAGCTGTCGAGCGAGCCGTCCTTGCGGATCACGTGCGTGCAGCAGCGGTCGATCCGGTCCTGGTCGAATGTCCACGCATCCATGAACGGCTTGATGAACACCCGGAACGGGTGCTCGGGGCGCAGTTCGAGCGCCTTGATCAGGTCCCCGAGCGGCTCTGTCTCGCAGCCGCACCGTGCGAGGTCCTCGAGGCTGTAGTTGACGCGGTTCTGCAGGAAGCCCGCATGCCTCGGCACGTCGACCAGCCGGCTCAGCCCGACCGGGCCGCCCGGCGTGCGCAGCACGTAGGCAATGGTGTGGCAGTTCGGGTCGCCGCACGGAAGCGGCGTGAAGTCCGCCTCGGAAAGGAGCTCAGGCGCCTGCGTCACGCACGCGCGCACGCAGTCGGCCACGCCCATCGCCTCCACGGTGCGCGGCAGCACCGGGAGCGTCCGGCTCTCGACCGCGGCCACGCGGCCGCTCGTGAACACCGGCTGCAGGCTGATGCCGCGCACGTGCGGCCGCGGCACCGCCCAGCGCAGCGTGTCGCCAACGCCGGCGATGGTGCGCGGGTCCACCACCATGGCGAGCGTGGTCGGGACGCCGAGCGCACCCGCCTCGTCGATCGCGCGCTCGCGCACGGCGCGCAGGTCCGTGCCGCGAAGCTCCTCCTGCCCGGCCTGCTGCACGCCGTCGAACTGCACGTAGAGCTCGAACCTCGGCCGCTCGCGGCGCACGTCCGCGAGCATTCGCCGGAAGCGCTCGTCGCCCGCCACGCGCACGGCGTTCGTGTTCACCAGGACGTAGCCGACCTTCGGGTGCGCGCACGCCCACCGCAGGATGCGCTCGAAGTCCGGGTGAATGGTCGGCTCGCCGCCCGAGAGCTGCAGGATGTCGATGAGCCCCTTGCGCGCGACCACGCCTTCGACCCGGCGCACGATGTCATCGAACGGCGCGCACTGGACGCCGTCGCCCACGCCGTACGGGCTGGACGCGTAGCACGTTGGGCAGGTCAGGTTGCAGCTGTCGACGATCTCGATCAGGGCGACGCAGGTCGAGAGCGTCTCAAACGGGTCGTGCGCGATGTCGCCGGCGGATTCACCGGCCACCACTGCAGGGGCCGGCGCGCAGCATCCGCCCGGCCCGCAGCATGCGCCGGGGTCGGCGTTCGCAGGGTTTCCGTGGCTCTCGAAGTGCCACTTGGCGTCCGACTGCAGCCGCACTCGGAACTCACCGTGCTCGTGGCACGATTTCTCCATCCATACGGCACCCGCGCGCTCGAGCACCGTCGCCGGAACATCGGCGCGGCACGCCGGGCAGCGGCTGCGCGTGCGCTTGATGATGCGGGCATCGCGGTGAATGGCGACTTTGATCATGGCCACCGACCCAACTTGATGATGGTGATCGATGCGGCGCACGCTCCGACGCCGAGGGCCACGTTCATGGGCACCGTCGCCAGGCCGGCGAGCATAGGGATCATCACGGCGCGCGGAATCAGGGCCAGGAGCGGGGCTTCCCGCGTGCGGCGTGGCATGCGCTTCATCAGCCGCCATGCATGGAATCCGGTGTTCAGCGGCCCGACCACCAGCATGAGCACGGCGGCCAGCAGGATGAAGAGGAATACCACGCCGTCGGCGGCCGTGCCCACGATGAATGCCGGCACCCAGCGCAGCGCGAACCCGGACATCGACGGCCATCCGAGGCGAAGCAGGAGCGTCCCCGGCGAGGGCAGCAGCCCGGGGTCGCGCTCCGTCAGCGTGCTTGAGGTACCGCACTCGGTGCACGGGCAGGCGTCCGGTACGCCGACGAGCGGATGACCGCATTCGGGGCATCGCACGCGTGCAGTATCCCATGGGATCTCGCCATCGCTCGTTCGGATTTGCTTGGTGAGTCGTCGCCCGCGACCGCGGTTGCGGGCGCGTCGGGCAGCACGCCCGGCGCCACGAAGTGATGCATCCCGACCGATCGCGCTCAAGTGGCTTGCCGAACGCGCCGAGAGCATTGAATATCGGCCACCGCACCGCCGTCGCGGCAGCGTGATCGGCCGTGGCTCCTACTAGACTGCGCTGTCTATGCCCATCACCACCGCCTTCAAGACCGAGATCCCGCGCGTCTCGATCCTCGACGAGCAGGGGAACTTCGACGAGAAGCTCGGCAAGGGGCTCATCCCCGACGCCGACCTCGTGAAGCTGTACGAGGCGATGTATGCCTGCCGTCACCTCGACGGCGTTGCGTTCCGCCTGCAGCGCTCGGGCCGCATGGGCACCTACCCGCAGAACATGGGCCAGGAGGCCACGAGCCTGGGCGCGGCGTACGTCCTCAACAAGAACGACTGGCTCGTCACCTGCTACCGCGAGAACTGCGGCCTTTTCTGGCGCGGCGTGCCGATGGAGTCGATCCTGCTCCACTGGATGGGCGATGAGCGCGGCAACGCCATGCCCCGCGAGCACCACGCGACGCCCATCGCCGTGCCGATCGGCACGCAGATGCTCCACGCGACCGGCCTGGCGTGGGCCGCCAAGTACCGCGGCGAGAAGCAGATTGCCTGCACCTTCTTCGGCGACGGTGCCACGAGCGAGGGCGACTTCCACGAGGCCGCGAACTTCGCCGCCAACCTGAAGATCCCGGTCGTGTTCGTGTGCCAGAACAACTTCTGGGCGATCAGCGTTCCCGGCCACATCCAGTGCAGCGCGCCCACCGTCGCGCAGCGCGGCCTGGCCTACGGCATGGAGTGCCTGCAGGTCGACGGCAACGACATCTTCGCGACGGTCTGGGCCATGCGCAAGGCCGCCGAGCACGCGCGCACCACGGGCACGCCGTACTTCATCGAGATGGTCACCTACCGCCTGGGCGACCACACCACCGCCGACGATGCCAGCCGCTACCGCGACAAGGCCGAGGTGGAGGGATGGAAGGCGAAGGACCCGCTCATCCGCGTGCGCAAGCACATGGAGCGGCTCAAGCTCTGGAGCGACGCGAAGGAGAAGGAGCTCGCCGAGCGCATCGAGAAGGTGGTCGCCGAGGCCGTCGCGCGCGCCGAGAACATCGCCGCGCCGCACACCGCGGACTTCTTCAACGCGATGTACCAGGAGCTGCCCGCAGACCTCGCGATGCAGCGTGACACCATGCAGACGCACTCGCTGGGGCAGGATCCCGGCCAGCTGTCCAGCACCGAGCACCTGAACAAGCCCGCGGAGCACGCGCACCACTGACCTGCGGAAAGTGGTCCGCGTACCCCCGGACCATTTTCGGAGAACCACGATGGCAAACCTGAACATGGTCCAGGCAATCAACCTCGCCCTGATCCAGGAGATGGAGAAGGACGAGCGCGTCCTGCTCCTCGGCGAGGACGTCGGCGCCAACGGCGGCGTGTTCCGCGTCACCGAGGGCCTGCAGAAGCGCTTCGGCGAGAGGCGCGTGGTCGACACGCCGCTCGCCGAGAGCGGCATCATCGGCACCGCGATCGGCCTGGCGATGGGCGGGCTGCGCCCCGTGCCTGAGATCCAGTTCGAGGGCTTCCTCGGCCCGGCCTACGACCAGATCTGCAGCCACGCCGCGCGCATGCGCAGCCGCACGCGCGGCGCGTTCCAGGTGCCGCTGACGATCCGCGTGCCCGTGGGCGGCGGCATCCACGCGCCCGAGCTGCACAGCGACTCGCCCGAGGCCATCTACGCCCACACCCCCGGGCTGAAGGTGGTGATGCCGAGCTCGCCGTACGACGCCAAGGGCCTGCTCGTCGCCGCGATCCGCGACCCCGACCCGGTGATCTTCTTCGAGCCAAAGCGCATCTACCGCGCGTTCCGCGAGGAGGTGCCCGAGGACGAGTACGTGCTGCCGATCGGCAAGGCGCGCACGGTGTGCGAGGGCAACGACCTCACCGTGGTGAGCTGGGGCGCAAGCGTCATCCAGTGCATGCAGGCGATCGAGAAGAGCGGCAAGTCCGTGGAGCTCATCGACCTGCGCACCATCTACCCCTTCGACATCGAGGCGGTGGAGGCGAGCGTCCGGAAGACGGGCCGCTGCGCGGTGGTGCACGAGGCGCCGCTCACCGCCGGCATGGGCGGCGAGGTGTCCGCGCGCATCATGGAGCGGTGCTTCCTGCACCTCGAGGCGCCGGTGCAGCGCGTGGCCGGCTTCGACACCACCATGCCGTACTACAAGCTCGAGCTCGAGTACCTGCCCGATGCGGCGCGCATCGGCCGTGCGATCGACGACGTGATGGCGTACTGAACCCGACCGAGAGGGAACCACCATGGCCGGAATCAAGCAGCCGAGCGACAAGAGCCACTTCCTGCTGCCCGACCTGGGCGAAGGCCTCGCCGAGGCCGAGCTCATCAGCTGGAAGGTGAAGGCGGGCGAGACCGTCAAGGAGAGCCAGACGCTCGCCGAGATGCAGACCGACAAGGCGCTCGTCGAGGTGCCGTCGCCGTGGGCCGGCACCGTGAGCGAGATCTGCGGCAAGCCGGGCGACATCATCAAGGTGGGCGCGGTGCTCGTGCGCTACGGCGCAGCGGGCGCCAAGCCGGCCGGCGGCGCCGCCCCGGCCGCGGCCCCCGCGACGTCCAACGGCAGCGGGGCCGCGTGCCTTTCGTCGCAGGTCGCCGCCGGCGCACCCGGCGCCGCCGAGGACCAGGGCACCGTGGTCGGCACCATGAGCGGCACGCTCACGGTGAGCGACCGCTTCGCGCGCCGCGCGCCCGAGCAGGCGGCCGTGGCCCGCGACGGCAAGGCGCTCGCCACCCCGGCCGTGCGCCGCATCGCACGCGAGCTCGGCGTCGACATCCAGCGCGTTCCCGGAACGGGCCGCAACGGCCGCGTCACCGCGACCGACCTCGAGCAGTTCGCGGGCTCCGCCACCGCGGCGGCTCCCGCTGCCGGCGGCTTCGCGCCGCGCTCGGCGGCCATCGCCCCGGGCAGCGTCTACATCGACGGGTCGGGCGTGGTGCAGCGCGTTCCGTTCCGCGGGGTCCGCCGCAAGATCGCCGAGAGCCTCGACCGCAGCGTGCGCACCACGGTGCACTTCACGGTGGTCGACGAGGCCGACGTGACCGCGCTCGACCAGAAGCGCAAGGAGTACAGCCGTGTCACCGGTCAGAAGCTGAGCATGCTGCCCTTCATCATGGCGGCCATCTGCAAGGCGCTGCGCAAGCACCCCACGCTCAACGCGATCACCGACGACGCCAACAGCGAGATCCTGGTGAAGGGCCCCGTGAACCTCGGATGCGCCGTCGACACCGACAACGGCCTGATGGTGCCGGTCATCCGCGACGCGCAGGCCCGGAGCCCGCTGGAGCTCTCCAACGAGGTCAAGCGCCTCGCCGCGGCATGCAAGGACCGCTCGATCAAGCGCGAGGAGTCGCTCGGCGGCACGTTCACCATCTCGAACGTCGGCAGCTACGGCGGCATGTTCGCCACGCCCATCATCAACTACCCCGAGGTCGCCATCCTCGCCGCCGGCCGCGCCAAGGAGCGCGTCATGGTGGAGGGCGGCCGCTTCTACGCGGGCCTGAGCCTGCCGCTCTCCCTCAGCTGCGACCACCGCGTGGTGGACGGGGCCGAAGGGGCGCGCTTCCTGAACACCGTCGTCGGGCTGCTCGAGAGCCCGGAAAATCTCGTCTGAATTCGCTTACCTGCCGGCCGTGAACGGCCGATCACCCCAGTCCGGAACATCACCATGAACGCCATCGCCACCGAACTCCTCAAGAAGATCGAGTCCAAGACCGCCACCGTGGGCATCGTCGGCCTGGGCTACGTCGGCCTGCCGCTCTCCCACGCCTGCCTCAAGGCCGGCTACAAGGTCGTCGGCTTCGACATCGACCAGCGCAAGATCGACAACATCAAGGCGGGGAAGCCGTACATCCACCACCTCGGCCAGTCGTTCTTCGACTACATCAAGTCCAACGAGGGCTTCCTGGGCACCGCCAACCCCGAGGACCTGAAGAAGGCCGATGCCATCCTGATCTGCGTGCCGACCCCGCTCGGGCACCACAAGGAGCCGGACCTGTCGTTCGTGCTCGACTCGACCAAGCTCGTGGCCAAGGTGCTGCGCAAGGGCCAGCTGGTCTCGCTCGAGAGCACCACGTACCCCGGCACCACGCGCGACGAGATGGGCCCCATCCTCGATGCCACCGGCCTGAAGCGCAACGAGGACTACTTCCTCGCCTACAGCCCCGAGCGCGAGGATCCGGGCAACCCGGACTTCTCGGCATCGGTCATCCCCAAGCTCGTCGGCGGCACCGACGAGGTGTCCGGCAAGCTTGCCTTCGCGCTGTACAGCCGCGTGGTGAGCAAGGCGCACTTCGTGTCGAGCGCCGAGGTCGCCGAGACCGCGAAGCTCCTCGAGAACATCTTCCGTGCCGTGAACATCGCCCTCGTCAACGAGATGAAGACGGTGCTTACCGACATGAACATCGACGTGTGGGAGGTGGTGGCGGCGGCCAGCACCAAGCCGTTCGGCTTCATGCCCTTCTACCCGGGCCCGGGCCTCGGCGGCCACTGCATCCCGATCGACCCCTTCTACCTCACGTGGAAGGCCAAGGAGGTCGGCCGCAGCACCCGCTTCATCGAGCTCGCCGGCGAGGTCAACACGGCCATGCCGCACTACGTGGTGGACCGCACCCAGCATGCGCTCAACGACGACCGCAAGAGCATGAAGGGCTCCAAGGTCCTCGTGATCGGCGTGGCCTACAAGAAGAACATCGACGACTCCCGCGAGAGCCCGAGCGCCGAGATCATCGAGCTGCTCCGCGACCGCGGCGCCGACGTCTGCTACCACGACCCGCACATCCCGATGTACCCGTCGATGCGCAAGTACCGCATCGACCTGAAGAGCGTCGCGCTCTCTCCGGACGTTCTGAGGTCGATGGACTGCGTGCTCATCCTCACGGACCACGATGCGGTGGACTACGGGATGCTGGCGGAGAACGCCACGCTGGTGGTCGACACGCGCAACGCCATGGACCGCGTGCCCCCGGCGCGCCGTCGGTCGCGGATCGTGAAGAGCTGACGCGGACCCGCCGCCCCGGAGACAGGAACCACCGATGCCCGGCGAACTCGCAACGTCCACCTGGCGCGTCCTGCGCGCCGGTGGGTTCCGGCTCGACGGCGGCGGCATGTTCGGCCTGATCCCGCGCACGATGTGGTCGCGCTGGCTTCCGCCGGATGCCGACAACCGCATCGCGCTCTCGATGAACTGCGTGCTCCTCGAGCGCGCGGGCGAGGGCGGCGGCGGACGCGTGCGGCGCACGCTGGTGGAGTGCGGCGCCGGCGGCAAGTGGACCGACAAGGAGCAGGCGATCTACGAGTTCGAGCGCGCGGCCGACGGGTGCGTGCGCACCATCGAGCATGCGCTCGCGGAGATCGGGGTCGATCCGGCGTCGATCGACGACGTGGTGGTCACGCACCTCCACTTCGACCATGCAGGCGGCCTCACGCGGCTTGCGGCGGACGGCACGCCCGAGCCGGTCTTCCCCAAGGCGCGGATCCACGTGCAGCGGCAGGAGTGGAACGACGCGCTTGCCAACCGCAGCACGATGACGCGCACCTACCTTCGCACGCACCTCGACCCGATCGCCGACCGCGTCGAGCTCCACCAGGGCGAGGCCGAGGTGGTCGCCGGCGTCCGGGTGATGCCCGCGGCCGGCCACACGTGGGGCCACCAGGTGGTGGTCTGGCGCGACCTCGAGGGCACGGTCTGCTACCCGGGCGACGTGATGCCGACGATTTTCCACGCGCACCTTTCTGCGAGCCTCGGCTACGACATGCTGCCCTACCAGACCATGCTGACCAAGCGGGCGCTGCTTGAGCTGGCCGACGCCGAGCGCTGGCGGCTGGTGCTCGACCACCAGGTCGGCGATTGCGTCGTGCGGCGCGGTCCGCGTTCCTGACGCGGGTATCCTGCGGGAGCCGCGTCCGCGCGGTGCGTGCGCCCGCGGCGCGCGCGAGTCCCCGGAGAACACCATGTCCCGCAAGTCGATCCGTCCGCTCATCTTCCTGAATGCCGGGCTGCTGGTGGCGCTCGCCGCCGTCACGTTCATGCCGGCTGCCGTCGCGCAGCTGCGTCCGCGCAGCACCTACACCATGGTCGGCGGCACGATCAACGGCATCGTGCAGGGCGTGGCCTACATCACCGACGAGACCACCAACGAGGTCGTCGCCGTCAGCTGGTACGAGAACCAGAAGCGGCTCGTCGGGCTCGGCTACCGCAACATGACCCAGGACGCCATGCAGGCGGCTCGCACCCGCTGACCGAGGAGCTCACCATGCAGACCAATGACCACGGCTTCGTGAAGGGCAACGGCAACGCGCTGGCGACGGCGCTCCTGTGGGCTTCGGCGTTCGCGCTGGCGGCCCTCGTCATCGTGCAGGCCGGCCGCCTGCCGGGCAATGCCGCGTTCGCCGCGGGCGCCGCCAACCAGGGCGGGCAGGGCACGAGCATCATCACGCTGAACACGGGCCTCGGCCCGGATACCAAGCCGTACGAAGCCCTCTGGGTGCTCGACGGGCGCGGCGAGATGCTCTTCATCTACTACATCGAGAACGGAAACGCCGGCGACAAGGCTCTCCTCCTGCGCCAGGCGATCCCGGTTCCCGAGCTCTTCCGCGTGGCGCGCGGCGGCTGACCGTCGATGCGTGCGGTCGATGCCATCATGGCCGCGCGGCGCGCGGAGTCGTTCACGAAGCGCTCCATCAAGGCGGCATCGAAGCAGCAGGCGCTGCGCTGCGCGATGTCGATGCTCGACCTCACCACGCTCGAGGGCAAGGACACCCCCGAGAAGGTGCGCGGCCTCTGCCGCAAGGCGGTGCACCCCGTCGACGTGCCGCCGGGGCATGCGTCGCCGCAGCCGCCCGTGCCCTCCGTGGCCGCGGTCTGCGTCTACCCGACCATGGTGCCCGTGGCGCGCGAGGCACTCGACGGCACCGGGGTGAAGGTGGCGGCGGTGGCCACGGGCTTCCCGAGCGCGCAGTACCCGCTCGACGTTCGGCTGCGTGACTGTGCCGATGCCATCGCCGCGGGCGCGGACGAGATCGACATGGTGATCAGCCGCGGGGCGTTCCTCGCGGGCCGATTCGACGAGGTGGCCCAGGAGATCCGCGAGACCCGGGCCGCCTGCGCGCAACCCGCGAAGGGCCGGCCTGCCCACCTCAAGATCATCCTCGAGACCGGTGAGCTCGAGACGCTCGACAACGTTCGCCGCGCGAGCGACCTGGCCATCGAGGCGTCCTGCTCCGTGCCGGGGTTGCCTGCGCCCGCCGACGGCGAGGTCTTCATCAAGACATCCACGGGCAAGGTGCAGCCGGCGGCCACCATGCCGGTGACGCTCGTGATGCTCGAGGCGATCCGCGACGCGCACCTCGCGACCGGCATCCGCATCGGCATGAAGCCGGCCGGCGGCATCCGCACGGCGAAGCAGGCCATCGCCTACCTGGTGATGGTCAAGGAGACGCTCGGCGATGCCTGGCTCTCGCCGCACCTCTTCCGCTTCGGCGCGAGCGCCCTCGCCAACGACATCGCGCGGCAGATCCTGCGCATGCAGGGCGGCGGCTATGCGGCGGCGTACGACGTCAGCGAGGCGTGAGATCCGCTCCTGGTTCGTTTGGCACCAATTGACTTCTCCAGAGAAATCAACTGGTGCCAAGCGAACCAGGAGTTGACTTGCGGGCGGCCCAGAAGGTGCGCAGGAGCGTGGCGAACTCTTCGCCGTCGGCGGCGGAGGCGCTGGCCTCGGCGGCGTGGCGGGTGCGGGTCTCGTCGCCGGAGCCGTCCAGATCGTTCAGCCAGCGCTTCGTGGCTCGCAGGGCCTGCGGGCCCTTGGCCGCAAGCTTGGAGAGCAGGGCTTCGACCTCCGCCGCCAGCGAGGAAGCGTCGGTGGCGCAGTGCGTGGCAAGCCCGGCCCTCACCGCGGATCTGCCGTCATGGATCGCCCCGCCGACGGCCGCCGCGCGCGCCGCGCCCGCGCCGGCGTTCGCAAGCACCGTCGGCATCGAGACCACGGGACTCACGCCGATCCGGTGCACCGGGTAGCCGACCTGCGCGTCGGGTGCGACCACCACGAAGTCACAGCCCGAGAGCAGCGCGCATCCACCCGCGAGCGCCGCGCCGCGCACCTCGGCGACCACCGGCACCGGCAGCGCGCGCAGCGACTGCACGGCGCGCGAGAGGTCCAGCACCAGCGAACGCAGGAGCTCCGGGCGATCGACGCATGCACCGAGGTCGAATCCCGAGCAGAAGGAATGTCCCTCGCCGCGGATCACGACGATGTCCGCGCCCATGCAGCGGCCATCCGCCGCGAGCAGCCTGTCGTCGGCAGCCAGCGCGGCCACAAGCAGCCGCTCGTGCAGTGCCGCGAACATCGCCGTGCCCAGCGCGTTTCGCCGGCCCGGATCGGCCAGCGTGATCTCGAACCGACGATCGTTGCATGCGCTGCGTGCGAGCATGGCTGCGTGCGTTCCTTCGGGAAAATCAGGCGATTTCCGAACCTGCGCCACAGGCCGGCGTACCACGGTGGTCGGAGCGTATCACTGCATCCGCTCCGGCAGACCGCCCTGACCTCCACACACAGGGTGGGGCGCATGTCCTGGCACGTGCCAGCGGCATGCGCCTTTGAAAGCCACCGCATCGGCACCGTCCCGCGCTTGGCCCGCGGCGGCGGCGCCGTGTCTCAGGCGTGCAGAGCACGGTCAATCATCGCGTCGATCACTGCATCCACCACGGCCCGACCGGCCAGGAGGAGCTCGGCCTCCGTGATCGGCCGCGCATCGCAGGGACGGATCCGGTGCTGAGACTCCAGCTGCGGCAGGTGCACGAAGCCGGCGATGCCCGGTACGCCGCTCCTCGACGAGCGGTCGAGCGCATGGAACATCACCTCGTTGCAGAGAAACGTCCCTGCCGTCATCGAGTGTCCCGCCGGGACCCCCGCGGCACGAACCGCATCGACGATCGCGTGCACCGGGAGCGTGGCGAACCTTGCGTCCGGCGCCCCGGGCACGACCGGTGCGTCCGTCACCACGACACCTGCGTTGTCGGCGATGCGGTAGTCGCGCAGGTTCACCGCGACCCGCTCGACGCTCACCTCGCCGCGCACGTGTGCCTCGCCGAAGAGGATGCATGCATCGGGGCGGTGGAGCTCCAGGAGCGCATCAAGCCTCTCGCGGGCGCTCCCGCCGTCCCGGCCGCCCACCACTGGCAGCACCGCGGCCACCACCGACGCTCTGCCGGAACCGTTCGCTCCCAGCGCCCGCACCAGCACCTCGGAGGGGTTGACCGGGCTGCCGCCGAAGGGCTCGAACCCGTTGACCAGGATGACGGGTGCCCGCTGCATGCCGGCGATGCTAGAACTACCCGCATGACGACGCACGTGCAGCTTGCGGAGGTGCCGGCGCCCCTCGTCGCCCTCGGGGTGGCGGTGCTGGCGATCGCTCTCCTCGGCATCTGGCTGATGGCCATCTACAACGCCCTCGTCTCCTGGCGCGTCCGCGTCCAGAACGGGTTCGCGCAGATCGACGTGCAGCTGCGCCGCCGGCATGACCTCGTCCCGAACCTGGTCGCCGCCGTGAAGGGTGCCATGGCGCACGAGCGCGAGACGCTCGAGGGAGTCACCAAGGCCCGCGCCGCGGCGGTGTCCGCGCAGGCGGCCGCGGCCGCGATCCCCGGCGATGCCGCGGCCACCGCAACGCTCGCCGCCGCCGAGGCTGGCCTGCAGTCGGCGCTGTCCCGCCTGATGATCGTGATGGAGCGCTACCCGGACCTGAAGGCGAACTCCTCGGCGCTGCAGCTGCAGGAGGAGCTCGTCTCCACGGAGAACCGGATCGCCTTCGCGCGGCAGGCGTACAACGACGCCGTGATGACCTACAACACGCGGCTTGCCGTGTTCCCCGACCTGCTGGTGGCACGGCTCTTCTCGTTCCTGCCTGCGGGGCTGTTCGAGGCCGAGGACCATGCTCGGGCCGTGCCGCAGGTCGACTTCGCATCGGCGCCACCGCCGCGGGCGGGCTGAGGAGGAACGGTGGACTTCTTCGAGAGCCAGGAACGCGCCAAGCGGAACACGTCGCTGCTGGTGATCCTCTTCGCCGTGGGCGTGGCGGCGACGGTCGTCAGCGTGCACCTCCTGGTGTCGGCCACGGTGTTCCGCGGGCAGCTGGCCGACCCGCGAGCGTTCCTGCTGAGCGCGGCCGGCGTGCTTGCCGTGGTCGGCATCGGGACGGCGGTGAAGTTCGCGCAGATGTCCCATGGCGGCCGCGCCGTGGCCGAGGCGCTCGGTGGGCGGTTGATCGACCCCGGGACGGGGGATCCCTCGGAGCGCCGCGTGCTCAACGTCGTGGAGGAGATGGCCATCGCCAGCGGCCTTCGCGTTCCGCCCGTCTACCTGATGGACGATGCCTCCATCAACGCGTTCGCGGCGGGGAACTCCGAGAAGGATGCGGTGATCGGCGTGACGCGCGGCTGCATCGAGCTGCTCTCTCGCGACGAGCTGCAGGGCGTGATGGCGCACGAGTTCAGCCACGTGTTCCACCGGGACATGCGGCTCAACATGCGGCTGGTCGGCTGGCTCGGCGGCATCTTCGCGGTGTCCATCGTGGGCAGGATCCTCATCCAGTCGATGCGCGGTTCGCGTCCGTCGCGAGGCAAGAACGACGGCCGCGCCGCGGTTGCCGCGCTCGGCGTGGGGCTCTTCATCGTGGGCATCGTGGGCTACTTCTTCGGCCGCCTGATCCAGGCGGCCGTCAGCCGGCAGCGCGAGTACCTGGCCGATGCCAGCGCCGTGCAGTACACGCGCAACCCGGAGGGCATCGCCGGGGCACTCGAGAAGATCGCAGGCGCCGCCGGCAGCCGGCTTTCGGCGCCTGCCGCCGCGGAGTTCAGCCACTTCCTGTTTGCCAACGGCATCGCCTCGCTCTTTGCGACGCATCCGCCGCTCGCTGAGCGCATCCGCCGCATTCGAGGGGCACGGGCGTCGATCGCCGCCGCAAGTGCGACGCCGGGCCTGCCCGCCGCCGCATCACGCCCGGCACCGACCGCTCCGCCCATGCCGACGCCGGTCGCGGGGCTTGCGGCCGGCAGCGCTGCCGCGTCCGCCCCCGGACGCACCGCGGGCGAGCCGCCCATCCACGCCGCCGCGGTCCGGGCATCGCGCGACTCCATGGGGACGCTGTCACCGGAGTCGGTCGCGCGCGCGCAGGCGCTCCTGGCCGATGCCTCATCCGTGCTGGTGGAGGCCGCGCGCGACCCGTTCTCCGCGCGCGCCGTGGTGTGCGCGGCCCTTCTCCAGGATCGATCCGCCGCACGGGCCGTGCAGCTCGCCGCGATCCGTGCCTCGGACCCGAAGCTCGCAGCGGAGACCGAGCGGCTTGCCGCTCGCGGCGCGCTCCGGCCGGTGGATCGGCTGCCGCTCCTTGAGCTTGCCGCCGCTTCGCTTGCGGCGCTGTCGCCCGCCCAGTACGCCGCGTTCCGGACGACCCTCGCGCAGCTCATCGCCGCGGACGGCGAGGTGGATCGCCTCGAGTGGACGGTGCGCGTGCTTCTCCGCCATGCGGTGGAGGGGCGGTCCGCCGCGCCGCATCCGTCGCGCCGTGCCACCGACGACGATGTCTCGCTCGTGGCCAGCGTGCTGGCGTGGAGCGGCGCCCGCGACGCGCCGGCCGCGTGTCGCGCATGGTCGGCGGCCGCAGCCGGCGATGGCCGCCTCGGCGCGCGACCGCTGGCCCCGGACCGTTGCTCGCTCGATTCGCTGGATGCGTCGCTGCGCGCCATCGCGGGATCGGGTGCCGCCCTGCGGCGCCGCACCGTGGACGCATGCGTCGCGTGCGTCTGCGCCGACGGCGTGACGACGGTCGAGGAGGCGGAGCTGCTGCGTGCCGTGTGCGCGTCGATCGGCGCGCCGATGCCCGTGATCGCCGCGGCGTGAGCGGCCTCAGGCCGCGCGCGACCGGCGGATCATGGCGTCCGATTCGCGCCGCCACCAGAGCATCGCCTCGCGCAGCTGCAGCACCAGCCGGTCGGCATCCCAGCCGTGCACGATGCGCGCGATGTCCGGCATGATCGCCGACTCGATGATCGGCCCCTCGTCGGCCGCGTTCCAGGCGTCGATGACGCGCAACGCGGCGAGGAGGGATCGGTAGATCATCGGCTCGGCGGCGATCGTGTCGGGCAGGTTGGTCGCTGGCGCAGCCACCACGAAGGGCAGCGTGAGGTCACCGGTGGGGATGACGACGGCATCGCCGACGGGTATCTCCGCGTCGAATTCCGTTCCGATCCGCTCCTGGAGTGAGCGTTGCAGGCGGCGCCCGAACCGGCGCGCGAACGCGCCGTCGATCCCCGCGTCGAGGTAGCCGAAGCTGTTGGTCGGTGCGATCACCGCATCGGCAACGCATCCCTCCAGGAGCGGCCCGTCCACCACCGAGATGCCGGGGATGTCCCCGAGCAGCGCACGGTAGAGGTCGGCATGGCTCGCGATCGGGGTGCGGAACTCGACCCGCGCAAGGCGGATCGGCCTGGTCTCGCCGGAGGGCGCGATGCCGTCGTGTCCGGTCGATCCATCGCTCATTCGGTCGCACATCCCTCGTCCCTCCCTCACACCCTTTGACCCTGCGTGGCGGTCCACACATGAACGCCACGCAGGGCCACCTGCACGGTCGATTCCGCGGCCCGGCGGTCAAGGTTCGCGTGAGGCGGATTCACGGGGAATCCGCCCGATCGCTCGGGTGGTGCGGGCTGTGCGGGCCGATATCGGTCCGGCTCAGGCCCTTCGGCGGGGCTTGAACGACGGCCCGTTCGGCGTGCCGCGGGAAGCGGCCGAGCCGGGCGCCGCCGAACCCGGCGACACCATGGCCTGCGCGACCTTGGCCTTGGGGCCTGCGCCGGCTGCCTGCTGCGCGATCATCCGGGACTGGTCCTCGGCCATCCGGTTCAGCGTCTGCACCCGTGTGAGTGCCGCCTTGAGCTGCTCGGGCGGCGCGTTCTGGAAGAACGCCGCGGCGAGCGCGGCCTGCTCGTTGAAGCCGTCGATCCGCAGCTGCCGCGTGGGCGCGTCCACCAGCATCGAGCGGATGCCGAGGTCCGCCGCGATCTCGACGGCGGCACGCAGGCGCAGGTCGTTCTGGTCGGAGCCGCCCGAGAGCAGCTCGGCCACGTAGGCCGCGGCGGCCATCGCCGGGTCGTGCGACGGGTCCTTGCGCCGCTTCTCCACCTCGGCGGCCTGGGCCGTGAGGAGCTCGAGGTTGCTGATCTTCACGTCGACGTCGTTGCCGTTGATCCGGAGCTTGCGTGCGGCGGCCACCATCAGCCCGCAGGCAAGCGCGCGGCCGTCCTTGAGGCACTCCTCCGCGAAGAGGTCCTGCACGGGCTTGCCGTCGATGTTCTCGTGCTGGCCGCGCTCCCACTTGGCCTGCCGCGCGGTGCCCTCGCCCTCCACGGTTGCCGCGCCGATGCCGAGCTGCCATAGCGTCCACAGGATCGCCTGGATGCGGTGGTCCGTGGGAGCGAGGCCTTGCGTCGTGATTCCCTCGTGCGCGAACACCGTGAGGATCGCCGGCAGCGGCGGTCCCTCGTGGATGCGCCGGTACACCTGCGATGCAAGCCACGAGAACGAGTCGCGTTCCTGCGGGACCAGTTCGACTTCCGCGCCGTTGAGCTTGAACGTTGGCATGGGGCGAACAGGCTACCCGCCGCCGCGCTCACCTCACGGGCTTGAGGTCGATGCGCCGCAGGTTGACGAACGAGTCGCCGTTCTTGCTGGCGGCCTTCACCTTGATCTCGGACCTTCCCGCCGGCAGCACGTAGCGGCCGATGGGAACGGTGGCGAAGTCTCCCCAGCCCGCGCGCGGCTGCAGCTGCACGCGGCCGGGGAACAACTCCTTCCCGTCCTGCATGACGGACACGGAGAGGTCGCCCGCACAGCAGGAGTCGGCCGCGTACTCGATGGTCGCGTCGAAGGTCCGCCGCTCGGGCAGCTCGATTGGCCACGATGCGCTGCTCGCGAGGTCGCGCCACCAGCCGAGGTTCGCGAAGCGGTCCTCGTACTGGATGCTGCCGGTGACCACGGCGTCCGCGGCCGTGCAGGCGATGGTGCCGTCGGCCGCGGGCCGCACGCGGAACGGCTCGACCGCCGGCACGCCGGCGATGTCCACGGCGATGACCGTGCAGTCGCCGTCGACGGCCGCGCTGCCGATGCCATCGATCACGATGGCGCTCCCTTCCCGGTGCGCCGCGGGCGTGCGTGCGGGCGCGCCGAGGACGCGCACGGTGCCGGCGGGCTCGTTCGAGATGCCATCGAGCCGGATGCTGCCCGAGGCGGGCCATTCGAACACGTGGAGGTAGAGCGTGGTGGCCTGCGCACCGCTCCGGAAGGGGTGCTTCGTGGTCACTCGCCCCCACGGGAACTTGCGCGGGAACGGCGACGCCTGCGTGCCGTGGATCGCCTCGCCGTTCACCTTCATCCACTCGCCGATGCGGCGCAGGCGCGCGACCGACTCCTCCGGGATCGTCCCATCGCCCTTCGGGCCGACGTTCAGCAGGAAGTTGCCGCCCTTGGACGCGATGTCGCAGAGCATGCGGATCATCGTCTGCGCGCTCTTCCAGTTGCCGTCGGCCGACTTGTACCCCCACGTGTCGTTCATGGTCATGCACGTCTCCCAGTCCTTGCCGGGCATGCCGTTCGGGGGGATCGTCTGCTCGGGGGTGCCGTAGTCGCCGCGTGCGTGCTCGTCGGCAGTGAAGCCCTCCATGCCGGCGCGCCCGCTGTCGACGCGGTTGTTCACGATGATGCCCGGCTGCAGCGACCGCACGAGGTCGTCGGTCTTCTTGCCCCAATCGTGGTTCCAGGTGCCTTCCCACTCGCCGTCGAACCACAGGATGCCGATGTCGCCGTACCTGGTCAGCAGCTCGCGCAGCTGCGCATGCATGTAGTCCACGTAGCGCGGGAAACTCTGCGGATCCACCGGGCGCCTGTCCCACTCCCGCCTGGGCTGGTAGTCCGGGTGGTGCCAGTCCATGATCGAGTGGTACCAGCACATGCGCAGGCCCTCGGCGCGCACGGCATCCGACAGCTCGCGCATGATGTCGCGCCGGAACGGCGTGGCCATCACGTCGTAGTCGCTCACGGCGCTGTCCCAGAGCGCGAAGCCGTCGTGGTGCTTGGTGGTGATGACCACGTAGCCCATGCCCGCGTCCTTGGCGATGCGCGCCCATTCCCCGGCGTCGAACTTCACCGGGTTGAACTGCGGCACGAGCGCCTTCTCGTAGGCGATCGGGTCGATCCTGGCGTTCAGCAGCAGCCACTCTCCGACTCCGCCCACGGGCTTCCCGTCCCAGGTGCCGCCGGGGGCGGAGTACAGCCCGAAGTGGATGAACATCCCGAAGCGCGCATCGCGCCACCACCGCATGCGCTGGTCCCTGGGCAGAACCGCCGGCGGCGCGTTCACCGCGGACGAGGCAGCGAGCATCGACGCCGCGACGACGGCCGCGGCGGACGCGGCGATGGTGGTGCGCATGCGGGGAATATACGCGGGGACGGACTCAGCCCGGGCAGTGCACCCACGAGGCAAGCAGCAGCGAGAGGTCGCCGCCATCGACGAGCCCGCTGCCGTTGATGTCTGCTGCGGGGAAGACCTCGGAACCCGTGCCCCAGAAGCCGAGCAGGATGCCAAGGTCGCCGCCGTCGGTGCGGCCGTCCTGGTTGAGGTCGGCGCGGCAGCAGAGGCTGTCGGCGATGTCCGCGGCGCAGACGTGGCTTCGGATCTCCGCGGCGTCGAGGGCTCGTGGGTACACGGCGACCTCGTCGATCCAGCCGACGTAGTTGTAGGTGAACGAGCCGTTGTTGTCGTGCCTCCCCATCACCAGCGGTCGCTCGTTCGTCGCGAACGGCACGCGGATCGGCTTCTCGTCCACGATGGCGCCATCCACGTACATGCGGCAGTAGTCATTCGATCGGCTGTAGACAAAGGCGTAGTGGTGCCATTGCAGCGTCTGTGCCGCCGTGTACGGATACCACTTGGCGTTCGCGAACTGGCCGTTGGCCATGATGAGCGTGCAGTCAGGCTCGGTCGGCTTCATCACGAACTTCATGCTTCCGGTCGTGATGTCGTTGCCGCTGGACAGCGCGAACCCGAAGGTCGTCTGCGCGGGATCGCGCTTCATCCACAGCTCAACCGTGTATTCGGGACCGCGTGCGATTCCCTGGTGAAAGGGCACCGTGACATACCCGCCGCTGAATCGGAACGCGTTGCCGAGCTCGGCTGACGCGGACGCCTCGGTCCGCGCGATCGTTCCGGCGGGCGTGCCGGCGAGGCCGGTGCCGACCTCGTTGAGCACAGGGCCCGTCGACTCCTCGAACCGCCAGTACCCGGATGGGGACGATGCCATCACGGCATCGCGATATGCGGATTGCGCGACGGCGCAGTGAGGCAGGGCGGCGGTGATGACGGCGGTGGCGGCGGCGATGCGCGTGCGATCGAACTTCATGGGTTCTCCTGGATGCTCCGGAAGGGCTCGGACCCCAAGAGAGGCCGCAACCTGGCGCTCCGACGGGGCGAGTGCCAGAATCAGGGCGATCGCACCGGGAAACGCCAGCGTGGGGGCCACCCTGGCGATTCTCCGGAGAAGTCCCGGTGTTTCCGGGGATGGCAGTCCGACGACCTTCCGGAACGCCCGTGCCGTGCGCTGCGCGCCGGGGCGTGGGTCACTCATCGCCATCCATCAGCGCGGCAATGCGGGCGAGTTCCTTCTCCACCTCGTCGGCGGGGATGCCGTCACGGGCGATCAGCCGCCGGAGCGCGGCGCGCACGCGGTTTGCCACGGTGCGGGCCACCACCGCGGCGCGCGCGGGTTCGTAGCCGGTCTCGTCGACCAGCAGCGTGTAGGGCATCCCGTCGAGGAAGTGCCGCTTGAACACGATCCACATCGCGCCCTCGCCGTCGGCGTTGCAGATCGTCTCGACTTCCTCGCATGCCTCCCGGAAGATGGAGATCGCCCAGGCGCGCTCGAACGCGGCCTGCGCCTCGGGCTCCGGCGACTCGAGCGCGGCCAGCGGGTCGTTCGGCTCATCCGCTTCGCCGTCGGCAACGCTGGGGCTGCGCGCGCCGGCCTGTGCC
>VGXR01000047.1 GCA_016873255.1 Planctomycetota bacterium
GGTCAAGCCCCGCGGTGGGCTCGTCGTACATGATGACCACCGGGTCCATCACGATGGCCCGCGCGGCAGGACGGCGAGGCTGTGGAAGACGTCGCCGGTGACGAGCGCGTTGCGCTGGAACACGATCGCCCAGTGGGTCCGGATCCGGTCGAGGCCCGCGTCGTCCAGTGCGGCCATGTCCACCAGCGGGGGCGCACCGGAGGGATCGAGGGGCGCTTCATGGTCGGCCACGAGCACCTTGCCCGCATCGGGCGGGAAGTGCGCCATGATGAGCTTCAGGAGCACGGTCTTGCCGCACCCGGAGCCGCCGACAACCGCCACCATCTCGCCGGACCGAATCGTGAGGTCGACCCCCTGGAGGACGGGCTTGCCGCCGAAGGACTTGCGCAGCCCCTCGGTCACGATCTCACGCGGCGGGGAGGACGTCATGCGGCGAGGGTACTACGCGCCTGAGTGGCCGCGGACCTACCTCAAGGATCCGAAAGCGTAGTATTATTGGCATTACCCAATTTGGGGAGAATCTTCCCCGGTGCGTGATGGCTCGACACCGTGATTCTCGTTTTGATGGGTGGGAGGACAGTCAGCAAGCCGACGGGAAACCGGCAACGCAGACTGGGGAGCTTGAGAGCCGACGAGATCCGGCCGACGAGCGACAAACCGGAGCGTCCGAACGGGAAACTCGGATGCAACGGAACGCCGGAACGCCGGAACGGCTCGACGGAAACCGAGCCACGAAGGCAACTTGGAGTTTGGCCTCGAGAGATCGAGGCCTACTCCGCTTTTGGCGCAATCGCGCTTTTTTGGGGCAAGCGCGCGCCTTGGGGCAAGCGCGCTGCGGGCCGGCGACACAAGTACCCTCGCCCGCATGGCAATCGCTGGGTACGCCGCGCGAGGTGGGGCATGAACATCCTGATCCTCGGCGGAACCGGGTTCCTAGGCCCGCACCTCGTCGACCAGGCGCTCGACAGGGGCTGGACCATCACCACGTTCAACCGCGGCAAGACGGCGCCCAACCTGTTCGCGGGCGACCGCTACAAGGGCATCGTGCAGCTGCGCGGCGACCGTGACCCCGCCAAGGGCGAGGGCCTCAAGTCGCTCGAGTCCCTGGCATCGACCATGAAGGCCGAGGGCCGGCGGTTCGATGCGGTGATCGACAACTCCTCGTACTTCCCGCGCATCACCACGGCGTCGGCGGAGCTGCTCGGGCCCGTGACGATGATGTACCAGCTCGTCTCCACGATCTCCGTCTGGTCGGACAAATCCGTGGCACCCGACGAGTCGACGCCCGTGAGCACCATCGAGGACCCGGCCACCGAGAAGCTGACGGGCGAGACCTACGGTCCGCTCAAGGCGCTGTGCGAGAAGGCCGCCGAGCGGGCGTGCCCAGGCAAGGCCTGCGTGATCCGGCCAGGGCTGATCGTGGGGCCCGGCGACGACAGCCTGCGGTTCACGTACTGGCCGGTGCGGATCGCCGAGGGCGGAGCGGTGCTGGTGCCGCGCGCGGCGAAGCCGCAGGAGCAGTTCGTCCAGTTCATCGATGTCCGCGACCTCGCCGCGTTCATGCTGAAGCTGGTCGAGGACGGGCACCTTGGCACCTACGTCGCCAACGGCCCGCAGGGCACGATGACCATGGAGGAGATGCTCCACGGCATCCGGGCAACGGTCAGCGTGCCCGTCGAGTTCCGCTGGACCGACGAGGAGTGGCTCCTCGGCAAGGAGGTCACCCCATGGATGGGCCTCCCGCTGTGGATCCCGCAGGCTCCCGGGACCGCCGGTGCCGGGCGCGCCAACTGCGCGAAGGCCTTCGCTCATGGGCTGCGGTGCAGGCCGCTCGCGGAGACCGCGCGCGACACGCTCGAGGACTTCCGCAGGACCGAGGCCGAGCGCCCGAAGGACTTCGCATGGGGCTCCGGCCGAACGCCCGGGATCTCGCGCGAGCGCGAGCAGGCGATTCTGGCCGATTGGGCCGCCCGCCACGCGAAGCCGGCCTGAACCTCCCCGGTACAACCAGGGAAGGAGACAGACACGATGATGGATCGCCGCTCGATGATCGCCTCCGGCGCGCTTGCCGCCGGCGCCCTGCTCGCCTCGAACGCCGCGGGTGCCACGGTGCTGCCCCGTGCCGCGCGACGGCCCTTCCGCGGGAGGCTCGGCAAGGTGCAGCTGCTCCAGGTGGGGGTCGGCGGGAGCATCGCCCCGGCCGACCGCGACGAGCTGAAGCAACACCCGGACGTGGTGTTCACGGGTCTCTGCGATGTCGATGCCGACGCGCTCGCCGCGGCGTCGAAGGACCACCCCGAGGCATTCACCTGCCGCGACTTCCGCGAGGCGTTCGACCGGCACGCCGGGAAGTTCGACGGCGTGGTGGTGTGCACGCCGGACCACAACCACGCGCTCATCATGATGACGGCGCTGAAGGCTGGCAAGCACGTCTACGGCCAGAAGCCGCTGGTGCAGCAGCTGTCGGAGGTGCGCGCGATCCTCGGCGCGGTGAAGGCGCGGCCCTCGCTGGTGACGCAGGTGGGCAACCAGCGCATGGGACCGACCGGGAGGCAGCATGCCGTTGACATCCTCCGGCGCGGGCTCCTCGGCAAGGCCATCGAGGCGCACGTGTGGATCTCGGGCCCCGGCGACCAGGGCGACGGCTACTTCTACTACGGCGGGATGAAGGACCCGATCGCGCCGCCGGCGAACGTCGACTGGAAGCTGTGGCTCGGTGCCGCCAAGGACGCGCCGTGCCGCGAGGGCCTCGTCGGCCTCCGCTGGCGATCGAGCTGGGACTACGGCACCGGGCAGCTCGGCGACTGGTGCACGCACCTGCTCGACGTCCTCTACTTCGCGTACGAGCTGCCGTCGCCGATCGCGGTCGTGTCGCAGACACGCACGGCGAGCGACTTCTACCACGCGCAGCACGTGCACTCCACGCTCACCTACCCCGTCTCCGGCGAGCGCTTCGCGAAGGACCGGTTCGTGGTGCATTACTGCGACAAGAGCCAGGCGCCGTCGCGCGCCGCGCTCGGGCTGCCCGCGGGCAGCTGGCCCGGCATCGGCACGCTCGTCGTGTGCGAGGGCGGCGTGCTGCTCGTCGAGCCCGAGGGCAAGATCCAGGTGTGGCAGGGCGGCAAGCCCGTCGACTGGAAGACGATCCCCGGCCAGGGCGAGGTGCAGGCGCGCAATCACTGGCACTCGTGGATCGACCGCATCACGGGAAAGCCCGGGGCGTTCGTGCAGACGCCCTTCACCGCGGGCGCGGGGATGGCAGAGGCCGGGCTGCTCTGCTGCCGCGCGGCGCGCCATCCCGGCAAGGAGCTGCGGTGGGACCGGGCCACCGACTCGTTCGTCGGCAACGACGAGGCGACCAACTCGATCGTGCGGCGCGAGTATCGGCCCGGGTTCGAGCTTCCGGCGTTCGGATGACCGCGGATCAGCCGGTCCAGGCGAACTCGATCGGCGAGTCCATCTCGGCCGAGAGGCTCTTGTGCACGGGGCAGGTGTGCGCGGCGTTCTCGAGCATCTGTCGCTGCGGATGGTCGGCGGGAAGCGGGATCTCCACTCGCACCGGAAGGCGCGCAATGCGCCTCGGCGGCGCAGGGCTCATCTCCTTGCGCACCGAGGCACGCATGCCGCGGACATCCAGCCCGTGACGCTCGGCCACGATGCCGATGATGGTCATGATGCAGGCCGGGAGCGCCGCCGCGACGAGGTCGGTCGGCGAGAAGCGCTCGCCCTTGCCATGGTTGTCGACGGGCGCATCGGTCTCGATGACGGTGCCCGAGGGGCCATGCGTGAGCTTGCAGCGGAGGCTGCCTTCGTAGAACGCGGAGATCTCGACCATGGCCCAAGGGTAGCGGCGGCTCGCGGCGCGCGCGGGCTATCCTGCGTCCTATGAACTTCATGCGCCTCCTCGCCGTCGCCGTGCCCGCCCTCGCGATCTCCCTGGTGCCGGCTGCCGGATGCTCTGCAACGCCGCGCCAGCCGCAGGCGCCCGCGAAGCCGGCCGTCACGTTGCCGCTCAGGGCCACGGTCTGGGAGTGCGCGTCGGTGAACGACCTCGCCATCACCGAGGGCGCGGCGCCGACGCTCGAGATCGCCGAGGACGGCAAGGCCTCGGGCAACTCGGGGGTGAACCGCTACGGCGCGCGAGCCGATGCCGAAGCCGCGGCCATCCGATTCACCATGGTGGTGTCCACGCGCATGGCCGGCCCCGACGAACGCATGAAGCTCGAGGCGTCGTACCTCGCCGCGCTGGAGCGCACCCGCCGGTTCCGCATCGACGGCACGCTGCTGACGCTGATGGACGAGAAGGGAAGCGTGGTGGCGACGTTCCTGGGGCACGAGCCGGCACCGCAGCCGGCCGCGCCATGAGCCGCCTGCGGCCGCTTGCGGTTGCCGGGGCAGCGCTTGCTGCATGCGCGTTGCGCGAGGAGACCATCCGGAACCGGCTCGCGCTGCCGGCAGCGGGAGGTTCGCTCATCGAATGGCGGGAAGTGCGCTCGATCCACCTCGAGCCGTCGGGCATGCGGTGAGGCACCGACTTCGAGTCGCGCGTGTGCGACGGTGCCGACCACGACGAGGCAGCATGGCGCACGCGAGTCGGGGACGCGCTTCGGTTCCTCCTGCCGGATCGGGACGGCCCCACCCGTCCACGGCACGCTCCGAGCCGCGATGGCGCAGGTAGCCTCCGCGCCACGCAGCCATGGACACCTTCCAGCACCTCCTGAATCCGGTCGATTCCGCGCAGTTCCTCGCCGCCGCGTTCCTCGCGGTGCTCTTCCTGCAATCGGGGCTCGACAAGGTGTCGGACTTCGCCGGCAACCTCTCGTGGCTGACGGGGCACTTCGCCAAGTCGCCGCTGGCAGGCTTCGTGAAGCCGATGCTGGTGACGGTCACGCTCACCGAGCTTGCCGCCGGCTTCCTCTGCGCGGGCGGGGCCGCGCAGGTGGCCTGGTCGGGCGAGACGGGCATCGCGCTGCGCGGGGCGCAGCTTGCGGCGGCGAACGTGCTCATGCTCTTCTTCGGCCAGCGGCTGGCCAAGGACTACGCCGGCGCCGCCACGCTGGTCGGCTACTTCGTGCTCTCGGTCGGCGCGCTGCTGCTGATGTCGCTCTGATGGCCGTCATCGGCGCCGGATCACCAGCCCAAGCTCGTGCATGCCGTTCGGGTGCGCGGCGCGCGGGTACGGCGGGGCGGGCCACTGCCATCGATCGTCGTCGAACAGCATGCGCATGGCATTGATGTCGCAGTGGTACGGGGGGCCCTCGATGATGCCCTCTTCAAGGGCGTTCGGCCGCGGACGCTGCGCGAACATGGCGAACAGCGCTCCCCCTGGCCGGATCCATGCGGCGAGCGACGCCTCGTAGCGCCGCCATTGCGTGGGGTGCAGGGCGCACAGGCAGGCCTGCTCGTACACCGCGTCGAACAGGGCATCGGGGCGCCATGACAGCACATCGCCCTCGATCACGGCGCCGCGAAGGGCCCCCGAGGCGAGGCGTTCGCGGGCAAGCGTGCACGCTGCCGGCGCGCAATCGATGCCGGTGACGTCGAAGCCGCGCCGCGCGAGTTCCGCGACATCCCGTCCCGAGCCGCAGCCCGGCACCGCGATGCGGCACGGGGCAAGGACGCCGGCATCGAGCCAGGCCAGCAGCTGCGGCCCCGGCCCGCGGCGATCCCACGGCGTGTCCTTCGCCAGGAACCTCGCGTTCCAGAATTCGGCATCGGGGCCGTTCACCGGGAAAGCGTAGCCCACCGCATCAGGAAGCCGGCGGTCCGGGGACGCGTGATGCGCGCGAGTAGACGACGCTCGTTCCAACGAGGAGCAGGCCCGTGGCGATGAAGGCCGCGACCCGCCAGATCGGCTCGGCGCCCGCAAGGTCAAGCACCACCACCTTCAGCGCCGTGAATCCGAGCAACGACAGCCCCGCCCATCGAACGGCCGTCCGGTTCGCGCGGAATCCGACGATCACGAGGCCAAGCGCCGCAAGCGCAAGCCAGACGCTCACCGCGGCACGCTCGAGCGCCACCGACGACTCGAAGGGCGGCCCGGTGCGCGGATCGAAGAAGCGGGCCACCATCGTGGCGCTGAAGGCCACGAAGCCGATCACCGCGGTCAGCGCGATCGGGCGCTCGCCGGAGGGCAGAGCACCCGCGCCGCCACGGAACGCGAAGAGCGCGGCGGCAGCGGCTGCCGCGGCCAGCGTCCCGGGGTTGGCAAGCCAGTGATGCAGCCACTCGGCGTCGGGCGCCGGGTCCATCGCGCGGAAGATCGCGGAAAGCGACACCACGAACACCGCCGTCACCACGCCCACCGCACCCACCGGGCGAACGATGCGCCATCGATCGACAGCCGGTGCGAATGCGGCCGCCCCGCCGATCATCGCGAGTGCCAGCGCGGACCACTCCAGCCCGGTGCGGAGGCCCACGGCCTGGCCATCCGCGCTGCCCACGAGGGTTCGGAGAAAGACGAGCAACACAGCCGCGCCCATCGCATAGGCGAACCCGATGCCGAGGAGCCGCGATGCCGCTCGATGGTCCGGCATGCGCAGCGCGATGGCCACCACCGGAAGCACCACCAGCACCGGCACCACCGGCGCGGCATCGAGAGCGGTTGCCGAGGAATCGAACGCGACGGCGTACACCGTCACTACCGGGAACAGGAATCCCACGGTGATGGTCGTGACCGCGACGAGCCCCTTCGCAAGCCGCTGGTTGCGCCCGGCAGCCGCCGCGAGCGGCGCAAGCAGCACCGCGGCCATGGCGGCATACCCCTCGCACGCCGCCACCGACACCCCCATCCACAGGAGAGTTGCGGCCGAGGCAAGGAGCACCGCGGCCGGTGCCGGAGCGCCATCCATCGCGCGCTGCATGTTCCAGAGCCGAGCGCCGATGGACAGCACTGCAGCCACCATCGCGGGCGCCCACAGCCCGTCCGTGATCTGCACGTGCCAGCACGCCGGGCCGCCGTCAGTGCCCCACTCCCAGAGCACGGGCCCCGCACCGCCCTGGCTGGAGATGACGTTGAAGGCCGCCGCCACGAACGAGAGCGCCATCGATGCGAACCCAAGCCACGGCACGGCCCGGTTGCCGACGCGCTGCGCCGCCACGGTTGCCCCGACGCCCATCACCGCCCACGAGACGGGCAGCGCACCGCCTCGCACCACCACGCCGACCTGCGCGATCGCGAGCGCGCCTGCCAGGATCGCGAATGTCCGGAACATCGCCTGGCACGTCTCGACCGCCGCCACGCCGAGCGGTTCGTCCCGCCGATCACGGTCATCGATGCCCCCGGCCGGGATGGGCGCGTTCGTCACGAACGCCCCCATCACGCATGCGGCGCCCATGAGCGCCGGAAGCCATGAGTACGGGCTTGTCGCCGGATTTGCGCCCATGGCGCCGAGGATGGCAAGCGGCGTGGCCACGAGTGTGGCGCCTGCCGCGAAGGTCACGTTGGATGCACGGGACACGCCGCGCAGCGCGGCGAGCGTGCACTCCGCAACGGCCATGGCCCACCACAGGCCGACGAATCCCGTGGTGATTCCCGGGGACGTGTCGCGGAGCTGCCAGATCAGCTGTCCGCCGATCACCGCCTGCAGCAGCCCCACCAGCCGGAGGCTGGCGAAACCCTCCGGGCCGATGCGCGCAAGAACCAGGGCAACCGCGTAGATCGCGGTCACGTAGGCACCGGCGACGGTGGCCTGCTCCGCCGACGGCGAGAAGGTCATCGTGCCCTCGAGCGTGAAGGCCGGCACCATGTACGCGCCGAACAGGCTGATGCCCGCGACCAACGGCTCGCGCATGCGCAGCGTGAGCGCCGCGCCCAGGATCGACACCGCGATGCCCACGGCGAGCGATGCCCCGGAGCCGAACACGTTGAACGGCTGCACGCCGGCGCAGGTCGCCACGTACAGGCCGCCGATGCCCGCGGCGACCAGTGCACCGGACGGGACGCGGCCCGTGACCCTGCGGAGCAGGAGGCCCGCCGCCACGAACACGGCCGAGGCCACGTAGGCGAGCGCAAGCTTGCCGGTGGGAGGCAGGTCGGCGAACCAACCGCGCTCGACCGCGAACTTGGCGAAGATCGCGATGCCCGCGATCACGATGATGCCGCCGACCCACGCCGCGACCTTGAGGCCGACGAAGTGCTCAAGGCCCTGCGCATCGCGCGCCGCGACCGGCGGCGCGGACGGCACCGCGACCGATGGAGGGGGAGGCGGCACGGCGGGCGACGGGGGCGCCACGACCACCGGAACCGCAGCGGGCAGGGGCGGCGATGCTTGCTCCGAGGCCACGATCACCGGCGGCGCCGGAGGGACCGGTGCCGAGGCTGCATCCTGGATTCCCGCGCGTCGCTCCACGGCGGCGAGCCGGCGTTCAAGGTCGGCGATGCGCCCCAGCAGATCTTGGTCGTCCATGAGCGAACAGAGTAGTGCCGGCCGCGGTACCGGGTTCGGCGCCGTGACCTACCCTTTCCGGATGGCTGACGTTCCCGTTGCACTCACGATCGCCGGCTCGGACCCCTCCGGGGGCGCGGGGCTGCAGGCGGACCTGAAGGCGTTCCACCGCCATGGCGCCTACGGCATGAGCGTCGTCACGCTGCTCACGGTGCAGAACACCCTGCGGGTGTCCGCGGTCGAGGTGCTCGATCCCGGGCTCGTGGTGGCACAGCTCGACGCAGTGCTCGAGGACATCCCTCCGGCAGCGGCCAAGACCGGCGCGCTCGGCAATGCCGCGGTGATCGCCGCGGTCGCGGAGCGGGTCCGGCGATGCTCGTTTCCGCTGGTGGTCGACCCCGTGATGGTGAGCAAGCACGGCATGGCGCTCATCGCCGACGATGCGGTGCGGACGCTCGTGGATCGCCTGCTGCCCCATGCGGCGATGGTCACGCCGAACCTTGCGGAGGCCTCGAGGCTTGCGGGCTTTGAGGTGCGTGGCGCAGAGGGCATGGAGCGCGCGGCGAGGGCCATCGCAGGCATGGGGCCGCGGCACGTCCTGGTGAAGGGCGGCCATCTTGAGGGCGATGCAATGGACCTGCTGCTTTCGGACGGCCGGGTCACATGCCATGCCGCGCCGCGCATCGAGAGCACCCACACGCATGGCACCGGCTGCGTGCTGTCCGCATCCGTCACCGCGCGGCTCGCGCGCGGTGAGTCCGTGCCGGAGGCGGTGGCCGGCGCCAAGGCCTTCGTGCGCGGGGCGATCGCCACCAGCCCGCGCCTCGGGCACGGCCAGGGCCCGGTCAATCTCTTCGCGAAGGGCGCGGAGTGAGCACCTCGGCACCGCTCGCGAATCCCGCACGCAGCATCCCGCGCTGGGAGGGCGTGACGGTGCTGCTCGTGACGCTTGCATGCTGGTGCTCGGTGCCGCTCTTCCTGCGGCATCTCTCCGGGTACGTCGATCACTGGTCGAACAACGGGTGGCGCTACGGCGCGAGCGCGCTCTTCTGGCTGCCCGCGGTGGCGTGGGGGTTCGCGCACGGCACGCTTCCCGGCAGCATCTGGCGCGCGGCACTGGTGCCCGCGGTGGCGAACGCCGCCGCGCAGGTCTGCTTCACGGCGGCGCACGGGTACGTGTCGCCGGGCGTCCTCACCTTCGCCATGCGGCTGCAGCTGGTGGCGGTGGCGGCCGGGGCGTACCTCCTCTTCCCGGCCGAGCGCCGGACGATCCGTTCGCCGCGGTACCTGTGCGGCATCGCGCTGCTCCTCGCGGGGATCGCGGGCGTGCTGCTCGCGGGCGACGACCTGTTCCACGGCGCCACCGCGCAGGGCGTGCTGCTTGCCCTCGGCGCGGGCTTCGGCTACGGCGCCTACGCGCTCGCCGTGCGCCGCTTCATGTCGCGCTTCCACCCGGTCCAGGCGTTCGGCGTGATCGCGCTCTACACCGCGGCGGCGCTGGTGGCCTGCATGCTGGCCTTCGGCAAGGACCGCGGCCTGTGCGTCCTCGACCTTGCCCCGCGCGAGATGTGGTACATGGGAATCAGCGCATTCGTCGGCATCGCGCTCGGCCACGTCCTCTACTACACGGCCATCGACCGCCTCGGTGTCGCCGCCACGACCGGCGTGCTGCAGCTGCAGCCCTTCATCGTGAGCGCCGGCAGCGCCATGCTCCTCGGGGAAGCCCTCCAGGGCGGCCAGTGGGCGGCAGGACTCGTGGCGGTGGCCGGTGCGGCGCTCGTGCTGTCCGCGCAGCGCGCAAACGAGAGCGCGACACGGACCGTCGGGAGATGACGAGCGACCAGTTCAAGGTGCCGGTCGTGGAGACGGCGTCGAGCAACCCCTCCCGCTGAGCGAGGCTACGATCCGGCCGTCATGCACGACTACCAGCGCCGGTTCATCGATTTCATGCTCGAGGCGGGGGTCCTCACCTTCGGGGACTTCACCACCAAGAGCGGCCGCAGGACGCCGTACTTCGTGAACACTGGCAGATACCGCTCCGGCGCGCAGCTCGCGCGCCTGGGGCGGGCCTACGCCGATGCCATCGAGCGCGGCTTCCCCGGCGGATTCGACGTCCTCTTCGGACCGGCATACAAGGGCATTCCGCTCGCGGTGGCCGTGTCGATGGCGTTCGCCGAGCGCGGGCGCGACGTGGAGTTCTGCTTCAACCGCAAGGAGGCGAAGGACCACGGCGAGGGCGGCGTGCTGGTGGGCCGGCCGCTCAAGGACGGCGACCGCGTGCTGATCGTCGAGGACGTGACCACCGCCGGGACCTCGATCCGCGAGACGGTGCCCATCCTGCGCGCGGCCGCGGACATCCGGCTCGCGGGGCTGGTGGTCTCGGTCGATCGCCAGGAGCGCGCGAGCGACGCATCCACGCTCACCGCGCTCGCGGAGGTCGGTGCGGAGTTCGGGATGCCCACTGCGGCGATCGTCACCATCGACGAGGTGGTCGAGCACCTCGGCACCCGGCTGACCGATGCCGACCGCGAGCGGATCGCGGCCTATCGTGCCAAGCACGGTGCGCCGTCGATGGCGCGCCGGCCAACCGATGCCACGCCATCGAAGACGGCCGGATAGAGGCCTTACTGCCCCTGTGCCATCGAGAAGCCGCGGACGCCGTCGAAGGTGCGGAGCAGCGCGTACTCGGTCACCACGTGCTCCTGCGCGACCTTCCCCACCAGTTGCACGGCCTCCTGCTGCCCCACGGTGGCGCCGTCGCGCACCTCGAAGCGGGCGCGCCAGTAGTCGACGCACTCGGTGAAGACGCTGCCGCGCGGCCAGACCTGGGTGCCGCGGCAGGAGATGAGCGACAGGCGGAACGGCGAGCCCTCGCAGGTGCGCTCGAGCATCGCGGCGGTGGCCGCGGCGGACAGCTTGCCGTCGAGGTACATGTCGACGCCGACGATCTCCTTGCGGAGGCCCGTGAAGGTGTGCATGACCACGGGCCCGGCGGGGCGCACGGGCGGGCGGGCCGTCACGGCATCGGCGCCGCCTGCGGGCACCGCCGCGGGCTTCACCGTGCGCGGCTCGGAGCCGAGCCGGGCCGCGATGCCCTTGATGAAGTCCGCCGTGCCGAGCACCGGCCTCTGCGGGTCGCCGAAGTCGCCGGTGCGCACGCCGCCCTCGAGCGCGGAGAGCAGCGCGTTCTCGATCGCGGCCGCGTGCCTTACCAGCCCGATGTGCCGGAGCATCATGAGGCCCGATAGGACGAGCGCCGTCGGGTTGGCGATCCCCTTCCCCGCGATGTCCGGCGCGGTGCCGTGCACGGCCTCGAAGATCGAGATGTTGCTCCCGATGTTCGCGCTTGGCGCGAAGCCGAGCCCGCCGACGAGGCCCGCCGCGAGGTCGCTCACGATGTCGCCCTGCAGGTTTGGCAGGATCACCATGCGGTACTGCTTGGGCTTCATCACGAGGTTCATGCACAGCGCATCCACGATCACGTCGCCGGTGGTGATCTCGGGATAGCCCGCGGCGATGGCCTTGAAGCGCTCGAGGAACATGCCGTCGGTGAGCTTCATGATGTTTGCCTTGTGGCCGCAGTGCACCAGCGTGATGCCCGAACGGCGCGCGGCCTCGAACGCGAAGCGCATCACCTCGTCGGAGCCGGGCGCGGAGATCACGCGCTTGCACACGGTGACGTCGTCGGACATGCGGTGCTCGATGCCGCCGTAGGTGTCCTCCACGTTCTCGCGAACGATGGCGAAGTCGAGGTCGAGGTGCGAGAACGGCGTCTTCACGCCCGGCAGCGAGCGGAAGTGGCGGTAGTTGGCGAACGCGCTCCATATCTTGCGCGCCGTGACGTTGATGCTCTTGCCGCCGCCGCCCTTGGGCGTCTCCATCGGCCCCTTGAAGAGGAGCCCGCAGTCCTCGACGACGCGCACGGCCTCGTCGGTCATGCCGCGGGTGTTGCCCTTCTCGAACACCGACTTGCCCATCTCCACCGGCACGAACTCGACGTGGCGGTCCACGCCCGCGGCGCGGAAGAGGTCGAGCGTGGCGGCCATGATCTCGGGGCCGATGCCGTCGCCGGAAGCAAGCGCAATCCGCATGGGGGAATCCTTGGGGTCGGTGCGTGCCGCGCGCCGAACGCGTGGAGCGGAAAGGATAGGGGGGCGCGGCCGCGAGATGTGCCGACGGCGCGCGGTACCCTGCTCCGTCCGTGCTCACGCTCCGCGACATCCGCAGGTCCTTCGGCAGCACGACGGCCGTGGACGGGCTCTCGCTTCAGGTGCAGGCCGGCGAGGTGTTCGGGCTTCTCGGCCCCAACGGGGCCGGCAAGTCGACGACCATCGCCATCGCCACGGGCCTCCTGCGCCCCGATGCGGGATCGGTCGACCTGCTCGGGCTCGGCTCGCCGGCCGATGCGGAGGTGCGCAGGCACCTCGGGCTTGCGCCGCAGGAGATAGCGCTGTACGGCGAGCTCACCGCGCGCGAGAACCTCCGGTTCCTCGCGGACCTCTACGGGCTGGCGGACGCACGGTCACGGGTCGAGGGCCTGCTCGCGATGGTCGAGCTCGACGCGCGTGCCGACGACCGCACCGAGGGCTTCTCGGGCGGCATGAAGCGGCGCCTCAACCTTGCCGCCGCACTGGTGCACGGCCCGAGGCTCGTGATGCTCGACGAGCCGACCGCGGGCGTCGACCCGCAGAGCCGCAACCGAATCCTGGAACTGGTGCGCACGCTCGCGGCGGGCGGCACCACCGTGCTCTACACCACGCATTACATGGAAGAGGCCGCCAAGCTCTGCGACCGCGTGGGCATCATCGACCACGGCCGGATGCTCGACGTCGGCACGGTGCCCGAGCTGCTCGCCCGCCATGGCGGCACCGCGGGCGAGGCCAGCGACCTGGAGTCGGCGTTCCTCGCGCTCACCGGCAGGAGCCTGCGCGAATGAGGTCCGTGCTCGCCATCGCCCGCAAGGACCTGCGCCTGATGTTCCGCGACAAGGGCGACGTGTTCTTCACGTTCGTGTTCCCGGTGCTGCTGGCCATGCTGTTCGGGTTCGTGTTCCGCGGCGCTGCGACCGGCGGCAGCCGCATCGCGGTGGCGCTCGTGGTGGAGAGCGACTCGCGCATCGCGGCCGGGCTCGCGGAGGACCTTGCCGGGGACGCATCGCTCGACGTCCGCCGCGTGACCACCCGCGAGGAGGCCACCGATGGCGTGCGCGATGGCACGTTCACCGCCGCCATCATCCTGCCGCAGTCCATGCAGGCGGGCGCCGACCGGCTGTTCAGCGGCGGCAGCATCCCCATCGAGGCGATCATCGACCCCGTGCGGCGCGCCGAGGCAGGGCTCATCCAGGGCAAGCTCAACGAACTGGCGTTTCGGCAGTTCCCGAAGCTGCTCGCCGATGATGCGCAGTCGAAGCGCATGTTCCAGTCGATGCGCGAGGCGATCGCCGCGTCCAAGGACATGGGTGCCGCGCAGAAGCTGGCGGCCGGCGCGCTCATCGCCACCGCCGAGTCGTTCGTGAAGTCAATGCCGGGGGGCGATGCGGGCAGCAAGCCCGCGGCCGGCGGCGCGGGTGCGGCGTGGTCGCCGGTGCAGGTGCGGATGCAGGAGCTCCCGCCGCGCACGGGCGTGCCGCGGTCGAGCTTCGATGTCTCCGTGCCGCAGGGGATGGTGTGGGGCATCGCCGGTTGCGTCGGTGCGTTCGCCGCCTCGGTGGTCACCGAGCGTTCGCGCGGAACGCTTGTGCGCCTGCGACTGGCGCCCATCACGCGCGCGCACCTACTCGCGGGCAAGGGCCTGGCGTGCTTCGTCACGGCGCTGCTGGTCGAGCTGCTGCTGATCGTGCTCGCGGTGACGCTCGTCGGTACGCGGGTGGCGCAGCCCGGCATGCTGGCGCTTGCGTGCGTCCTTTCGGCGTTCGCCTTCGCGGGGCTTGCGATGCTGATCGCGGGCTTCTGCCGAACCGAGGCCGAGGCCAACGGCGCGGGCCGCGGTGCCCTGCTCCTCCTCGCGCTGATCGGCGGGGGCACCATCCCGCTCTTCTTCATGCCGCCGATCCTGCAGACGCTCAGCTACGCCAGCCCGTTCCGGTGGGCGGTGATCGCCATCGAGGGCCCATTATGGCGCGACGTGGCGCCGGCGGCGCAGGTCACGCCCCTGGTCGTGCTCGCGGGGCTTGGGTTCGGGGGCTTCGCGGCGGGGTCACGGCTTGGCGCGTTCCGCGACGCCCGCTGACGGAGCATCCTTCACGCAACGGAACCCGAGGTGCTGCATGCCGGTGTCGGGGGTCTGGCTCATGCGGGCGCTCGGGCGGTAGCTGGCGCAGTACGAGTCGCTGCACAGGAACGACCCGCCGCGCACGACATGGCTCCCCGGCACGAGCGTGATGCGTGCGTCCGCACCGTCGTAGGGACGGTAGGCATCGCTGCACCACTCCCATACGTTGCCGGCCATGTCGTAGAGGCCGTGGCCGTTGGGCGGGAACGACTTCACGGGCGCGGCAAGCACGAACCCGTCCTCGCGCGTGTTGCGGTCGGGGAAGTGCCCCTGCCAGGTGTTGGCGCGTCGAGGGTCGACGGGTTCGTCGCCCCATGCGTTCCGCTTGCCCTCGAGCCCGCCGCGCGCGGCGAACTCCCACTCGGCCTCGGTGGGAAGCCGCTTGCCGGCCCAGCGGGCGAAGGCCTGCGCATCCTCGAGCGACACATGCACCACGGGCTCCTGCTCCTTGCCATCGATAGAGCTGCCGGGCCCGGAGGGGTGGTCCCAGCATGCGCCCGTGGTCCAGCTCCACCATCGGTCGTAGCGATCGAGGCCCACGGGCTCCGTGGGAGGCGTGAACACCAGCGCACCCGGCTGCATTTGGCTGTCGGGCGGCTTCGGCGTGCCCGGTGGCACCTGCTTCCGAAGCTCCTCCCAGTCGACGGGCCGCTCGGCCACGGTGCGATAGCCGGTGGCCGCCACGAACGATGCGAACTGCGCGTTGGTGACCTCGGTCTCGTCCATCCAGAAACCGGCGACCCGCACGCGGTGCGGCGGCTGCTCGTCGGGGCGCGCGAGGGAGTCGACGCTCCCCATCGTGAACTCACCGCCCGGGATCCACGCCATGCCGGCGGGTGCAGGGCTGCGCGGGCCTGCAGCCGGCTCCGACGGCGAGCAACCGAGCACCCCGAGCGTGACCAGGACCAGGATTGCGCACGGCCTCAGGGACGCCTCCGCTCCTGCCGTACGGCGATCGGCACGAACCCCACTTCCATGCCCTTCGGCGGCGTGACGATCAGCGCCGGGTCGATCGATGCCAGCGTTCCGGTGGTTGGCCGCGAGATGTAGTCGCGGTCCTTGGTCCATGCGCGGTGCACCAGCTCGACACGGCGCTGCGCCTCCGCGCGCTCTGCATCGGTGAGCCCGGCGTTTCGCATCGCCGGCTGGTCGGCGAATCTGTACCAGCAATAGGTGACCGTGCTCCCGTCGCCGAGCGTCGTCTGGAACGGCCCGGCTGCGGGGCCCGGCGCCCGGAACGCACTCGCCGGTGCATCGGGGGTCGTGTAGGCACCCTGCCTTCGCTCGCGTGGCGTGTCGAAGCGCAACGCCGCAAGGCCCGTCTCGGTCGGCACAGCGGATGCATCCACCGGTTGCCACACGGGCGCCTTGCCGTCGCGCGGCACCAGGCGGAAGTACTCGGGCAGCCACGCCCGCGCACCATCGCCCGGCCGGCGCGTCACCGCGTCGCCCCACGAGTATCCGAACGACTGCTCGTCGTGCACCGCGGGCGTCGAGAAGCTCTTCCAGTCGACCTCACGGCGTGCGTCCTTGTCGGCGCCCTCGCCGAAGATCCGCCATGTCGACCCGCCGCCCTGCCCGAAGCGCTGCACGTGCGATGCCGCGGGATCCAGCGCCCCGCTCGCTGCAGGCCCACCGGCGAACCACGCGCGCACGCCATCCGTGAGCGCCGCCGGCGCGTAGGAGGTGAGCCGGTGCAGCACCACGGTACGCCCCGCCGCATCCACAGGGAACGCGGTCGGCGCGATGCGTGCGTACACCGCGCCGTCCGAGGCCTTTGCGCCGATCGAGGCGGGAATCCACTGCGTCTCCATCTGGAACGCCTTGTTGGGGTCGCTCGGCCGCGTGTCGAGCAGCTTGCCCGCAAGCTCGGGCCGGGCTCGCTTCGTCTCGGCCCAGAAGTGCGGCGTGAAGAAGGCCACCGGTCCCCGGAAGTTCGCGGTGCTCAGGAACAGCGTCCAGCAGTTTCCGCCAGTCTCGAGCGGCGTCCCGTCGGTCGACTGCTTCGCGTCGATGAACGGGAGCGGCACGTAGCCGTAGCCGAACAGCTCGCCGCACGTGCCCTGCGCGAGGTTCAGGCCGTCGGGCGGCCATACCACCCACGGCGAGAGCTGCGCCACCGCGTACTTGCCGAGGGGCTTGTCCCAGTCGCGGCCCTTGCCCGCGCCAGGCCCGTTGGCCCAGGCGACGAAGTCGGGCGCGACGCCGCCCATGATGAACTTCGGAGTCGCGGTCGCGAAGCGCGTGTCGCGCCACCATCCAAGGCCGCCCTCGATGTCGGAGTACATGTCCTTCGGCTTGTCCGCGGGGTCCTGCTTGCCGTCCGCGCCGCGCGCGTACTGCGCGAACATCCACGTGCCGAAGAGCCCCGACTGGAACCTCGACCCTGGGTAGCGCTCGACCAGCGGCCACGCCGCCGCATACAGCGAGAACCCTCCGTTGAACTCCTCCGGCACCCGCTCGACCGGCACGAGCATGTAGCCGGACAGCTCGCCCGCCTCAGGCGCGGCACCGGGCGCAGGCGGGAGCGTCGGCACGAACGCAGGCGTGCCGGGCACCGCCAACTCACGCATTGCCTTGCCGAGCGCGTCACCCACCAGGAAGTACGTCTCGGCATTGCCGAACTCGTGGTGTCCGTGGCCCGGGTTCGGCGACTCGCCGGGCTCGCGCACGAACGCGGCCGTCGGCACGAACGTCACGCGCAGCGTGCCGTCGGGCCCGCGCAGCTCCTCGCGCTTCGTGGCCGCGGCCTGCGCGCGCCGCAGCTCGCCCCATGCGTCCGGTGCCACCACCCAGGGTCCCGTGATCTCGCCGACCACGACGGGGAGGTTTGCTGCACCGAGGTCACGGCGCAGGTCGCGGACCAGGTTCACCAGGTTCTGCTCGTACTGGGGAACGGCCACCTTCGGCTCGCACCCGTCGTTCCAGCCGTGGTACCAGACGAAGCCCGCAAGCTCCATCCGCCGGCCGCGCAGCGCGGGGATCTCGTCGCCCGCCTTCGCGAGCGCCTCGCACACGTCGCGGACCATGCGCTCGTAGTAGGGTCCCGCCTGGCCGCCCGAGGACGGCGGGCGGAAGTCCTTGAACAGGCTCTTGCCGCCCCACGCAGTCTTCACGAGCAGCACGGGACCGTCGATCGCATCACCCATCACCTGGCCGAACTGCAGCTCGGGGCCGAAATGGCTCGCGTCGAGGTAGGGAGTGAACCCGAGCGCCAGCGCCCCCACCTTCGCGGGCTTGCCCTCGGGCGTGTACCGCACGAACACGTCATCGCGGACCTTCCATGTTCCGTCGGCATTGCGCAGGTGCGCCACCATCGGCGCGGTCCGCGGCTCCCTCGCAGCCCACTCGAGCGTGCCGCGGCCGTCCGCATGGTCACCGCCTGCGGGCGCGACGACGCCGTGGCCCTCCATGTTCGACTGCCCCGCGAGGATGAACACCTTGCATGGCGGCGCCGACGGGGGATGCGCGCGCGCATCTGCCGCGGCAACCACCGCAACAAGCAGGGAGAAGGCGCGGACGACGGCAGTTGGGGGCTTTGGCATCGGTTCCACGGAGCGTATCGGCCGCCGCCCGAAGGCACTCCTACACTGCCGCCCATGGGCCCGATCGACATCGCCATCGCCTCGTACGAATCCGGACCCGGGAAGCTGCGCGCTGCCTGCTCGGGCGTCTCGGCGGAGTTGCTCAACCGCCGCGTCGGGCCCGGCGAGTGGAGCATCATGGAGAACGCCGTGCATCTCCTCGACAGCGACCTCGCCGCGACGCACCGCATGCGCAGGATCATGGCCGAGGACTGCCCGCTGCTCGTCGCCTACGACGAGAACCTCTTCATCGCCCGGCTGCCGAGCGACCGCGCCGACCTTGCCGAGGTGCTCGACCTCTTCGAGGCCAACCGGCGCTTCACGGTGCGATGGCTGCGGACGCTGCCGAACGAGGCGTTCGAGCGGGTCGGGGTGCACACCCAGCGAGGCAAGGTGTCCCTGCTGCAGATCGTCCAGGTCTACGCGCACCACGTCGACCACCACCTCGACTTCGTCGCCCGCAAGCTGACCAACCTCCGCGCATGAAGAGCAAGGCCACCACGGTCAGGGACTACCTCGCCTCCCTCCCCGAGGACCGGCGCAAGGGCATCGAGGCGGTGCGGAAGGTCATCCGCGCCAACCTCGACAAGCAGTACGAGGAAGGAATGCTCTACGGCATGATCGGCTACGCCGTGCCGCACCGCGTGTGGCCGTCGGGATACCACTGCGACCCGAGCAAGCCGCTGATGATGGCCGCGCTGGCAAGCCAGAAGAACTGCCTGACCGTCTACCTGATGAGCGTCTACGGCGACAAGGCCGAGCGCGCGTGGTTCCAGAAGGCCTGGGCCAAGTCCGGCAAGAAGCTCGACATGGGCGGAGCGTGCGTTCGCTTCAGGACCGCTGGCGAAGCAGCACTCGACGTCATCGGCGAGGCGATCCGCCGGACCCCCGCGAAGGCGTACGTCGAGAGCTACGTGCGGACGCTCGCGAGCACCGGCCGCGGCCCGGACGGGAAGAAGCTGAAGGCCACGGCGGCCGGCAAGAGGGAGGCGGCGAAGTCGCCGGCGAAGTCGACCGCTCGACCGGCCGCGGGGAAGAAGGCGAAGCGCGCGCCCGGGAAGACAGCCCGGAAGTCGTAGCGCTCGCCGGCGCGCCGTGGTCAGCCCCACGCCCCGAGCAGCAGTCCGAGGTCGAAGCCGTCCACGGTCCCGTTGCCGTTGAGGTCGCCCGGGCACGCGCCGGCCTGGCACGGGCCCCACGCCCCGAGCAGCAGTCCCAGGTCGAAACCGTTCACCGCGCCGTCGCAGTTGAGGTCGGCCGCCACGCACGGCGGTGCCGTCCAGTACCGCCGCACCTCGCCCGTGCCGGCGAGCACCAGGCTCCCGTCGGATGCGAGGGACGGACCGCCTTGGCTCATCCCCGTGAGCACGATGCGCCAGTTCTCGCTGAGCGTCGGACTGAACGAACGAAGGTCCGCCGGGGACCCGCCCGCGCCGTTGGAGTTGTTGTGGAAGATCCGGCCGAGGGAGTCCACCGCCACCATCGACGACGTGAAGCCGCTGGCACTGAGCACGGACGAGGCCGACTCGGCCCGCAGCGCGCCCGTCAGTTGGTCGCGAACCTGCAGCCTGCCTTCCCGCGACAGCATCGTGACGCCGCCATCGGGCGTGACGGCATGGCGCGCGCCCGGCTCGGTGTAGGACGGCGCGGTCCAGAGAAGCTGGAAGCCGGCGCCAGTGTCACGGAACGCGTAGAAGAGGTCGATCGCCGGGCCTTCGTTGCTGGAGCGGAGGTAGAAGACGATGCCGCCCGGGGCGCAGAACGGGCTGTTCTGGTTGAGGAAGCCGGGCATCACCTGGCTGCTGTAGAGGCGCTGGCCGGAGGCGGCGCTGAAGCGCGAGATGCGCTGGCCGCCTGGCCCGACCTCGTCGACGTAGATCGCATCGCCGTCGCGCGCCGGGCCGCAGTTGCCGCTGACGCTGCAGGATCGTGCCGTGACCCAAACGGTTGCACCGGTCTGTGCGTCGATGCGCCACATCTGGGTATGGCTCGTGAGGATCGGATCGCCGTCCTCCATGAACACGATGCCGTCGTACGCGCCCGTGCTCACCTCGTCCGCGGACACCCACTGCACCGCCCCGGTCTGCGCGCTCAGGCAGCGAATGCGCGCCGACGCGGAACTCCCGTTGCCGCCCCGGCCCACGTACACGCGCCCGCCGCTGGCTCCGTAGACCACCGTGCTCCAGTCACCTGCCTCGAACGGGCAATCGAAGGTCCAGAGCGTGGCGCCTGTCTGCAGGTCCATGCAGTGAACGCGGGAGTCCCCGGGCGGCGGGTTGTACGGGGCGGACGCGTAGGTCTGGCGCACCGTGAACACCCGTCCTCCGTCGATGACCGGAATCCACGAGATCAGGCACGGCATGTTCGCGCGCGACCACGAAAGCGAGGCAGCGGACGGGCCGACCGCCGCGGCAAGCCCGTTCGCCTGCGCATTGCCCCCGAGATGCGGCCAGTCGGCGACCGTGGCCGAGGATGCGGCGAGGGGAAGCAGGGCTGCGACGAGGCGTAGGGCGGCGAGTGTCATGGTGTTCGGCGGAAGGACCCCGAGCGATGGCCCGCGGACGGGCGGAGCCGTCCACGATGAATATCCCAAGGATGCGCGGCGTCAAGGAGCGATCGCCCGCAAAGGCCGGGAATCGCTGAGGCCCTCAGAAATCGTGCCGCGACGGGCCTCCGTGTACGTTGACCCAACGACCATGGCACCCATCCCCCCGCAGAAGCAGATGACCGGCATGCTCGGCCATCCGGTCGCCGAGAACCCGATCGACCGGATGTTCGACGCGGTCTACGCGCACCATGGTGACCTTCCCCCCTGAAACCGTACCAAGCCGGATTTTGGTATCCGGCGCATTTCAGGAGGTCAGGTCATGCCAGGCAAGCGATTCAAGGCGGAGGAGATCGTCAACAAGCTGAGGCAGGCGGAC
>VGXR01000048.1 GCA_016873255.1 Planctomycetota bacterium
GCCGGGCCTGGTTCTTGGCGCGCTCCTTCGCGTTCACCGCGGCGTCACCGGCCGAGAGGATGGACAGCGCCCGGCGGAACCGCGACTCCGCCTCGGGCAGCCGGTCCTCCTCGTAGGCGATCAGCCCGAGCGCGTACTGCGTGTCGTCGTAGTCGGGGAAGGATCCCGCATGGCGCTCGAAGGCCGACCGGGCGCCCGCGAGGTCTCCGAGGTAGTACCGGCACCAGCCGAGGTAATGCGGTGCGTGCGCCGCCTCGGGAAAGTCCCGCGCCGACGCCCCCGACGCCCGCTCGAGGAGCAGGACGGCCTCGCCGTGGCGCTTCGACTTGTGAAGCGCCAGCCCCAGGTAGAAGGCCGCCCGCAGGTCGTCCGGACGGTCCGCCGCCCAGGCCCGCGCCGCCTCGGCCGCCTCGGGGTACTGCGCAGCCTTCAGGAGCGCCCGAACGCCCTCCAGTCCCGGGGGAACCGCGGGCTGCCCCGTGGCGGCGCCCGACAGGCCCAGCACGGCCGCAAGAGCAACCAGGGTCCGCAACTGCCGCATTCGCAAAAGTATACGCAGTTTGCGGACCTTTCCATGGCGCCGCCTGACCACCGCACTAAAGTAACGAGGGCGTGTGGCCGGGAACCTCGCTCCCTCGGGAGCCGGAGACCCTGACACATGCTCCCGAGCGCTGCCTGAAGTGCACGCAGCCCACGGGCTGTCTGCGTTGACCACACCCCACGAGAGACGACCCACATGCGCCTCGCGCTCGCAGCATCCACCGTCCTGGCGCTCACGGCCGCGTCTCATGCGCAACTCGCGCTGCAGCCGAGGGCCGGCGAGCCGCTCGCCGGGCTCACGCCCGGGCAGCTCGCGCTCTTCAACGCCGGTCGAACCCTGTACGCCACGCCGATCCCCGCGAGCGCCGGCATGGGCCCGATCTTCAACAAGACCAACTGCCAGTCGTGCCACTCCAACCCGATCGGCGGCTGGGGCAACGCCAGCGTGATGCACTTCGGCATCAGCGACAAGGGTGCGTTCATCCCGGTGCCCGGCGAGCCCCAGAGCCTCCTACAGGAATTCGCCGTCAGCGAGTTCTGCAAGGAGCACGTGCCGTCGTCGGCGAACCTCACCGCCATCCGCATGACCAACTCGAGCATGGCGTTCGGGATGGTCGAGGCGGTTCCGGATGCGGCGATCGCGGCGCTCGAGGATCCGGATGACCTCAACGGCGACGGCGTCTCCGGCCGAATCCACTGGGTGCGCCCCCTCGAGGAGTCCAACGCGGGCGCGCCGCTCCGCGCGGGCCGGTTCGGGTGGAAGGCGCAGGTCGCGACGGTGCTGAGCTTCTCCGCGGATGCCACGCGCAACGAGATGGGCATCACCAACCGCCTCCTGATGGAGGAGAACGCCCCGAACGGCGACACGGCGCGCCTGGCCGCATGCGACCCCGTGCCCGAGCCCGAGGACGTGGCCGACACGCAGGGCTTCGCGTTCATCGACCGCGTCACCCACTTCCAGCGCTACCTGTCCGTGCCGCCGCAGACTCCCAAGTCGGGCATGGCCGGCGAGACCGTGTTCGTGAGCGTGGGGTGCGCGAAGTGCCACGTGCCGGAGTGGAGCACCTCGAACGCCGCCGGGCTCGAGGATGCCATCCGCGGAAAGGTGATCCGCCCGTACGCCGACTTCATGCTGCACGACATGGGCCTGCAGGGCGACGGCGTGTCCGACGGCTACGCCATGGAGACCGAGCTGCGCACGCCCACCCTCTGGAACCTGCGCACGCGCGACCCGATGATGCACAACGGCGCCGCGGCCGGCGGGACGTTCAACGACCGCGTGCGCACCGCCATCGGGCTGCACGGCCCGTACGGCGAGGCCGCGTCGAGCGCCGCCGCGTTCGACGCGCTTCCCGAGCAGGACAAGGCGCGCCTGGTCGCGTTCCTCGACTCGCTCGGCAAGATCGAGTTCGACGGCAACGGCGACAACCACGTGACGGTGCTTGACCTCGCCGACTTCCGCACCGCGTACCTCGCGGGCGGCACGGTCACCCCCAACCACCACGCCGCCGTCCATGACATCGACCAGGACGCGGACGTCGACCTCGCCGACTTCGCGTTCTTCATGCAGGCCTTCGAGGGACCAAACGGCGACTGCAACGGGAACGGCGTCCCCGACCTGCGCGACCTCCTCGACGGCACCAGCGCCGACGCCGACCTCGACGCCGTCCCCGACGAGTGCGTCCCCTGCCCCGCGGACCTGAACGGCTCGGGCACCGTGACCGGCGCCGACCTCGGCCTGCTCCTCGGCATGTGGGGGCAGTCGGGGGTGTCCGGCGACATCAACGGCGACGGCGAGGTGAACGGCGCCGACCTTGGACTGCTCCTCGGGGCCTGGGGCCCCTGCCAGTGAGAGACGAACCGACACGCACCGCCTGAACCGCTGCCACACCGCTCCAGATCTACCCCAAGAACCCCATGACCTTCAACAGCACCCGCATCCTCGCCGCCGCCCTCGCCGCCGCGGCCCTCCCGGGGCTCGCCGTCGCGCAGAGCTGGGTCACGCTCTCCAACCAGACGGCCACCCGCCTCGTCGCCAGCCCCACCGTCATCGGCGCCAACAACCAGGAGAAGGACTTCGCCTGGGGCGACCTTGACCGGGACGGCGACATCGACCTCGTCTGCATGCTCAAGTTCCCGGGCAGCATCCAGGGCGGCTACCGCAACCTCCTGCTCATGAACGAGTCGGGCGTGCTGGTGGACCGCACCGTGGAGTACGGCACCGCGAGCGACATCAGCGGCTACTCGGGCCTCATGGACCCCACCAACGACCGCGACGTCGAGGTCGTCGACGTGAACAACGACGGGTGGCTGGACCTGGTCACCGCCACCACCATGAGCGACCACGTCAACTCGGTGCTCGGGCAGCCGCGCGTGTACGTCAACCTCGGCAACAACGCCTCGGGCCAGTGGCGCGGGTTCCGCTTCGAGGTGGACCGCATCCCCGACCTCTTCGCGCGCAACGGCAACGTGGCCAACCCGCGCTTCTGCGATGCGGCCATCGCCGACTACAACGGCGACGGGTACGTCGACATCTTCTACACCGACTACGACACCCCGGAGACGTCAGGCACCATCTGCTACGACATCAACGGCGACGGCGACACCAACGACGCGGGCGAGTGCCAGCAGAGCCCGGCGGAGAACGCAGCGCTCGACTACGACAACAAGCTCCTCCTCAACGTCGGGGCCGCCAACCCCGGGTTCTTCGTGGACGCCACCACGACGATGCTCACCGCCGCGCAGATCAACTCCGGCTTCGGCAACCTCGCGGTGGCAGGCGACTTCAACGGCGACGGCCGCGCGGACATCTGCCGCATCAACACGCTGACTGCCGGCCAGGACGTGAGCATCTACACCAAGTCGGCCACCGCGACCGGCTTCACCAACAAGACCGTGGCCACCGGGCAGCCCTACCACGGCGACAAGGCCGACCTCAACGGCGACGGCCGCCTTGACTTGATCATCGTGGACGACGGGCAGGACAGGTACCTGATCAACACCGGCAACGACGGCACCGGCCAGCCGAACTTCACCAGCTACACCATCACCGACAGCCTCAGCGAGTTCGGCAACTCCACGCAGGTCGGCGACCTCGACAAGGACGGCAAGCCCGACGTCATCATCTGCGACGTCGACGCCGACCTCGGCCCGTTCTGCCCGCAGTCGACGGGCGCGTCGCACTCGCGGCGCACGCACATCTACCGCAACACCTACTCGGGAACCGGCACGCCCACAAACATCCTCCGGGAGCAGACCCCGCTGCCGATCGCGGCCGCGGACCTCGACTGGTGGACCGACCTCGCCATCTTCGACATCAACGGCGACACCTGGCCGGACATCGTGGCGGGCACGTGCGTGGGCATCTTCGTGTACATCAACGTGCCGCCGACGACCATCGGCTTCTCGTACCCAGACGGCCGCCCGACCACGGCCCTCCCGGGAATGCCCAAGAGCTTCCGCGTGCAGCTGGCCCCCACGGGCGGCACCATCCTCCCGGGCTCGACCAGGCTTTTCTGGTCCATCGACGGTGGCGCTTGGCAGAACGCGGTGCTGCCATCGCTCGGCGGTGACCTGTACCAGGCCACGCTTCCGGCCTTCCAGTGCGGCCAGACGGTGCGCTACTACCTGTTCTCGGGGCTGAGCACGGGTTCGGGCTACCTCGATCCGCCGACCGCACCCACCGCGAGCTTCCCGCTCTCCATCCAGACCGGCGTGGCAACGGCCTACGCCACCGACATGGAGGCGGCGGATGCGGGCTGGACCGTCGCCAACGAGGGCGCCCTGACCACCGGCGCTTGGCAGCGCGCGGTGCCGATCGGCACCACCAGCGGCACCTACGCCGCGGCCCCGGCGGCGGACGCGAGCGCGGTCGGAACCTTCGCATGGGTCACCCAGAACGGGGTGTCCGGAGGCACCGCGACGGCGGCCGACGTGGACGGGGGCACCACCCGCCTCCTGAGCGCGGCCATCGACCTGTCGGCAGCGTCCGACGCCACCGTCAGCTACGCACGCTGGTACTTCTGCAGCGACGCACCGCCGGCCGGCAGCGTCCCCGCCGAGGTGGACCCGCTGCTCGTGCAGGTGAGCGTCGACGGCGGCACCACCTGGTTCACGGTGGAGTCGGTGGCGACCTACCCGGTACCCAACGCGTGGAACCGCGTGTCCTTCTCGCTGTCGAGCATCCTGCCCGCAGGCACGGCGCTCACGGCGAACACCCGGTTCCGTTTCTCGATCTCCGACAACCCGGACAACTCGACCACCGAGGCGGGCATCGACGACTTCTCCATCACCGCCATCACGTGCGAGAACCCGTGCATCGGGGACCTCGATGCCAATGCCGTGGTCAACGGCGCGGACCTCGGGATGCTGCTCTCGCAGTGGGGCACCGCCGGCAGCGGCGACCTCGACGGCAACGGAACGGTGTCCGGCTCGGACCTCGGCCAGCTGCTCGCGCGCTGGGGCCTCTGCCCGTAAGGCCGAGGGAGAACAACTCAATCACCCGGTCCGGCGCACCTCAGCGGGTGCGCCGGATCGCGCTTTGGCCCATGGCATCGGCAGCCGCGTGCACCGTCTCCGCGCCATCGGGCCAGCGCACGCGAAACTCCTCCGGCCCTGCCGCGCCCATCCCGAACCACGCGACGGGCGGCACCTGGCTCAGGTAGGAGCGCGTCGGCATCACGGTGCGGCGGAGGCGTCGGCCGTCGGACAGCCGAAGCTCGACGAGCGCACCGATGGCGTCCGGATTGCCGGCGCTCCCCGGGTCCTCGAGGCGGACGGCCAGCGCCGATCCGCCTTCGGTGGCATTGCGCAGGAGGCGCGGCGCGCCCTCGACCGGGACTTCCACCAGCTCAAGGCGCCCGTCGCCGTCGAGATCACCCCACGCGAGGCCGCGGCCGACCATGGGCTCGGCGAGTGCACCGAGCGCAGCGGCGGGCACCTCAGCGAAGGTCGCGCCCCTCGCGCCTTGGGTGTTCCGGAACGCCTGCGCGGGCTGCGCGTGCCGCTGGCCCGGCTGGACGTCCCCGATGCGCGGCTCGATGTGCCCGTTCGCCAGGGCCAGGTCCTCGAGGCCGTCGCGATCGAGGTCGGCGAAGACCAGCCCGAAGGTGAGCGCGCGCCGCGTGGCGGCGGAGATGCCGTCCACGATGGCATCGTCGCTGAACCGGCCATCACCGGGGGTCACGTACAGGCTGCAGGGCTCGTTCGCGAAGTTCCCGACGGCGATGGCGAGCGACGCATCGTTGCGCAGGTGCGATGCATCGCAGCCCATGGCGCCGGTCACCGCGCCGTTGCGGTCGAACGCAACGCCCAGCGCGGTGCCGCGCTCCTCGAAGGCACCGCGGCCGTCGTTCACGAAGAGCAGGTTGCGCACCGTGTCGTTGGCCACGAAGAGGTCGAGGTCGCCGTCGGCGTCGACGTCATCGACCACGAAGCCGAGCGCCTTGCACACCGGCTGGCCGGTGGCCGGATGGCGGACATCGAGGCCCCGCGCGGCCGTGCGGTCGGTGAAGCGGCCGTCGGGGCCGCGCTCGAGGTACGAGAGCGAGGCACCCTCGAACCCGGTGGGCGCGCCGTACGCACGGCCGATGCCGGCGAGCGTGTAGCCCACCGCACGGTCGATCTCCGGCGACCACTTCACGTAGCGGGCAAGCACGAGGTCGAGGTCACCGTCGCGGTCGAAGTCGGCGAATGCGGCTGCCGTCGTCCATCCGTCGATGCCCGCGAGGCCGGCCTCGGCCGTGGCATCGCGCCAACGGACACCCGACCGCGCGTCGCCGTCCGGCCGGTACAGGCGCACCCCGCCGACACCCGTGGCAAGGACCTCCGGCCGCGGATCGGCGCCAGTGCGCGCGAGGGCCAGCCCCATTCCCTGCCATGGGCCCTCGAGCCCCGTGCCGCGGGCGCGGCTGAAGCGGCCACCGCCCTGCAAGTCGTTCAGGAACACGACGATCCCCTTCCCGCGCGCCGGCGTTCCCGGAGCGTCAGGCCATGGGTCGCCATCGGGGAACAGCAGGTCGAGGTCTCCGTCGCCATCGACGTCCCACACCGCGACCCCGCCGCCCATGGTCTCGGGGAGGAAGCGGCGCCCGTCGGCGCCGCTCGTGCGAAGGAAGTCGATGCGCCATCGCTCCGTCACGTCCTCGAAGCGGAACGCAGCGCCGGGATCGGCGGCGGGCGCGCGGACGGGGCCCGTGGGCAAGGCTGCCGCCGGCGGCGCCTCGGGCACCGGACGCGGCCACAGGGTCCATGCAGCGACGCCTGCACCGGCGGCCACCGCGGCCGCGAGGGACCAGCGGAGTGCCACGGCGATCACCCGGTCATCGGCCGGCGGCTGACCCGCTTCGGTCACCGCCCGGCCTCCGCGGGCCCGGCAGCCGCGGAGAGCCCCGGCGCACCGACGCGCTGCAGGTCGAAGATGGCGGCCGGCTCCGACGCGTGGTCGGCCGCGGGGTCTCGGCGGCGAGCGGCGGTCACGGCACGGTCACGGGCGTTGTCGTCGGGGCGGAAGCGCTCGTATGCGGCACGCGCCTCCGCGGCACGGGCAGCGTCCCCGAGCGCCTCGAGCGCCTGCATGCGCACGTACCAGGTCTGGAACCGCTGCGAGTCCTCGCCGAGCGCACGATCGGTCAGCCGGACGGCCTCGTCGTGCAGCTCGCGGCGGCGCGGCTCGTCGGATGCACCGCGCAGCTGGCGCGCGCGCTCGAGGCATGCCGTGGCCCAGTCGACGAGCACGCGGTCGTCCCGGCCGAAGTCGAAGCCGCGCGCCCGCGCATCGTCGAAGGACGTCTCGGACACCTCGCGGAAGCCGCGGATCGCGCGCTCGAACTCGCCGTGCTGCAGGTCGACCACCGCGCTCCAGTAGCTGACCGCCCAGGGCACCTGCCCGGGATGTCGCTCGGCGGCAGCGCGCAGGTGGTCGGCAGCATCGCCAAGTCGACCGTCGAGGAGGGCGACGCGCGCCCGCCCCACCAGTCCCTCGACGCGCCCCGACTCCGCGGCCCTCGCGAACATCGCGTCGGCGAGGCCCCACTGCCCCTTCCCGGGCGCACGCGACGCCGTCCGGAAGTGGGCGATGCCGGCATCGAGCCAGCGCTCGGCCTCGGGCACGCCTGCGGTCGGTGGCGCCGCGCCCTCGTCGGCCGTCGCGGGCCCGGGCGGCGCGCCGAACGTGACGCGGTCGGTTGCCATCGTCATCACCGGGAGGTCGTTGGCGTGTCCCTCGCCGTAGACGTAGCGCAGGTACCGCGCGTCGAACTTGCGGTACCGCACCGCGGCCTCCACCGTGACCGGGCCCGTCGCGTCAGCGGGCATCGTGAAGGCCACGCGCGTCAGGTCCGCGGCGCCGGGCGGCACCTGGTGGTTGTAGAGCGGCACGAAGATGTCCTGCGGGTTGCGCCGGTCGATCCGGTTCCCCTCGCGGTCGAGCATGTAGACGTTGAGGAACTTCGACCACGGGTCGACCGACGAACCCTCGTCGATGGCACCGATCCGCCCGATCACGCGATCGCCGGCCCGCACGGTCACGTCGAGCCAGGTCTCGTTGCTGTCGGCGGTGCCCTGCGTGTACTCGTGGCCCAGCGCTCCGAGCGTGCGCACCACCAGCTCCACCAGGTAGCGGCGCCCCGGCACCAGCGCCGGCCCGACGTCGCCGAGCGGCGCGACCATGGCGCCGTCGGCGGTCCCGCCCTCGCGGAGCGCGAAGATGTCCATCCGCAGCACGTCGCGGTTGAACGCCTCGGTGCGCGCCACGGCGCCCGCGGCATCGGGCAGCCCGCTCGCGCGCGCCACCGCGGTGTTCGCCCCCGGGAAGAAGTGGTCCTTGACCTGCAGCTCGCCCGCCGGCCCGCGCGGCTTGGCACCGAGGTCGGCGCTCGCGACCGCGGGCATGTGGCATCCGTTGCAGTCGGTCTCGGGGTGCTGCGGCCAGTACCAGCCCTGCACTCCGAAGCCGCTGCGGTTGGAGAGGCGCCAAGAGTCGTAGTGGTTCTGCCCGGGCAGCCACTTGTAGTCGTTCAGCTCCTCGGGCAGGAACACCTTGTGGCACGTCGAGCAGAACTCGGCGCTGCGGTGCACCTCGGGCTTCAGGAAGGTGTGCCGGTGGAACCCGGGCTTCGCCTTGATCAGCTGGTGGTTCACCCACCGGAGCAGCGGGCTTCCCGTGCCGCCGAAGGGGTACTCGGGCGACTCCTCGATCACGTAGTCGGCGTTGCCGCGCGTGCTGCCGACGGCGGTGATCGAGTGGCAGGCCGTGCAGGTGATGCTGGCGGCGCCGAGCGGGTCCTTCGAGACGTCGTAGTCGGGGTCGTCGAAGCGGGTGTCCTCGAAGGCGCCCGTGAAGAACGGCACCGGATCGTGGCAGCCCGCGCAGAAACGCGCATCGTTCACCGCGCCCTCGCGCGCGAACGCCTGGCGCCGCGTCTCCCGGACGCTGAAGGCGTACATCGGGTTGTTGAAGCTGCTTGCGGCGTGCGCGCTGTGTGCCCACGACGCGTAGGCATCGGGGTGGCACGACAGGCACTCGTCGTTCTGCATCAGCTTGGATGCCGGGATGAAGCTGCCGTTGGACGTGCGCGCGAGGCTCGGCTCGAAGTACGCCGCGCCGTCCCTCGGCTGCGGGCGCGGCCGTCCCGCGTCCATCCTGTGCCAGAGGTCGAAGCCGACCGTGAGCGCGACCGCCGCCATCGCCACCAGCACGCCCGTCGACCACCGGATGCGCCGCCCGGCAAGACGGTGCAGCACGAAGCCCCAGACCACCACCGCGGGCGCCGCGACGTGCATCCAGTACGCCACCGAGCGTGCCTGCGGGTCGCGGATCTCGGGGGCCACGCCGCCGACCTCCACGCGCATCAGCAGCACGCCCGTGACCAGCGTCACCAGCGCCGCGGCCATGGTCACGGTGCCCATGCGCACGGCGCGCCGGTTCGGGTGGTGGTGCGCACGCTTCCAGTGCCATGCGCCGAACGCAAGGACGGGGACCACGATCGCAAGCCCCAGCACCAGGTGCGCCAGGAACATCCAGAGATAGAACGCGTTCTGGCGCCGCTCGCCCGTCATCCACTCCTGGAACGAGACCGCGCCGAGGTAGCCGGAGTCGATCGCAAGCAGCGCGAACAGCACCAGCGTGGCGAGGAGCAGCGCCCGCATGCGCGGCGTGACCACGCCCCCGGGCGGGACCAGCCGCTTCCCGGCCGCGGCCACGTCAGCGCCCCCCGGCCCAGCGGTCGTTGAAGCGGGCGTGCAGCGCCTCGCGGGCCGGCGTGCTCCTGGAACCGTCACGGAGAGGCATCGGTCCAAGGGTAGCGCCGGTGCCCGTCAGCAGGTCCATGTCCTTGCACCATCCGTCCACTTCGAGCACCCACGTCCGGGAAGCGTCCCCCGCGGCTGCGGGCAGCGAGCCCGCGTCGAACCGAAGCCGGATCTCCTCGCCCGCCCCGAACACCGCCACCGCGTCGTCGGTTGCGGAAACCAGCGGCGTGCACTCCCCGAGGCGCGTGTACCACCCGGGCTGCATGCGGCAGTCCCAGAGCGGCGCGCGCCGTGCGTAGTCGTAGTCGGGGCGACGCTGGGGCTGCGGCACGCGCGCGGCAAATCCGGCGGCCGCCACCTCGGCCGACCGGAGGGATGCCTCCCGGCGCACCGCGTCCGGGCACGGCTCGAGCCACGCCAGCTGCACCGCATCGAAGTAGACCTCCATGGTGGTGCGCAGGCGCAGCGCCTTGCACCCGCGCGGAATGACGGGCGCCGGCAGCGGCAGCAGGCACCGGCGCGGCATGCCCGCGGGGTAGCCGTACTCGGCAACCACGGTGCGCCACTCGCCGGTGGCCGGGTCAAGCGCCTCCACCGACGGCGCCTGATACGCCGCCTTGGCCTGCCACATGGCGAAGCCGGTCGATGAGTACGGGTACTCCACCCACCCGTCGATCACGAGCGCCGGTTCGCCGGGCCGCGAGTCGATCGCCTCCGGGAACGGCAGCTCAAGCGTTGCCTCGCGCGCCAGCCGACCGATGAAGCGACGATCCGCAGGCCCAAGGTCGGCCGCGCGTCCATCGCGGGTCGCGAGCGCGTCGGCATGCGGGCCCGGGGCCGGCGCCATCGCCTGCCGCCAGAAGCGCGCCGCACCCGTGGGCGCGGGCCCGTTGATTCCCATCCGCTCGTCGAGCGTCATGTGCCAGCCCGCAGGCACGTCCCATGCCACCAGCCGGGCGGCATCCACGTAGCAGGCTTCCTCCATCGGCTCGCCGAGGCGCACCTCGTAGCAGCCGTCGCGCGGCGCCAGCGCCGACGATCCGCCGAGTTCCACCCGCTCCCACGGGCGCGGCGGCGGATAGACCGGGGACAGCGTCCCGTCCGACGCGCGCTCGATGCCCGCCAGGTACCCGATCCCGCCCACGCCGAGGCAATCGGTGACGAATCGATGGCGCGAACCGTCCCACGCGAAGATCACCGGGCAGCTGGAGATCTGCCGCTGCGTCTCCACGATGGTGCGCTGCCCGGCGCCGACCGTTAGCTCGCCCTGCGTCACCGCGTCCGGCCAGTCGATCACCACGAAGTCCGTCGCCTCGGCACCGCCGAGCCCCACGAGCACCGGCTCGAGCGCCTGCGGGCCCGTCGAGCGCCACGGCAGCGCATCGCGCGCCACCCACTCGCCCTGCACGCGCGCATCGAGCCGCGTGCCGATGCCGCTGGCATTGGTGCGCATCTGCTGCGATGGATCGGTGCGGCCGCGGAGGTCGATGGCCGCGTACGGCCAGCGCCCGCTGCCGGGCGCCATCCACCGCGGCGCACCTCCCGCGTCGGCCGCGGGCGCCACCACCACCGGCCCGCGCACGTCCGGCACGGCAAGCCCCGAGCCCTCGGGCACGCCTTCGATGCGCTCGACCGCGCCGCCGTGGGCATCGGCCACCACCAGCACCGCGCCGTCGAGCGCCACGATGTTCGGGTGACCGCTCCCGGAGAGGTCCGTCACCCAGAGCCGGCTGGCGGCATCGAGCGGCGTTCGTGCGGCCCGTGCCCAGCCATCGCTCCCCCGCTCCCACACCTCGAGCGACGTGTTCGCGCCCGCGGTGCCGCCCGTGAGGGCCGCGAGCACGGGCGAGCCATCCTCGTTGCGCCTAAACGCCACCACCGCGCCGGGTCCCGAGCTCTCGAACGCGGCCAGCGCCGGCTCGCGCCGCCAGGCCCACAGGCGATCGTTGGACCACGCCTGCGCGGCGGCACCAGCGCGCGACCAGAGCACCAGGTCGAGGTCCCCGTCGCCGTCGAGGTCGGCAGGCGCGGCACCCGCGCCCGCGATCGCACCGGCGATCTCGCGCCGCTCCCAGGCCACTGGCTCGCGCTCGCCCGCACGCGACAGGTTCCAGAGCACGCCGGAACCGGTGGGCGAGGTGATCACGAAGTCGAGGTCGCCGTCGTGGTCGAGGTCGGCGCAGGCCGCCAGGTCGTCGGAGGGGAGCAGCGCTCCCTCGAAGGTGTGCTGCCGCCACGAGCCGTCCTCCAGTTGCTGGCTCCAGGACGGCCAGATGCCGCCCCCGATGATGCGCGTGGCGGCATCGACGCGCCCGAACGCCACGTCCACGCGGCCGTCGTTGTCGAGGTCGCCCCACATGGCGTGGCCCCGTCGCAGCGCGTCCGTGGTGGCCCCATCGAGCCGCCAGCGGCCGGAGGGGCCGCTTCGGGCGAATCGACGCTCGATCCGGAACTCCGCCGGCTCCTCCACCTGCACGACGAACTCCAGGATGCCGTCGCCGTCGAGGTCGGCCGCCGGCTGGATCGAGGTCACCACCGCGGGCGCCGCCGGGAGGCCGTCGATCGGCATCGGCGCGAGCGGGGCGAGGAGCGGTCCGGCGGGCGGCGTGCGCGGCGCCGGCGCGACCTGCGGCAGGACCGCCTCCCCGAGCGAGCCCATGCGCGTGTACTTGAATTCCGCCAGCCTGCTGCGCGGGTTGTCGGCAAGCCGGTTGAACTCCGCGAGCGCGGCCTCCGCCTCGGCCGCGCGCCCGGCGCGCGCCGCCACGCGCTGCACGCCGAGCTGCGCGCTCCGCAGGTACGGGTCGAGCTCCGCGGAGCGGCGGTAGAAGCCGAGCGCCGCATCCGGCGCGCCCGTCAGCTCGCAGCACTGGCCGCAGTAGAACTGCGCGTAGGCATCCGCGGGGAACCGCTCCGCCGCGCGGCGGAACCTGGGCAGCGCGCGCTCGGGCTCGCCGAGGAACAGGAACCCGAGCGCCTGGCAGTACTCCGCGCGCGCATCGCCCGGGCGGTCGGCGAGCACCCGGTCGAGCATCTCGATCGCCCGCCGCTGCGCCCCCTCCGCCGTCTGGTTGAGCACCGCGATCGCGTGGCCCATCTGCGCCTCGTAGGACGCGGGGGCTGCCTGCACCGCGTCCGCGAGCGTGCGCTCCGCGGCCTCGAAGTCGAAGGTGAGGAGCTGCCCGGCACCGCGCGCCACGAGCGCGTCCGCCCGCGGATCGGGCGCCCGCTGCGCACCGCCGCCCTGCTTGCCGCACGAGGCCGCCGCGGCGAGCGCCGCCGCCGCCCAAGCAGCGAACGCCGGCCGCGCCCGGATCAGTGCGGGATCTCCTTCACGGCGTTGCGGTTCCACGCCGGCACGCGCACGACGATGGGGCCCTTGCCGTGGATCTCGCACTGGCAGCTCAGGCGGCTGGTCCGCTTGATGCCGGGCGCCTCCTCGACGCGGTCCTCCTCGGCCTCCGTGGCCTCCGTCAGCGACTCCATGCCCTGCTCCACGTACACATGGCAGGTGCTGCAGGCGCAGACGCCGCCGCAGGCGTGCTCGATGTTGATGCCGTGGTCCATGGCCAGCTCAAGCAGCGACTCGTGCTCTCCGCCCATGAGCTTCCACTCCGGCTGCTTCGTCCCGGTCAGGCCCTCCGGGTCCTCCAGGATGAAGGTCACGGGGACGATCGGCGGGCCGTGCTCGTGGTCGGAACGCTTCAGGTGCATGGAACCGGGATGGTAGGCCGCGGCACGCGGCGGAGGGTCAGCCGAGCTGCTTGCGCAGCCACTCGAAGGAGCGCTTCGCCTCGGCGCGCACGTCGCCGTGCGGGCCCTCGAACTCGGCCACCCAGAGCGGCGAGGTGTCGCACTCGAGGCAGGCGTCGATCTGCGCGACGAGGGGCAGGTCGCCGTCCCCCATCGCCACCGGCAGCGCCTTGGGGCCGCCCGGGTAGGTCGGCCAGGCCGCAGGGTCGTCGGAGGGCCGCTTGAAGTCCTTGGCGTGGACGGTCACCGCGTACGGCGCCAGCGAGCGGGTGGACGCGAGCAGGTCCTGCGGCGCCCAGAGCAGGTTCCCGAGGTCGAGGGTCACGCCGAAGTTCGGGTGCTGGACCGAGGCCAGCAGCTGCTCCACGCGCCACGCCGGCGCCAGGAACAGGCCGTGGTTCTCGATGCTCGTGCGGATGCCGAGCGCCGCGCCGCGCGTGGCGATGGCGCGGCAGGCCTTGGTGAGCGGCCACAGGCACGCGTCCCACGCCTCGTCGGACAGGTCATCCTGCGCTGTGCGCCACATGGCATCGTGGCGCACCCGGTCGACGCCGATCGACGCCGCGGCCTCGAGCTGCGCCAGCGTGGCCTCGAGCGCGCGCTCGTCGAGCTCTCCCTCGGGCGTCACCAGGTCCGCATGCAGCGCGAAGCCCGCGATCGCCACGTCGCTTGCGTCGGCGGCATCGGCCAGCCGTCCGGCCAGCGCCTCGTCGAGCACGGGGCCGAGCGTCCCGCCCGTCGCCACCTCGATGCAGTCTGCGCCGCACTCCCGCGCAAGGCGCGGAGTGTCCTCGAGGCGGGCCTCCCCGGACTTCACAAGGCGGTGGAAGGAATAGCTGGAGATCGCAAGGTCGGTCACGCGGCGGAGATTAGCCGCATTCAGCCCGCCGCGGGGCCGTCCGGCGCCCCCGGCACGCGAATCTGCACGGTTTCCGCCGCACCGTCGACGAACCTCCGCGAACGGATCCGCTCGTTCCCGAGCTGGCCGCACGCGGCCATCGCGCTGCGCCCCTTCGTGCCGCGACGCTTGCAGAACTGGCCGTTGGCGATGGCCCGGCGGACGAAGCGCTGCACCGATTCCTCCTCGGGCGCGGGCCACGGCGAGCTGCGGCGCGGGTTGTACGGGATGACGTTGAGCGAGCAGCGCAGCGGCCGCAGCAGCGCGCACACCTCGTCGCAGTCGGCGTCGGAGTCGTTCACCCCCGGGATCAGCACGTACTCCATGCAGATCGCCGCGTTGGGGCGCTTGGGGAAGGAGAGCAGCGACTCCATGAGCCGAGCGATCGGCTCGGCCCGGTTCACCGGCATGATCTCCGAACGCACGCGGTCGTTCGGCGCGTTCAGGCTCACGGCCAGGTTCAGGCGGTGGAACCCGCGCTCGCGCAGCAGGTCGCCGTAGCGGCGGATGCCGTCGGTGCGGCCCACCGTGCTGACGGTCACGTGCACGGGGGCGATCGCGCCGGCATTGCGGTCGGTGAGCACCCGGATGGCGGCCATCACCGCGTCCAGGTTGTCCATGGGCTCGCCCATCCCCATGAACACGATGTTCTTGACCTCGAAGCCCGTGCCGCCCGCCCACGGGTTGGCCACCGAGAATCGCGCGGCATGGAGCTGCGCCACGATCTCGGAGGGCGAGAGGCTGCGCATGAGCCCCATCTGCGCGGTCTCGCAGAAGCGGCAGCCCATGGCGCAGCCGACCTGGCTCGACACGCACAGCGTGCGCGTGACCGTGCCGTCGCGGTGGCGCATGGGAATGACCACGCTCTCGGTCTCCAGCCCGCCGTCGAGGCCGAGGGTGAACTTCAGCGTCTCGCCGTCCACGTGGACCGCGTTCACCGGGCGCCGGCCGTCGTGCACCCATGCCGGGAGCCCTCCGGCGGGCGCCGCACCCTCGCGGTGAAACGCGCGGTACATGCGCGCGCATTCCTGCGGCTGCATCGAACGGAACGCGCCGCGCTCCTTGGCGGCGGCGAGGAACCCCTCGAGCGTCAGGCCGAGGATGGGGACCTGCGGCCCGTCCACGCGGCGATCCTCAGACGAGCAGCATCGTCGGGGTCTCGACGAACTGCTTCAGTCCCTGCAGGTACTTGGCGGCCATGGCGCCGTCGATCACGCGGTGATCCAGGCTGAGCGTGGCCGACATCTCCCAGCCGACGGCGAGCTGGTGGTTGCGCACCACCGGCTGCTCGATCGCCGCGCCGCAGGCCAGGATGGCGCTGTTCGGGGGGTTGATGATGGCGGTGAAGTTGTCGACGCCGAACATCCCGAGGTTCGAGATGGTGAACGTGGCGCCGGACATCTCCTCCATGGAGAGGCCCTTGGTGCGGGCCTTCTCGCCGAGGGCTCGGACCTCGCCGGAGATCTGGCGCAGGCTCTTCAGGTGCGCGTCGCGCACCACGCCCACCACCAGCCCGCCGCCCTTCTCCTCCGGCAGCGCGATGGCCACGCCCACGTTCACCTGCTGGTGCAGCAGGATGCGGTCGCCGGCCCAGCTGGCGTTGAAGAACGGGTGCCGCGCCATCGCCAGCGCGCACGCACGGATGATGAAGTCGTTGACGCTGAGCTTGACCTCCATGGCCGACAGCTGCTCGTTGAGCTGCGTGCGCAGCGCCATGAGCGCGTCCATGGAGAAGCGCATCGACACCTGGTAGTGCGGGATGCCCTGCTTGCTCTCCACGAGGCGGCGCGCGATGACGCCGCGCATGCTCGAGACAGGCACCTCGACGCTCTGGACGCCGGGGACGAGCGCGCCGCCCGCGGGCGCGCCGGACACGGCGCTCGGGCCCGCCGCGACGATGCCCTGCGCGGGCGCCGCGGCGGGGCGTGCCGCAGAGCTGCGGTTCTCCGCGGCGAGCACGATGTCGCGCTTGATGACACGGCCGCCCGGGCCGGATCCCTTCACCTGCGCAAGGTCGACGCCCATCTCCTCGGCCATGCGGCGCGCCACCGGAGAGACGCGCATCCGCTCGCCGACCTCGACGGCCTCCACGTCCGCGACGATCTCGCGCGCCGGGGCGGGGCTGCCCGCGGATGCCGCCGGCTGCGCGGCCGGCCGGGCCGCCGGGGGCGACGATGCCGGGCCAGCGGCCGCCGGGGCGACGGCGGCGGAGTCCATCGACTCGCCTTCCTCCGCGAGGACCGCGATGACCTCGCCGACCTTCACCTGCTTGCCCTCGGGGCAGACGAGCCGGGCGATGAGCCCGTCGTCGAACACCGCCTGCTCCATCGTGGCCTTGTCGGTCTCGATGTCGGCGATCACCTGTCCGGATGTGACCTTGTCACCCACCTTGACGTGCCACTTCACGACGGTGCCCTGCTCCATGGTGTCGGAGAGGCGGGGCATGGTCACGTTGATCGGCATGGATCGGTCCTGGTCCTGTCTTGCGTGCGTGCGTCGCGCGGCAGCGGCCGCGTCAGAGGTTGTAGGTCGCGCTGCGGATCGCCTCCGCGATGCGGCGGGCGTTGGGCAGGTAGTCCTGCTCGAGGTTGGTGGCGTAGGGCGTGGGCACGTCGGCCGTGTGCACGCGGTGCACGTAGTTGTCGAGGTCGTCGAAGCAGTGGCGGTGCACCTGGCTGGCGAGCTCGCTGCCGGGGCTGCCGAAGCTCCACGACTGGTCGACCACCACGCACGTGCTGGTCTTCCTCACGCTGCGCACCACGGTGCCGATGTCCAGCGGCCGCACCGTGCGCAGGTCGATCACCTCGCAGGAGATGCCCTGCTTCGCCAGCTCCTCGGCCGCGTCCATGCAGAAGTGCACGGGTCGGCCCCAGCTGGCCACGGTGCAGTCGGTGCCCTCGCGCAGCACCTTCGCCTGGCCGAAGGGGATGACGTACTCCTCCTCGGGCACGTGGCCCTTGTTGCCGAGCATGCGCTCGCTCTCGAGGAAGAACACCGGGTCGTCGCCGCGGATGGAGCTCTTCAGGAGGCCCTTGGCGTCGTACGGGTTGGAGGGGATGGCGATCTTCACGCCGGGCACGTTCGAATAGAGGCCCTCGACGCACCAGCTGTGGGTGCTGCCGAGCTGGCCTCCCGCGCCGTCGTTGCCGCGGAACACCACGGGGCAGCCGAACTGGCCGCCCGACATGTACAGCATCTTCGGGGCGTTGTTCAGGATCGGGTCCGCGGCCACCAGGCTGAACGACCAGCTCATGAACTCCACGACGGGCTTGAGGCCCATCATGGCCGCGCCGATCGCGAGGCCGGCGAAGCCGCTCTCGGAGATCGGCGTGTCGATGATGCGGCGCGGCCCGAACTCGTCGAGCATGCCGCGGCTCACCTTGTAGGCACCGTTGTACTGGGCCACTTCCTCGCCGAGTAGGAACACGCGCTTGTCGCGGCGCATCTCCTCGCTCATCGCCTCGCGGAGGGCATCGCGGAACTCGATCTCACGGACAGCGGTCACAGCAGGTCCTCCTTGACGTCGATCGTCTTGGTGCCGGGCATGTTGGGGGTGCCGCCGTTCATCTCGGGCTGCGTGCTGCCGGGGTACGGGCCCCACGGCTCGACGAACACGTCGGTGAGGAGCTCCTCGGGCCCGGGCACGGGGCTCGCGTCGCTCCAGGCCACGCACTCGCGCACCTGCTCGCGCACGGACTTCTGCATCGCCTTGAAGGACTCGTCGGTGAGCGCGCCGGACGCCTTCATCTGGCGCTCGAGCCGGCCGATCGGGTCGTCGGCCTCGAAGACGTCCTCCTCCTCCTTGGTGCGGTACTTGCGCGGATCGCTCATGGAGTGGCCCTTGAAGCGGTAGGTGCGCATGTCCACGAACGCCGGGCGGCTGGTCTCGCGGCACTTGTCGGCGATGCGCTTCATGTCCGCGTAGACCCCGAGGACGTCCATGCCGTCGACCACGTAGCCGTCGATCCCGTAGCCGGCGGCCTTGGTGACGAGCGAGTGCGCCATCGTGGTGCCGCGGGCGATCGCGGTGCCCATGGAGTAGCCGTTGTTCTCGACCACGTAGATCACCGGGATGTCGAAGAGCCCGGCGAGGTTCATGGCCTCGTGGAACGCGCCCTGGTTCAGCGCGCCGTCGCCGAGGAAGCAGAGGGCGACGCGGGTGTTCCTGCCGCCGTCGATCACCTCGTCCATGTACTTGCACGCGAACGCCAGGCCCGCGCCGAGCGGCGTCTGCGCGCCGACGATGCCGTGGCCGCCGTACAGGTTGTTGGCGCGGTCGAACATGTGCATCGACCCGCCCTTCCCCTTGGCGCAGCCGCCGATGCGGCCGAACATCTCTGCCATGCAGTGCCTGGGGTCCATGCCGCGCGCGAGCGCGTGGCCGTGGTCTCGGTACGCGGTGACGATCGGGTCCTCGTGGCGCACGGCCGCGGTGCAGCCCACGGCGACGGCCTCCTGGCCGATGTACACGTGGCAGAAGCCGCCGATCTTCTTCTCTTGGTACGCCTGCATGCAGCGCACCTCGAACTCGCGGATCAGCAGCATGTCGCGCAGCCACGCGAGCTGCTTTGCGGCCGGGATCTCGGCGCGGACGGGCGGAGCCTGCAGGTGGTCGACGTCGCCGTACACCTTGGCATGGACGTCGGTCACGGCCGGCTGGCCGGTCGGGGCATTGGAGAGGCTGGTCATGGGGTCGATCACGGATGGGAGACGCGCACCCCCATCGCCGAACGGACGGCGGGAATTCGCTGCGAACAGACCCATAAGTATAGAAAGCAACGGCGCTTCCGGCAATCGCCGGAAGTACCATGGTTTCAACGATTTGCGCGAGCGGGCGCGGGGCTAGGACCTCGCGCGTCCGCCTGCCGGGGCCGCCGGCTTCGCCGCCGGGGCAACGGGCGACGGTTCCGCCGCGCGGTCCCGCTCGGCGAGCGTCCGGGCCTGGAGGAGAAGCACCGCGAGCTCAAGCTGGGGATCGATCCCCTTGCTGATCAGTTCCGCAGGGTCGCGCGGCGCCTTGGGCTCCGAGGCCTTCGTCGACCCGGCTCCCTCGGGCGGGCCCGCCTCCGGAGACGGCGAGGC
>VGXR01000049.1 GCA_016873255.1 Planctomycetota bacterium
CAACCCATTGTGGTGCGAAGGGTTGCGAACGCAAAAGATCAGTTTGAGCTGATCGCGGGTGAGCGCCGTTGGCGGGCCATGGATCGACTGGGGCGCTCAGAGGTGCCTGCCATCATCCAGGATGTGGATGACTCCAAGGCAGCTGAACTGTCGCTCATCGAGAACCTGCAGCGAGAGGACCTCAACCCGATGGACCGCGCCGCGGCGCTCCGCCGGCTCAGCGATGAATTCTCCTGGACTCACCAGGAGCTCTCACGGCGTATCGGTGTCGATCGGGCCACGGTCACCAACCTCCTCCGCCTCAACGAACTGGACGGCGGCACGGCAGCCCATGTCCGCGCCGGGTCATTGAGCATGGGCCACGCAAAGGTGCTCCTTGGGATTGGGGACGTCGCGACCCGTCGCGCGCTTGCTGAGTCGGCCGTGGCGCACGACTGGTCCGTACGCCAACTCGAAGCCGCGGTCCGGGAGAAGGGCGTTGTTCCACGTGGAACAACCCGTCGCAAGCCTGGCGCTCCGGCGAGCAACCACCTTTCCGACCTCAGGCGTCAACTTGAGGAACACCTCGGTAGCCGCGTTGACCTGCGCGTCGGTCGCACCAAGGGAGCGGGTGAGCTACGCATTCAGTTCTTCTCGCTCGATGAGTTCGATGGCTTGATGCAGCGGATCGGCTTCAAAGGGGACCGCTTCACTGTGTAAAACGCCCGATAACCCTAGACAGTCACCACGGGTGAGGCGCCCGGGCGCCTCTCGTTCCGCATCGCATCCAAACCCCGCCCGTGGCGAAACTCACGAGCCATGCCCATGCCTATCCGAATCGTCCTGCCGTTTGCGCTTGCGTCCGTGTCCGCCGCCATGCTCATGACCGCGGAGGCGCCGGCCCTCGCCACGCTCGCCTCTCAGTCGCCGGCCGCCTCGGCTGCCGCCGCCCCGCAGGCGTTCACCATCGACGACGTGCACTCCATGGCCATGTTCCGCGTCCAGCACATGGGTGCCGGGCACTTCTGGGGCCGCTTCAACGAGGTCACCGGGAACTTCGCGTTCCAGCCCGGCTCGGCCGATGGGCTCCGCTTCGACGTGACCATCAAGACCGAGTCCGTCGACACCGGCGTTCCCGACCTGGACAAGCACCTGCGCACCCCCGACTTCTTCGCCGTCAAGGACTTCCCGACGATGACCTTCAAGAGCACGAAGGCCACCAAGACCGGCGACCGCACCTTCGACGTGCCGGGCGAACTCACCATGCACGGCGTCACCAAGCCCATCACGGCCAAGGTGGAGTATTGCGGAATGGCCGACATGGGCCGCGGTCCGAAGGCCGGCTTCGAGGCCATCTTCACCGTGAAGCGCAGCGAGTTCGGCATGAAGTTTGGCGTGGAGAAGGGCACGATCGGCGACGAGGTGCGCGTGGTGGTCGGCCTCGAGGGCGACGCAGCGAAGTGATCCTGGTGCACAACGCGGCGCGCCGTAGGATGCGCGCGTGCTCCTTGCGTGGATCCCCTTCCTCCAGCCCGCACCCGGCGTCGCGTCGTGGTGGTGGCTCCTCGTTGTGCCGCTCTCGTTCCTCCTGAGCATGGGCTGGAAGGCGGTCCGCGTGGAGTCGTTCGACGGCTACTGGATGGTCGTCACGCGAATGGCCGCGCAGATCGTCCTCGGCATGATCGGGATGTTCGTGGCGCTGGCGGTGCTGGTGCGCGTGGTCCTGCCGATCATCCCGGCGGAGTGACACCGCGCCGCGTCCGCCGGACCACGGCGACCGCAAGCCAGGGCACCGCGAGCACGGCGGCATTCATGGACGCGCCTGCCCAGTTCAACCAGGCGCGACCGCCGACGGCCGCATTGTCGGAAGCACCCGTCACCGCATCGCGAAGGCGCCGCAACGCCTCCTTCGGAGCATCGCCGCTCGTGTCCTTCTCCGCGGGCGGCGGGAACCCGAGGTCCGACCGGTCCGCATTCCAGTGCATGCCCACCGCACGCATCGGCCATCCCACGCCGACGGCGGCCACGCGCACGTGACGCGGCCCGGCCGCGGGGAGCGACAGCCACGGCGGCACGGCATCGGCGGCAGCCTCCGGCTCCGAGACCACCGGCCCCACGGACTCCAGGTTGATCCACTCCACCAATCCCGTGGCCCGGCGGCAACCAAGCCACGCATCGCCCCCGGGGCGCAGCACGAGCACCTCGCCCCATGCCTCGATGCGGACCGGGTCGAGCAGCGCCCACCCGACGAGCGCCACCTCGGTCGCTGCGCCCAGCGCGAGCGCGGTCGCAACCAGGCCCAGTGTCGCCCGCGCGCTCATGACTTCTTCCGCGCGCCCCCGCCCGGACGCTGGCCCTTGGCGATGGGCGCGCGGCGCTGCGATCCGCGCAGCGATGCGGCGTTGCCGGCCTTCGCACCGCGTCGGAGCCTGTTCTTCTTCCGCTTCACCGCCACGGGTGCGTTTCGGATCATGGATGCGAGCGAGCGCCCGCCGGGCACCGGCGCGGCTGCCTCGCCCTGAGCCGCCCGTTCGGCGGCACCCGCACGCCTTGCCGCCCCGGGCTTGGAACGCAGCTGCGCCTTCGGCACTCCCGCGCGGCCTCGCGCACCCGGACCGCGCGACGCGCCGTGCGCTCCACGCATGACGGTGCCCTCCGTGTCCGGCGCGATTCCGTCGCGCGTGCGCAGGTACGCGGCGTGCGATGGCGCGCGCTCGGGCACCAGCTCCACGCGCATCGACCGCGCAACCTGCTGCCACCGGTCGAGGTCCGCCGGGCACCGGAACGTCCACGCCTCGGCCGTGCCGCCGCCGTGGCCCGCGCGCCCCACGCGATGCACGTACTCCTCGGGGAGCAGCGGCACGTCGTAGTTGATGACGCACCGCGCCGCAGGCACGTGCAGGCCGCGCGACGCGACGTCGGTCGCAACGACCACGTCGGCGCGCCCTGCCGCGAACGCATCGAGCGCCTCCTGGCGCTGGCGCTGGCTGCGGTCGCCGTGGATCACGACGGTCTTCACCTCGTGCCGCCGCAGCGCGGCGGCGACCCATCCAGCGCGTCGGCGCGTGCGGCAGAACACCATCACACCGCGCCGCTTGCCGTCCTTCACCAGCGCGACCGCGAGCGCGGTCTTCGCGTGGTCGTCGATGTCCACGAGGTGCTGGCCGAGATCGCGCCGTGCCTCGGGCGTGCCCGTCACCTTCGACCGCTCGCGGCCCACCAGGTCCACGCGCTGCGCGTCGCGCAGCATCTCCTCGACCACCGCCTCCACGGGCCGCGGCATGGTGGCCGTGAAGAGCAGCATCTGCCTCGACTCCGGCGCGCGCGCGAGGATCTCCTTCGCCTGCGGCAGGAACCCCATGTCGAGCATGCGGTCCGCCTCGTCGAGGACGCACTGCTTCACGAACGCAAGCGACACGGCATCGAGCTCGCAGAGCTCGCGCACGCGGCCCGGCGTGCCGACGAGCAGGTCCACGCCTTCCTCCACGGCGTCTCGCTGCGGCGCGAGGGCGCTCTTGCCGAACACGGCCGTGGTGCGCAGCACCGAGCCCCGGAAGAGGAGCGCGGCCTCGCGCGCCACCTGCTGCGCGAGTTCGCGCGTCGGGCACAGCACCAGGGCACGCAGGCGACGCCGCGGGTCGACAGGACGCCCCTTCTGGCGCGCGGGCGGCTCGTCGAGGAGCCGCTTCGCCACGGGAAGCAGGTAGGCAAGCGTCTTGCCGGTTCCGGTGGCGGCGACCACCGCCGTGTCGCGGCCGGTCATCGCCGCGGGCAGGGCGGCCTGCTGCACCGGCGTGGGCACGGTGGCACCCATCCGCGCGAGCGATGCCACCAGCTGCGGCGGCACGCCGAGCGCCGTAAACCCATCACCGACCTGGCCGTCGTTCTTGCCCATGCACGCACTCTACGCGCGCACGCTCGGCGTCACGGGGCAGGGGACTTCGGCGGGTCGGCAACCACCGGCGGACCTGCGTCGTCCTTCGGCGCGGGCTCGCGCTGCAGGCGCTTCTCCTCGTACTTCGCCCGCATGCGCTTGTGCCGGTCGTTGAGGTCGCACTCGCCGCCGTCGATCCATGCGCGCCGCACGACCGTGGTGCCCTCGAACGGATCGCCCGACCACAGCACGATCGTCGCGCTCTTGCCGGGCACCAGCGTCCCGTACCTCGCGCCCACACCAGCCCTGATCGCCGGGACGCGCGTCACGGCCCCGAGAAGCGCCGCATGCGCGTCCGCAAGGCCCGGGTCCTTCGGCGCGTGCGCCACCGCGCGCCCGGCCTGCATGGGAAGCGAGCGCTCGTGCGCGGGTTCGTCGCCCGACGCGAGCGACACCTCGATGCCGGCCGCCATCAGCCGCGCGGGCAGCGCATACACGGCGTCGAACCCGTCCTGCTCGCGCAGCGGCAGCCGGTTGACGCCGCTCACCACCACTGGAACCGCGTGCTCGCGCAGGACCTCAACCACGTCCAACGCGCCAAGCCCGCCCACGATCACCGGCCGGTAGCCGCGCCGCGCCGCCCACAGCACCGCGGCCTCGATCTGCCCGGGCCAGTTGGCGTCCACGAGCACCGGTTCCTCGCCGGCCACGACGCCGGCAAGCGAGTCGTACCGCGCGTCCTTGCCCAACGCCGGATCGGCCTTCCGCGCGCGCAGGTATGCCTCCGCCGCATCGAAGAACCGGTCGATCTCCGCGAGCCTCCGGTCGCGTTCCTTGCGCTGCTCCTCGGCCGGACGCGCCCAGCGCGCCTGCACCTGCTCCATCATCGGCCAGCGCACCACCAGCCCCGCGTCCGCCCGCACCGTGCGGTCCATGGCCGTCCATCCGTCGAGCCGCATCGCGCTGGCGTGCCCGCCGACCACGCCTCCCTGCGGGAACGCGTGCACCATCAGGATGCCCGCGTTGCGCGCGACGGGCGGCAGGTCGCTGTCGGGGTTCGTCGCGGTGGCCGCGTGCACCTCGGCATGGAAGTCACCGAACTCGGTGGTGTCGTCGGTGGCGGCGACCTGGAGCGTCTCGACAAGACCGAGCGTGCTGGCGCTGGCCCACAGTCCCGGCGTCACCACGTGCCCCGGGGCATCGATCACCTGCGCGTCCGGGCGCGCTGCGTCGGCAGGCATCGGCTCGGCGCCGAGCGCCACGATCTTCCCGTTCTCGAAGGAGATCCACGCCTTCTCGATGCGCGGCTCCCCGGCCACCGCCGAGTGAAGCTGCACGTTGCGTATCACCACGGCCTTCTGCTGCGGCGGCGCCGGGATCTCGGTGCTCTGCGCGTGCGCGCAGGTCGCGAATGCGCCCAGGAGCGCGGCTGCCATGATTGTCCTGATGCTCACCGTGCACCTCCTTCGCCCGACGTCGCCTCGAAGATCGCGTTCCATGAATCGATCTGGTCGCAGCCGCACTCGCCGGGCCGCACCGACCACGGATCCATGCCGGAGCGCACCTGCTCCATCAGGTAGTCGTCGCGGGTGCCGAGCATGCGCGCGAGCAGGCTTCCGGATCGGATCGAGTCCACCGGCGGCGCACCCGGCGCTCCCGGTGCCCCGCCCGGGTCGGCACCGCGCCCGCGCCGCCCACGCCCCGCGCCGCCCGCGTCACCGCCTCCGTCCTTGCCCCAGTCGCCGGCGGCGAGCTCGACGAGCGCGGCCCGCGTCTGCGCGTCGCGCGCGCGCATGCGAGCGTCCTCGGCGCGGTCGAACCGGCGCACGCCGTCGACCCAGGTCTCCAGGCATGTCGCGTACGTGCTGAGCGGGTCGGCGCTCCACACCGCGAAATCTGCGTCCTTCCCCGGCTCGAGCGAACCGGTCATCGCATCGATCCGCAGCTGCCGCGCCGGGTTGATCGTCACGAACTTGATGGCCTCCTCGCGCGGCACCCCGCCGTACTTCACGGCCTTGGTGGCCTCGGTGTTCATGCGCCGCGCCAGCTCGTCGCTGTCGGAGTTGAAGCTCGTGACCACGCCGGCCTTCCACAGCATCTGGCCGTTCCACGGGATGGCGTCCATCACCTCCATCTTGTACGCCCACCAGTCGCTGAAGCTCGACGCGCCCGCGCCGTGGCGCGCGATGTCATCGGCCACCTTGTATCCCTCGAGCACGTGCTGCAGCGTGCCGACGCGGAAGCCGAAGTCGTCGGCAAGCCGCAGGAGCATGGCGATCTCGTCCTGGCGATAGCTGTGGCAGTGCACCAGCCGCTTGCCTTCGAGGATCTCCGCGAGTGCCTCGAGCTCGAGGTCTGGCCTCGGCGGCATTGCGCGCGTGCGCTCGGCCGCCGGCAGCGCGTTCCAGCGCGCGCCTGCCTCGCGCCACTCGCGTGCCGACTGGAAGCGGTCGCGGATCAGGGTCTCCACGCCGAGCCGCGAGCTGGGGTAGCGCTTCTTGCTCCGCGTCACGTTCTCGCCGAGCGCGAACTTGATGCCCGGGATCGCCCCCTTCACGGGGAACGCGGCGGCGTGCTCGCCCCAGCGCAGCTTCACCACGGAGTTCTGGCCGCCGATGGGGTTGGCGCTGCCGTGCAGCTGGTTCGCGGCCGTGAGCCCGCCCGCGAGCTGCCGGTACCAATCGACGTCCTCGGCGTTCACGGCATCCTGGATGCGCACCTCGGCCGTCACGTTCTGCGTCCACTCGTTGACGCCGCCGTCGATTCCCGTGTGGCTGTGGCAGTCGACCAGGCCGGGCGTCACGTGCTTGCCCGTCCCGTCCACCACGTGCACGCCCTCGAGCCCGGACTTCGCCAGCGTCGCGCGCAGGCCCTTGCCGACGGCGGTGATCTTCCCGTCCTGCACGAGCACGTCGCAGTCCGGCACGATGCCGTCCTTCGCAGCCGTCCACACCGTGGCACCCTCGACCAGCACGGCCTTCGGGGCGAACGGCTTCTCGATGCCGAAGTCCGCGAGCGGCGTGGTGCGCGGGATGGCGGCGAGCGTCGCGGCCACCTTGGCGCGCAGCGCGGCGGGATCGGCAGGCGCTGTCCCGCCGGCCTCGGCCATGCGGGCCTCGCGCTCCTTCTTCGCGTCGGGAACGTCGCCCGTGCGGTCGGATGGCTTGAGCGTCCAGCGGATTGCCGCCCCGTCGGCGCGCAGGAGCGTGACCTGCGCACCCGTTCTGCCAACCACCACCGACCCGCGCAGCGTGCCTTCCGCACCGAAGGACTTCCCGTCCACGGTGAATCCGGCGCGGTTGTCCTCGAACGAAACCGACTCCGCGCGCGCACCGCGCCCGTCGCGCCGCTGCTCGCCCGCAGCCCGCCCGTCATTGGCGCCATCGCCCTCGCGCGGCGCCGGCGCGTCGGCCGGACGCTCGCCGGCCGCGCCGGGCTTCTCCTTCGCGCCCCGGAACGCGATGGACTTCGCGTCCGGGTCGATCACCAGCTCGGTGGCATCGCCCGCCGGCTGCCATGCCGCATCGGGCGTGCCCAGCGCGTACGTGCCCTTGAGCGGGAACTTGCTCCGGGGCTCGGACTCGTGCCGCAGGCCCGCGATCCACGTCTCGCGCACCTTCATGTCCTCGCCGAAGAGCGGGCCATCCACCACCACCAGGTTTGCGAGGTGCCCCGGGCGGACCTGGCCCGCGATGCCCTCGATCCCGAGCATCCGCGCGGGATGGACCGTGAGTGCCGCGAGCATCTCGTCCACCGTGGTGCCCGCATCGATCGCCCGTCGCGCCGCCTTCGCGAACGCGCCCGGCTCGCGCAGGCGCACGGTGCTCGCCGCGGCGGGCACGCCGGCGCGCAGCAGCTCCGCGAGGTTCGTCGGCGCGAGCGCCCAGTGCGCAAGGTCGCGCAGCGGCACCGCCTCGATGGCGCGCGGCGTGGCCACGTCCGGCGTGCGCGGCAAGTCGAGCGGAACGATGACCGGCCGGCCCGTGGCCTTCACCTCCGCCAGCGCGCGGTACTCGCGGCCGCTCCCGATGAAGCCCGCGTCGAGGCGATGCTCGCGTGCCACGGCATCCGCGCGCAGCAGGTTGCGCTCGTCCGACGCGTCGAACCACACGCGCTGCATCCCGTGCACCGTGCGCCCGAGCGCGGCGAGCGCGTTCGACTGCACGGGCGGGTCGTTGCCCGCCGGGTTGCGTGCCCATGTCTCGGCGCATGCGGCGTGCCACGCGGCATCCGCGAACGTCTGCCGCACGAGCGCGATGGAGCCGATCAGCGCGCCCGGGTACGTGGCGCGGTTCCAGGCCTCGGGGTCATCCTCGTCCGGTCGCCCGCCCGTGGTCTCGAAGGCCACGTCGGTTCCCGCATCCTCCTGCACCGTGCGAGCCGCGCGCGGATCGTCGCCGAGCAGCACCACCTGTCCGCTGCCGCGGAAGATGCCGGCGTTCGGGCGCACTGCCGCCGCGGTGAAGCCGATGTCGCGCAGCGCCTTTCGCTGGTCCGTCGTGAGCGCAGGCAGGTCTGCGGCACGCACCTGCGGGGTGACGCGCGTGTTCCAGTGCGCCGCCGCCTCGCCCGCCGCGGCCTTGGCCGCCGACGCGCTGTCGACGCGCACGCATGCATCGATGAAGCCCGCGTACACCGTCGCGCCGCCGCCGTCGTGCACGGTGGTGCCGGCCGGAAGCTCGAACGAGCCGCGCGCGCCGACGCGCTCGATCCATCCGTCCTTCATCACCACGACCGCATCCGCCAGCCGCTCGCCGGGCGTCGCCACCACCGACACGTTGACCAGGGCATCGCGCCGCACGTCGACGGGCCGCATCGCCACCGGCGGCCCCTGCTGGGCGAGCGCGGAAAGCGAAACCGCGCCTGCCGACAGCACGGTCAGCGAGGCGCGGATGATTGCCCGGGGACGGCAGGGTGAGCGGGTCATTCCCGCATTTCACACGGAACGGCCAAGCCGTGCCGCGAGACGCGGGACTCAGTCGCCGAGGTCGCGCAGCAGGCCCTCGATGGCCGCCTGCAGCTTCTCGGGGGATTCGTAGGTCCCGCTCGCGATGGCCTGCTTGATGCCCTCGATCTTCGCCATGCGCACATCGGGCATCGCGCGGATGGCCTCGATGTGGCGTGCGTCGTCCGAAAGCTCGACGCGGTCACGGGCCTCGGCCCAGCGGGGCGCGCTCGGCGCCACTTCGGACTGGGCGGATGCGCGATAGGCGGCAGTGGCCTCGTGCACGCGACCAGCGGCGCCTGCCGCGCCGAGCCCGTGGGTGAGTCCGATCTGTCCGATGTCGTTCATGGCGCTCTCCAACCGGCGCAGGGTCCAGTCCGTCCGAACCTGCTTCCCGTGTGCGAACCGCGTTCGATCCGTCGAGCGGCGTGCGATCGGCGAACGTCGCCGGCGCAAACCTTGGTATCGTCAAACCGCCCGAGAGTCCTTGAGACTGAAGGCATCGTAGTGCGAACCACCCATGGCCCATAAATCCATTTCCAACATTGGGTTCGGAATGGTGGCAGCCGCACTGGCCGGGGCCGTCCTGTGGGGCTGCGACTCGGCGCCGGCGGCGCCTCCTCCCCAGGACTCCGCGTCAAAGGTGCAGCCTGCCAAGGACCCCGCGCCATCCAAGGGGCCCAAGCGCTTGGAGGCCAAGCGCGCCGCGCCTGCCCCCGCACCGTCCGACCCCACCGCGGCGCTCATCGACCCGGGTGACGAACTCGACGCCGCCCCGGCACCCGCCCCCAAGCCCGCCCCGGCTGCACCGGGTGGGGCGACCACGGGCCGCGCCGCGACCGCCGCCGAGAAGGCCGCCGCCGCGCGCATGGCCGCCGAGAGCGATGCCAAGCGCAACGCCGCCGTTGCCTCGGCACGCGCATCGCAGAACCCCGACGTCGACAGCGCGGCCTGGAGCGTGCTGCTTGCCACGGTGAGCGGGCCGGAGAGCCGCGCCACGGCCATGACCATCCGCGACGAGGTTGCGCGCCGGTACCCGTCCCTTCGCGATGCCTTCGTGCGCAGCACGCAGCGGGGCAGCGTGGTGCTCTCCGGGCGCTTCCCGTCGCCGCAGGCTCCCGAGGCCCAGGCGCGACTGATGGAAGTGAAGGAGATGGCCGACGGCGGCGTGCGCGCCTTCCCGCGCGCCATGCTCACGCGCTTCGGCGCCGGCAGCGAGCAGGGCCCCCCGGGACCCAACGACCTGCGCGCCGTGAGGCAGAACGCGCCCACGCAGACGCTCTACACGCTGCAGGTGGCGGTGTGGAGCGCCTTCGGCACCGACGAGCTGAAGATGAGCGAGATCAAGCGCTCCGCCGAGGACTACTGCCGCAGCTTGCGCAGCCAGGGGCACGAGGCGTACTACTTCCACGACTTCGACACGCGCACGAGCACCGTCACCGTCGGCGTCTTCGGCGCCGATGCCTACGACCCCCGCAGCACGCTGTACGCGCCGGAGGTGGAGAAGGCCATGCGCGCGTTCCCGAAGCACCTCGTCAACGGCGAGGAGCTGCTGGTGCCCGTCGACCCGCGCAATCCCGGCGCCAAGACCATGCCGCAGGCACCGCGGCTCGTGGAGATCCCGAAGTTCTAGCGCCGTGGCCCCCGCCCCGCACATCCTCGGCCAGCGGCGTGCCGTGGCGGCGCTCGGCCGCGCGCTTGCCTCGGGGCGCCTGCACCACGCGTGGATCCTGCACGGCCCGCAGGGAGTGGGCAAGTTCCGCGCGGCCATGGCCCTCGCGCGCATCGTGCTCGACCCCCAGTCCACGGCGTCGGCGCGCGCCTCGCTCGAGCCGCCGCAGGGGACGCCCGTTGCGCGGATGATCGACGCCGGGACGCACCCGGACCTGCACGTCATCCGCAAGGAGCTTGCCGCCGTCAGCGAGAGCCGCGAGCTCCGCGACCGCAAGCAGATGAACATCCCGCTCGACCTCCTCCGCGAGCGCATGATCGGCGGCGTGTCCGGCGAGGGGCGCCACCACGAGAGCGCGGTCTTCCGCACCGCAGCCATGGGCCACGGCAAGGCGTTCATCGTCGACGAGGCCGAGCTCCTCGACGCCGATGCGCAGAACGCGATGCTCAAGACGCTCGAGGAGCCGCCTGCCGGCACCGTGATCGTGCTGGTCACGCAGCAGGAGGACAGGCTGCTCCCCACCATCCGCAGTCGCTGCCAGCGCGTGGCGTTCGGGCCGCTCGACCCCGCATCCATGCGCGAATGGTGGGAGCGCGAGGGTCCGAAGGCCGGCGACGACCGCGCCTTCATCGAGGCATTCGCGGAAGGCTCGCCCGGCATGGCCGTGCGCGCGTCCGAGCACGGGCTCTCCGCGTGGCAGCGCGAGCTGTGGCCGCTCCTCGACCAGCTGGAATCCGGCGGGTTCCCGCCGAACCTCGGCGACCGCATGGCCGAGATCGCCGACGAGTTCGCCAAGGGGATCGTGGATGCCGACGAGAACGCCTCGAAGGACGCCGCGAACCGCCAGGCCGTGCGCCTCCTCGCGCGGCTCCTGGGCCTCCGCGTGCGTCAATCGCTGGCACGCGCCGGCGACGATCCCGCGGAGCTCTCGCGCTGGCTCGGTGCCGCCGAGGTGCTCGGCGAGTTCGAGCGCCACGTGCGCAGCAACGTCAACCTGAAGCACGCGTTCGCGAACCTTTCCGCGCAGTGGGCCGAGCGCACCGCGCCGCGCACCGCGGGGACAGCGCGTGCCCGCTGAGATCGAGCGCGTCTTCCTGCTTCGCGCGCTGCCCGAGCCCATGCCGGCGGGCGACGCATGGCGCATCGAGCAGGGCTACCTGCCGCCCGCGGACGGCACCGGTCCCGCGCAGCTCGAGGGGCGCCTGCGCCGCATCGAGCGGTCGGACGGCAGCCTTGAACACGTGCACACGGTGAAGCGCGGACTCGGCCTCGTGCGCGAGGAGTCGGAGCGCGCCATCGGCCGCGAGGAATTCGAGCGCGAGTGGCCGCGCACCGCGGGACGCCGCCTCCGCAAGGTGCGCACGCGGATCGCCCATGGGCACCACGTGTGGGAGGTCGACCGCTTCCTCGACTTGCCGGTGGTGCTTGCCGAGTGCGAGCTTGGCAGTGCGGACGAGCACCTCGAGATGCCGGCATGGCTTGCGCCCTTCGTCGTCCGCGAGGTCACGGAGGAACCGGCGTTCCGCAATTCGGAACTTGCGAGGCGCGCCGGACTCGTCGGCGGAGCGGGCGGATAACTGCGGGTTAGTTCCGCGGGCATCCGCTACCATCTTCGCCCCGGAGCGCGACCCGCGCCCGGCCCGAAAGGCCCACCGAAATGTCCTTCACCTGTGCCATCGTCACCCCCTCCGACGCCGTCCTGAACACCGCCGCCAGCTACGCCAGCTTCGAGGCGTGGGACGGCCAGCAGGGCGTGGCCGCCGGCGCATCGGCGTTCCTCACCAAGCTCGGAACGGGCGTGGTGACCGTGCAGGCCGACGGCGGGGCCACCAAGGTCTTCGTGCTCGACGGCGGCTTCGCGCAGATGGACGGCACCCGCCTGACGCTCCTGACGGAGCGCGCGATGGAGGGTTCAGGGATCGACGTTGCGGCCGCGGAGCGCGAGCTCTCCGACGCCAACGCCAAGGTCGTCTCCGCGGGCGACCGGGCAATGACCCTCGACGAGCGCGCCGGCCTTGAGCGCGCCCAGCGCCTGGCCCGCGCCAAGATCGCCGCCGCGCGCCTTTCCGGCAAGTGAGCCCGTCGCGCCGCCCGGCGCGCACACCCCTCTGCCAGCCACCCCGTCCTCCGCATTCGCGGATTTCGCGCCTTTTTGGCACACTACGGGAATGAAGAGCGCCACGGCCCCCACGACGTTCGAGCAGATGGCCGAGTCCGCCGAGCAGGCGACGCCTTGCGCCGACCTGCCGCTGGAGCAGCGGGTGGAGGCGGTTCTGATGATCGCAGACCGTCCGCTCACGGACGCCCGCATCGCGGAGATCCTGGGCGTGCCGCTGACGTTGCCGCAGAAGCGTGGCCAGCCGCCGGTGCCCCCGCCGGTGCCGTCCGCCATCGAGGCGCTGAATGCGCGCTATGCCGCCGACGGCCGCATCCTCCGAATCGAGAGCGTGGCCGGCGGCTGGCAGGTGATGACGCTCCCCGCGTTCGGGCCGATCGTGGCCCGCATGAAGGGCGTGCGCGAGCAGGGCCGCCTGACGCAGGCCGCGCTCGAGTCGCTTGCCATCATCGCGTACCGGCAGCCCATCCTGCGCGCGGACCTGGAGTCGATCCGCGGCGTGGCATGCGGTGAGGTGCTGCGGAGCCTGATGGACCGTCGGCTGGTGAAGATCGTGGGACGCGCCGACGAGGTCGGCCGGCCCATGCTCTACGGCACCACCAACGAGTTCCTCAAGCAGTTCGGCATCGGCAAGCTCGAGGAGCTGCCCAATTCCAAGGAACTGAACCGCTGACCGTCAGCGCCGGCGGCGTGCGCGCAGGCCGACCATGGCCAGCATCGCCACGGCACCTGGGGCAGGCACTGTCTGCACCACGAAGGCCGTGGTGAGGTCCAGCGAGTCACCCGCTCCTAGCTGGAACACCAGTCGCAGGGCCACCGCATCGCCCATGGCGATCGACGGGAGATTCGGGATGGGAGTACCGAACGACTGGCCGGGGATGGACGCCACCATGTTGGCGGCGCTGGTCACCGAGTAGGGCGCGTTCAGGAGCGACGCGACCAGGTTGTTCGTGCCGCCCGTGCGGATGAAGGCGTTCCAGATCGACTGGCCGCCGCTGCTTCCGAAGAAGCCGCCGTCGCCGTTGCCGGTGAGGACGCCGCTCATGGACCCGCCCGTCAGGCTGCTCGGCCCCTGCGTGACCGTGCTCGCCGAGATGTCCACCGTGAACGTCTGCAACGTGGCGGCCGTGTTCACGATCGAGAACTGCCCGCCGAGCACTGCGCGCGACGAGGCCTCGGTGTCGGTGGCCACCAGGTTGAAGTTGGACACGAACCCGACCGCGGAAAGCACGCCCGAGTAGCTGTACTGGTTGGGCGCGCCGCTCGGCGTGCCCACGGGCACCGCGGTGCCGCTTCCGCCCGACGAACTGGACACTGCCACCTGCATGACGGGAATGCCCGCAAGCGCGGAGCCCGCCATGGTTGCGGCAGCCAGGGTTGAAATCACGTTGACTCGCATCTCCAACATCCTTTCCTATGCCTCGCTCGACGAACTGTCCTCTGGAGACCGAAGATCGAATCGGTATGGGTCTGGGGCAAGCAAACACCTGCCCAAGGCCGAGCGATAACTGAACTCAGGCTCGGCGGCGGCGACCGAAGGCCATTCCACCGGCGATGGCGACCATGGCGATGGCGCCGGGTGCGGGCACCACGCTGAACGTTGCCGCGAACGTCACCGAGTCACCGGCACTCAGCGAGAAGGCCAGCTCGATGGCGAGCGTCCCGTCGGCGGGCACGCCTGTGGGCAGCGCCTCGTTCATGAACAACGACTGCGTGGGGCCAGGGGTCGCCACGGCAGGGGTCGACTGGCTCAGGTACGCGCCAGCGACGCTGAACGAGTAGGTGGTCCAGAGCGAACGCACCACCGTGTCGTTCACCATGGCCCGGTACATCGCGTTGCCGCCTGCGTTCGAGATCATGGCCACACCGTTGCCGTTCACGTCGGTCAGGGTGGCGGAGACCGAGCCGCTCATGATCGCCGAGGGCGAGCCGCCGGCGACGTTGAGGTACTGCGTGAAGTAGAAGTTGCGCGTGGAGAACGAGGCGTTGTAGAACGACTGCGAGATCGTCACAACATCCGCCGTGGCGGCGCAACCAATTCCCAGCGCGGCAGCTGCCGCGAGCAGATTCACAGAAACCATGTGCCGCCCTCCTTCGGGGGACACGGTCAGACCCTTTCCCTCAGGCCGACCGATTTTCAGATGACCTTTCCCAACACCAGTCCGAGACAAACAGTTCGGACCGGGCAAACATAATGGGGTTTCTGCCGAGGGCAAGAAATCGGGCGGAAATTCCTGCTCGACCGGGTTGTGGTCAATATTCAGGCAGCGCCAGCGCGCGTGACCCACTCCTGGAGCGTGGACCGCATGTCAGCCACCCGCCCCGCAGTCCGGAAACCTTCCTTGAGCCCCTTCACCGGGCCCATGGTCTTGCCGTACCAGCTGATCCGGCTGCGCATGCAGTGCAGGATGTGGGTTTCGTCGTGGTGTTGCTCCAGGAGGTCGAGGTGTCGGCCGATGCAATCGAGCTTCTCGCGGAACGTGGGCTCGGGCCCTGGACTGCCACTACGCAGGAGCGACAGCGCGCGCCGGAACATCCACGGCGTGCGCAGCGCACCGCGCCCGATCATCACCCCGTGGCAGCCGCTGCGGCGCATGAGTTCGGGCACATGCTCTGGCTCGGTGACGTCGCCGTTGCCGATCACGGGGATCGCGCGCACCGCCGCGACCACCTCGCCGATGCGGTCCCAGTCGGCTTCACCCGAGAACTTCTGCACCGTCCAGCGCCCGTGCACGGTGACGGCCTGGATGCCCACGTCCTCGAGCGCACGCGCCAGATCCGGCGCCACGAACTGCCCCTGGTCCCAGCCAAGCCGCATCTTCGCCGTCACCGGCACGCGGCCCCCGGCGTGCGCCTCGACCGCCTGCACGATCCGCTCGGCAAGCCGCACCGTGCCTCGCGCGTCGCAGAGCAGCAGCGAACCGCCGTTCTTCTTGGCCACCTTGTCCACCGGGCATCCCATGTTGATGTCGATCAGGTCGGCGCCGTGGTCGATGGCCCAGCGCGCAGCCTCCGGCAGCGGGTCCTCCCAGTTGCCGTAGAGCTGCATGCCGCATGGGCTGTCCGCCGGGTCGGTGGCCGCAAGCTCAAGGCTCTTGGGCGATTCGCGCAGAACCGCCCGGCAATTCAGGAGATCGGTGCTTGCCAGCCCCACGCCCCCCTGCTCGCGGCAGAGGATGCGAAAGGCAAGGTCGCAGTGGCCTGCGATGGGCGCCAGGAGGAGCGGCGAATCAAGCGTGAGCGCGCCGATGCGGAGCGGCCCGCCGCGGCGGGGATCCTCGGCCGGCGCGTGCGCCGGTGCGCTCACGACGACGTCTCCAGCACGGCGTCCTGCAGTCGGTACATCCCCAGCAGGAACGTGCCTGCGGCAAACGGCTCCACGGACAGCCGTCCCTTGAAGGTGCCGAAGCGGAAGAGGTGCTTCCCCTTCACCGCCAGCGGCTGCACGAAGCTGGCCTCGATGGAATCGAACGGCGTGGGAGGCAGCCCGATGCAGCAGCCATCCCACTTGTTGAGCATCACCATGGCCTCGCGCGTCTCCAGCACCTGAAGCGGCGGTGCCCAGTAGCCGGAGATGCGGATCCACGCGCCGCGCAGGTCGGCGATGCGCCCGGGAATCTCGTAGCGGCCGGCCGCGGCATCCACCCCTTGCGCCGAGCTCGCAAGCAGTTCCCACGACACCTGGTACGGATCGGCCTCGGTGCCGCTGCCCCGGATGGTGAAGCGGTCATCCACGCGGATGGTGCGGTCATCCACGCGCTCGATGCGCGCCGGTGCACCCACCGTCACCTCAGGGGCCGCGGCCTGCGGGGCGGCACTGCCTGCAAGCAGCGAACCGCCGAGGAGGTCATCGAGTGCATCTGTCCCCGTGGCCGGCGCCGACGCGGGCGCCGGCTGCGCCGGTGGCATCGGGCACACGGAGGCGACGGGCGTTCCCCCACCCGCCGGATCCGGCCGCGCGCGCACCACGCCCGGCCGCCACAGCGCCGCCGCTGCCGCAATCGCGAGCAGCGCAAGCGCCACCGCCCACACCAGTCGCGTCATGTGCGCTCCACCAGGTGCACCATGGCATCGTGCACCGCCGTCACGGGGTGCGGCCCGGCGTCGAGGTGGTCGAGCCCATCGGCAAGCAGCACCGGCGCATACGGCGAACCGCGTTCCACGCGACCGTGGCTTCCCTTGACGAGCGACGCATCGAGCGGCACCGTCTCGAGCAGCGCGCGGAACCCGAGCTTCCGCTTCGCGAGCTGCGCGGCCACGTAGGCCGAGGGCGCACGGATGGCCGGATCCATGAAGAGCTCCAGCGGGTCGTATCCGGGCTTGCGGTGGATGTCGACTGTGCGCGCGTAGTCAGGCGCGCGTGCGTCGTCCGTCCACCACGGGTACGCAAGCCACGCGCCCGGCGCGGAGACCGCGAGGAGCTCGCCGCTGCGCGCGTGGTGGATGCCGAGCGCGCGCTGCGCGTCCGCATCGAGCACATCCCCGATGCCGGGGGCACCCGTCAGGACGGCCCTTGCCGCGTCGATGTCGTGCGCGTTCCGCACGTAGACGTGGGCCACCTGGTGGTCGCACACCGCGAATGCGCGGCTCTCGAAGGGGTCAAGCAGCTCGCGGCCATCCTCGTCGCGCACGGCGAGGAGCCCCGCCTCGCGCAGCAGGCGGTTGGGGAACTCCGCACGGTCCACCGGCGCGATTCCGTACTCGCTCAGCGCCACGAGATGCACGCCGCGCTCGCACAGGAAGTCCTCGAGCACGCCGAACACGCGATCGACCTCGCGGATCTCGGCGTCGACCCGCGCATCGCCGGGCCCGAACTTCTGAAGGCAGTAGTCGAGGTGCGGCAGGTACACGAGCTGCAGCGCGGGCTGGCAGCGGTCCTCCACGCGCATCGCGGCCCGCGCGATCCAGTCGGTGCTCTCGATGCTCGCGCCCGGGCCCCAGAAGCGAAACAGCGGGAAGGGCCCCAGCTCGCGCTGCAGCTCGTCCCGAAGGCCCGCGGGGTGCGTCCAGCAGTCAGGGACCTTGCGCCCGTCGGCGCGGTACTGCGGCCGCGGCGTCACGGCCACGTCCACGCCCGAACCCATGTTGAACCACCAGAAGCTGTTTGCCACGGTTGGCTGCGGCAGCCCGGCGGCACGCGCCCGCTCGCGCAGCGTGTCCCATACCAGCGGCCCCTGCACCAGCCGGTTCGACTGCTTCCAGAAGTGCACTTCCTGCAAGTCGCGGTCGAACCAGCCGTTGCCCACGATGCCATGCTCGCCTGGCCTGCGGCCCGTGAGCATGGATGCCTGCACGCTGCAGGTGACTGCGGGGAGGTCGGTGGTCAGCGTGCGGATGCCGCCCGAGCGCTGCGCGAACGCCTGGAGGCGCGGGCACTTCCTGCGCGCGAAGACGCTGGGGCTGAGTCCGACGACATTGAGCACCGCGACGCGC
>VGXR01000050.1 GCA_016873255.1 Planctomycetota bacterium
CGGTGGCCTCAGTCGCTCGGACAAGTTGCACGCGACGGGCGCATCTGCGGCGAGGCGCGCGCGGCCGGGGCGTGCAACAACTCGCTTGATGAGGCCACCACCGTTCGCTGTCGGCTCGGGGCGCCGTTCGTCGGGAGGCGGTCGGACGCCTGTTGTCGTTCATCAGCGTGCGATCGAATCCGGGGAACGCAACCCGCCATTCGGCGAGCGCCCCGCAGTGAGCACGGGACCCCCGGCGCGACGAAGGGGCGCGGCCACCGCCGGAACCACCGGACCCAGTCAACCGCCCACCCGACTTCAACAACTCTCCGTCGATTTCTCCGGAGAAACAATTGGTGCCAAACGAACCAGGAGCGGATTTCGGTCAGCGCCCGACCACGCCCCGCGCTCCCTCCACGGAGAGCGTCCCCTTCACCAGGTCCCATCGGAACGCATGCCCGCGAAGCGGAGACGCGCGCCCGCGCTGGATGACGGTGACCAGCCGGCCGACCTCGGCGCGGGCGGCGCCGACCTGCGACGGAACATCCAGCTCGAACTCGCCGGCCTCGACGTCGAGTTCCGACGTGCGCACCACCACGCGACCGTCCGCCGCGATCCTCGTCAGTTCCGCCGCACCGCCGAGCGACATGGCCACGTCGCCCGTGCCCGCGGCCGGCTTCGCGCCGTCCAACCCGCGCACCGTGGCCATCATGCGGTCGGCGCTCACGGTGCCGGTGGCCTCCGACGAGTTGCCGAGGTGGTCCATCACGACCTCGCGCTCCAGCGTGATGCGGCTGGTGTTGTCCGGGCGTCGCTCCATGCCGAGCGAGCGCTTCCACGCGAAGCGCGTGGTGCCGTGCGGCGAGAACGGGCTCTTCGGGTCGTCCGCGCGCTCCGGTCCAACCACGGGCGGCGGGTCGAAGACGAGCAGCGACCCCGCGCCGTCGACGAACGCCGATCCGTCGCGCCCGTCGTAGGCGATGTTCGGGGCATTCAGGCGGAAGAGGCGCGGATCGCCCTGCCGGCGGCCGTCCGCCCACTGGCGTGCCTCCAGGCGGACCTCGCCCTTGGCGCGCATCTGCCCCACCGACTGCGCGTCTCCGGCACCCTTGCGCGCGGCCTGCGCCGTGCGCGGCAGCGTCTCGATCTCCACTTCCTGCGCATCGAGCGCCTCGGCCTCGCGCGGCTCCCGGGAGGCCCGGACCTTCACGCCGCCCTGCAGGAGGAGCAGCCCGCGGTCGGGCTCGCCGCCGGTGCCCTTCACCGCGCCGTCGGCGAACGCCAGCGAGTCGCGCCAGGTGGCCTGCATCTGCGGAAGGCCGCCGATGCGCGGCCGCCCGACGGGGCCCGCCGCGCCGTCCGTGGCCGCGATCACCGGGTCGCGGAATCCGCTCGCGCGTCCCGGCCCCAGTGCGCTGACCCGCACCGGCGCCTCCTGCACGCGCACCTCCGCCAGCTGGTCGAGCACCAGGTTGCCGCGCACCACCATCACGTCGGGCCCGAACAGCCGTGCGCTCCGGCCGGCGCCATCGGCCTCGAGCCGCGAGGCGAACGCGCGCCCGCCGTCCTGCATCCGGAGCTCAACCGGGCCCTCGGCCACCACCTCGCCGAGGTCGCTTCCCACGCCGCCCGCCGCACCGCTGCCCGCGGCGCGCGGGATGAACGTGGTCCGCAGCGTGGTGCACCACAGCGACTGCGCGTCGTCGCCCGCGGCCACGCCGCCGGTCGCCACCAAGGTGCGCGGCTGCGCCTCGCCCTCGGCGTTCGGCGAGAGAGCGATGTCCACCGACTGCGCGCTGAACGTGCCCTTGCCCGAGCCGAGCGCGCGCGCCCTCACGCCGCCGGTGGCCAGGATGCGGCGGGGCACGTCCTTGGTGCCGACGGGCCGAGCCTCCACCGCGAGGCGCCCCGACTGCATCTCGAAGTCGGGGCTGCGTGCATCGACGTCGCCGACGAACTCCGCCCCGCGGAAGGTCCCCTCCGCGTCGCCGGTGCCCGGCTCGAGCGCGAGCGTCATGCCCGTGCCGCACGACACCACGAGCGGCTTTGAACCCGCACCGCCCATGACGATCGTCCCGGGCCCGTCGCTTGCGCCGCGCCCGGCCGCGCGGTCGAGCGTGAAGTGCCGCGCCCCGAGCGTGAAGTCCGGCGTCTCCACGGAGGCGGGCTCGTCCACCGTGCCCACCAGCTCGACGCGGTCAACCTTGGTCTCGAACGTCGCGGTCGCCGCCTCGATGCGCGCCTCGCTGAGCGAGTCGACCACCGTGGCCGGCGACCCCGTCACCACCATGCGCACCGCGTCCGGCGCACCCAGCGCGGGCGTGCCCTCGGGTGCCGGCGCCATCACCAGCTTGCCGCCGAAGGTGACCGTCACCACGTCCTCGTCGTCCTGCGCCACCGCGCCGAGCGCCAGCGCAGCCACGGCGCGCGCCGGCGGACCGGCCACCGCGACCGCCGGCAGCGGCCGCGAGGTCGGCCCGAACGGGTCGCGCGCGGCCAGGTTCATCCCGCTCCGGCCCTTCAGCATGAAGAACGCGTCGACGCGCGACCCGCGCACCGTCGTGCGGCGCTCCTCCTCGTTGGAGACGATCTCCACGCCGTCATGCATCGTGAGTTGGAAGAGGCGCGGGCCCGCCGGGGCCGATGCCCCGGCCGCCGCGCCGCCCGTGCCCCTGCGCTTACCGCCGCTTGCGTTGGCCTTGCCGGACGCCACGGCCCCGGACGCCCCGGCCCCGGACGCCACGGCCCCAGACGCCACGGCCCCAGACGCCACGGCCCGGGCGCTGCCGCCGCGGGAGCAGGCGCGGCCGCGGGCGCCGCAGCCGGCGGCACGTTCCCGGCCTCGGCCTCGCGCCGCTTGGCCTGCGCCTCCACCGCCGCACGCGAGATGCGCACGGGGGCCAGCGCACGGTCCACCACCAGCCGCTCGAGGTTCTTGCCGTCCTGCGACAGCGTCAGCGAGAGGCCCTCGCCGTCGAACGTGATGACCTCGCCCGAGATCCGCACTTGGCGGTCGCAGCGGATCTCCCCGCTCTCGGAGTCGAAGTCGGCCTCCGGGCTCTCGACCGTGACGTCGGGCTGGTCGACCTTCAGGTCCACGGGGCGGCCGTCGCGCGGCCGGAAGATCCTGATCACCACGTTCCCCGCGAGCCGCCCGCTCTCGAGCGCGCGCTTCGGCACGCGCGCGGCCATCGAGTCGGCGCGCATCGTGACGATGCGTCCGCCCTCGCCGTAGAGCACCGCGCGTGGGTCGGTCATGTCGAGGCGCTTGTCGGGAAGCGGATCGATGCGCGTCGCGGTGTACTGCTGCTTCAGGTTGCCGGCGGCATCGGCCACCTGGATCCAAGCACCCTGCTCCAGCCGGACGGACTCCTGCGAACCGAACGCGGGCCCCGTGCCCGAGCGTTCCTGCTCGCTCAGCGGCGAGGGCGTCACCAGTTCGGCCACCGGACGCTGCCGGACCTTCCCCGGCGCGCGCGCCTCCGGGCGCGAGCGGTCCACCCACCATGCCACGCCCACGAGCGCCAACGAGAGGGCGACGGCCCCCGCGGTCCAGAGATACGGTCGGCGGCGGCGCCGCTGCCACTCGCGGTCAGCCGCTTCGGGGCCGCTCACCGACGCCCCCCGCCCGGACGCCGGGCGCGGGTGCCGCATCGAAGATGGCCAGGGCGTCGCTCCATCGATCCTGGGTCCGAAGCAGGTGCTCCACGGCCTCTCGCACCGCGCCGCGCCCGCCTGGCGCAGCGGTCACGAACGCCGCGGCGGCACGAACCTCGGCCGCGGCATCGTGGACGGCCACAGGGTAGCCGCACGCGCGCATCGCCGGAAGGTCCGGCAGGTCGTCGCCCACGAACGCCACCGCCTCCAGCGGAACACCGCATGCAGAGGCCGCGGCGCGGAGGTCGTGCAGCTTGTCGTGGCTTCCCGAGTACAGGTGGCGGACGCCGAGTTCCTCCAGGCGATGCCGCACTGCAAGCCCGGCGCGGCCAGTGATGACGGCCACCTCGCCGCCCAGCCTGCGCCACAGCGAGATCCCCAGGCCATCCTTCGCGTTGAATCGCTTCGTCTCGTGGCCGAGGTCGTCGAGGGCCACCGTCCCGTCGGTCAGGACACCGTCGACGTCCAGGCACAGCAGGCGGACCGCTGCCGCCGCCGGGGTCACTTCGCGGCGCCCTGCAGCGCCTTCAGCCGCTTGTGCAGCCGGCTCTTCTGGCGCGATGCCGTGTTCCTGTGCATCGTCGAGCTGCTCGCGACCTTGTCCAGCGCGGACACGGTCTTGCGGTACTCGGCCTCGGCCGCCTTGATGTCCTTGCCGTGCACGGCCGCCAGGAACGACTTGACCTGATCCTTGACCTTGCGCTTGCGCCAGTTGTTCAGGGCGTTGCGCTTGGCATTCTGACGGACTCGCTTCTTGGCGGACTCGGTATTCGGCACAGTGGTTCCTCGGTGCAGTGAAGAGCCGCACAGTATGCCACGGGTCGCCTGTTCCCGCAACAGCCGCGCCGCTGCCAATAAGCCTGCACCGGCGCCCACTCCCGCCGCGCACCGCCGACCGCCACCGCGCCCCGACCCGCTCCCGCGCAACCCCGGCGAGTGCCCGTTCGTATCGGGATCACTTGACGGCAGTGCCCGGTTTCCGGACACTGTGCGTCTTCACCAGCGCCCGGCAGTCGCCGGGACCGTCCTCAGAGGTCCGCCCCCCATGAACCAGCGCACGACCGGCATCGTGGTCAGCCTCGTCGTCTTCGTGATCCTGACCGTCGGCCTCCTGGCCTCGACGATCTACTTCTACATCGAGGGCGACAAGGCCGCCCAGCTGAAGCAGAACGCCACCGCCGCCGAGCGGTCCGCCACCGAACGGGAAGCGAAGACGCGCACCGCCTACACCGCCCTCTCGACCTTCGTCATGGGCGGCAGCGGCAGCTCGCCCGAGTCGGGCATCGACGACATCAAGAAGGCGCTCAACGCGGACAACGTCGGCAACCTCAAGGTCGAGTTCGAGTCGATGCGCTCGCGCGTGGACCAGCTCACCCAGGACAACGACAACCTGAAGAAGCAGGTCTCGTCGGCGCAGTCGGACGCCAAGACCGCGCGCGAGGAGGCACGCAAGGCCGCCGAGGGCGCGGAGGCGGCGAAGAAGCGCGTCGAGGGCCAGGTGGACGGCTACCGCGCCGAGACCGCCAAGTACGGCGACCAGGTCAAGGAGACCGTGGCCGCCGTCACCAAGGCGCAGGACGAGATGGACCAGCGCCACCGCAACGCCATCGCCGACATGCAGACCCAGATCGACACGGTGTCGACCTCGCGCGCCGAGCTCTCGGGCCGCGTCGCGGACCTGCAGAAGGCCGTCGAGCAGTACCGCGTGAAGCCGGAGAACGCGGCATCGCTCGCCGACGGCCGCGTCATCGACGTGTCGGGAACCAACGGCGAGGTGTTCATCTCGATCGGCTCCAAGCAGCGCGTCCAGCCCGGCATGACGTTCGACGTCTACGACAGCGCCAGCGCCATCCAGTACAACCCGACCACGGGCGACCTGATCCCGGGCAAGGCCCGCATCCAGGTGCTGAAGGTGGACGAGAACACCTCCACCGCGCGCGTCATCCCCGAGGAGCAGCGGTTCGGCGCCCGTCCGCCCCGCCCGATCGTCAAGGACGACGTGATCGCCAACGTGATCTTCAGCCCGGACTACCGCTACAAGTTCATGGTGCACGGCAAGTTCGACGTCGACAACGACGGCAAGGCCACCGCGGCCGAGGCCGAGTTCGTCCGCGGCCGCATCAAGAGCTGGGGCGGCAACGTGGTCGACGGCGACACCATCCGCGCGGACCTCGACTTCGTCGTGATGGGCGTGAAGCCCACCAAGCCCGTGGACCTCGCCACCGATGCCGACGAGGGCGCCTACACGGCGCACTTCGAGCAGCAGAAGGCGTTCGAGACCTACGAGGCGCTCTTCAACGAGGCGCAGACCGCCCGCATCCCGGTGCTCAACTGGAACCGGATGCAGGTGCTGACCAACGAAGGTCGCTGAAGCGCGCATGGCCCGCCCCCCGCACCTCCGCACGGGTGCGCGCCAGGTCGCAGTCCACCTCGCGCAGTACGCAGGAGCACGCAGCTTCGCGTGGCTGTTCGGCGCGTTCCCGCCTGAGCAGAACCTGCGCACCGCCGCCTTCACGGCGGATGCCTGGGCGCGCATGAACCCGCACCGACTCGAGCGCGCGACGGGGAACATCCGCCGGAGCCTGCCCCACCTCACCGATGCCGAGTGCATGGAGCTCTCCCTCGAGAGCGTCCGGTACATGTTCCGCACCTACATGGTGGACGCCTTCCAGCTGCCCCGGCTCCTCACCGAGGAGACGTGGCAGCGGCACGTGGACATCTCCGGCGCGCGCGAGGGCGTGGAGCTCATGATCGGCGAGCGGCCGGCCATCTTCCTTGCGCCGCACGCGGGCAACTGGGAACTGCTCGGGTTCTTCCCCACCATCATGGGGTTCAGGATGCACGCGCTGGCGCGCCCGCTGGACAATCCGTGGCTGTGGCGGTGGGCGCTCGGGAAGCGCGAGGCGCGCGGGATGCGCGTGATCACCAAGTTCGGGGCCACCGAGGAACTCCAGCGCATCATCGATGCCGGCGGTCGCATCGCGTTCATCGCCGACCAGAACGCGGGCGAGGACGGCGTCTTCGTGCCCTACTTCGGCCAGATGGCCAGCGCATACAAGTCGATCGCGCTGCTCGCGATCCGTTACTCGCTGCCGATCGCCGTCGGCGTGGCCCTGCGCGACGGCGACGGCTTCCGCTACCGGCTGCGCACCACCGACATCATCCGTCCAGCCGACTGGGCCGAGCACGATGACCCCGTCTTCTACGTCACGGCGCGCTACACGCACGCGATGGAGCGCGCCGTGCTGCTCGACCCGGGCCAGTACCTCTGGATCCACCGCCGCTGGAAGAGCCGGCCCCGGTGGGAGCGCGAGGGAAAGCCCCTCCCCGAGCGGATCAAGGCCAAGCTCCGCACCCTCCCCTGGGTCGACGATGCCGCGCTGGCACGGCTGGAAGGCGACTGCGAGCGCCGGGGCCGCGAGCTGGCAGGGGCCGCGGCGTGAGTGCGGGCGCCGGCCGCCTCGCCGGGCTGCGGGTCCTCGTCGTGGACGATGACCCGGACATCCGCGCCGCCATGTCCATCGCGCTCCGCGCGGAGGGCGCGGTGATCGACGATGCCCCCGACGGAAGCACGGCGCTGCACCGGGCCTCCGCCACCCGGCCCGACGCCGTGGTCCTCGACATGATGCTTCCCGGCCAGTCGGGCTTCTCCGTGCTCGAGAAGGTTCGTGCCATGGTGCCGCCGGTGCCGGTGGTGATGGTCACCGCAAACCAAGGCAAGCGCCACGCGGCGCTCGCCGAGTCGATGGGCGCCGCGGCATACCTCGTGAAGCCCGTGCCGCTCGGTCGGCTCGTCGACGCCGTGTGCCGGGCAGCCTCCCGCTGACGGCGGTCGCCGATCCCGCTATCTTGCTCAGCCCGATGCCCCGCCCCGAGTTCGTCATCCTCAGCCGCGAAGCCTCGGCGGACGGCGAACTCGTCCCGCTCGGCTCGCGCGCCGAGATCGTGGACGGCCTCTCGCACTGCAACACGGGCCCCGAGGCCCCGGGCGAGGACCTCCTCTACGGGCCGGGGCTGGAGATCCTGCTCCCCCCGGGCGAGGACCCCATCCGACAGATGATCCTGCGGATCTCCGACGACGACATCGGCTACGTCGTCATGCTCCGGATGGCGAAGGAATTCCGCTGGAAGGTGCGGGACCTCGAGCACGGGCGCGAGTTCCAGCCCTGAGCCCTCGGGCGACGTGAGCCCTGACTGAGGCCCGAGCCCCGAGGCCTGAAACCTGAAGCCTGAGCTTGCTGGCCCCGGCCGCGCTGCGCGGGCGAATCAGTCGAGCGGCTCGGACTCGATGCTCGCGCGCTCGCCGGCGAGGCGCTTCTCGACGTACCGGCGGACCCAGTTCTCCCAGGTCTTGCCGGCGGCAGTGTCCTTCCCCGTGAACTCCAGACGCACGATCCGGTCGTACGGGATGCTCCGGCGGGCACCGTCGGCGGCCGCCATCACCCGCACGAACGACTCGGCGAGCGACGGCCCCGGGCGACGGTCGAAGACGAAGCACTCCACGCGGGTCCCGTCGACGAGGGTGAGCGTGACGTCGCCGCGGTAGTCAAGGGCATCGTCGAACGCACGGAGGCGGTCGGCCATGGCGACCTGCTGCAGGTCGAGGACGGCCCCCTGGCCGGAGGTGGCAGCGGCGCCCTCGGCGGTGGTGCTCATGGCAGGTCCTTCGTTTGGGTGGTTCCTGCCGCACGGGCGCTCTCGGCGGCGGTGCACAGGAGTTCGTCGAGCTGGCGCACCAGTTCGCGCGTCTCGGCCACGGCGGCGTCCAGCGCGGTCCGGCCCGTGGCCTGGCGCATGGGGTCCAGCCGCCGCGCCGACTCCAGCCGGAGGTCCAGCGCCCGGCGCTCGGCCTCGAGCGATTCAAGCAGCGCACAGGCGCGCCGCAGGGCCGCCAGGCGGGGGTCGTCCGCCGGGATGGACCCGAGCGCCACGGTCCCGGAAAGCCGGAGTGCGTTGGAGGAGTCGGTGCCACGAGGCAGCGCCGCAGCCGGCACGAGGGCTGGGGTCGCTGGGTCGCGGGTAGAGGGTCGGGTGGGAGAGGCGAGGTCCATGCGGGTTCGGGGGCAGCCGTCCATGGCCGCCTGGCCAACACATGGTACCTGAACATGCCTCCCATCCATGCCCGGTCCGCGTGGCGCGATAATCTGCCCCCGTGAACTATCTCGTCACGGGTGCCGCCGGGTACATCGGGTCTCACACGGTCCGCGAGCTGCTTGCCCGCGGGGCGCGGCGGGTGGTGGCGGTGGACTCCCTTGTCCGCGGCCACCGGGGGGCCATCGAGGCACTCGAGCGCGTGGCGGACGGCCGGCTCCGATTCGTGCACCTCGACCTGCGTGACCGCGCCGCGCTCGCGGCGCTCCTTGCGGAGGAGCGCCCGGACGCCGTGCTCCACTTCGCGGCCTTCACGCTGGTGGGCGAGTCGGTCGCCCACCCGGCGATGTACTGGAGCTGCGGCGTGGGCGGCACCAGCAGCCTGCTCGAGGCGATGCGCGCGGCGGGCACCGAGCGCATGGTGTTCTCGTCCACCGCCGCCACCTACGGCGCGCCCGAACGCATGCCCATCGCCGAGGACACCCCGCAGGTCCCGGTGAACCCGTACGGCGCCAGCAAGCTCGCGTGCGAGGCGATCATCCGCGGCGAGGTGGATGCCGCGCGCGCGGAGGGACGCGCGTTCGGCGCCACCATGCTCCGCTACTTCAACGTGGCGGGCTGCGCATCCGACGGCCTGCTCGGCGAGGACCACACGCCCGAGACCCACCTCGTGCCGTCAGCGCTGCAGGCGGCGCTCGGGCAGCGCCCCGCGCTGCAGCTCTTCGGCACCGACTACCCCACCCCGGACGGCACGTGCATCCGTGACTACGTGCACGTGGAGGACCTCGCGACGGCACACGTCGATGCGCTCCAGGCGCTGCACCCGCACCGCTGCGACGCGTTCAACGTCGGCATCGGCCACGGGTTCAGCGTGCGCGAGGTGTTCGCCGAGTGCGAGCGCGTGGTCGGTCGGCCAATCCCCGTGCAGGTGGCGGCGCGCCGTGCGGGCGACCCGCCGGTGCTCCTCTCCGACCCCGCGCGCATCATGCGGGAACTCGGCTGGAGCCCGCGGCACCGCACGCTCACGCCGATGGTGGAATCCGCGTGGCGCTGGATGCAGGCAAATCCAGGCGGATACCCGAAGCCCTGATCCGCCTGCGCGGGCTTCAGAGCCCGAAGCTCAGCCCCGCCCACAGGCTCAGGTTGTCCCGACCGGGGTTGTCGGCGAAGGTGCCGGCGTTGGAGATGTGGAACCAGCGGGCCGAGAGATACAGGCGAAGCCCGTCCGCAACCTCGAAGGTGGCGCCGAGGCCGGCGGACGGCGTGAAGTTGAACTCGGATCCGCCCTCCGGAACGCTCGCGGTGGAGCCCATCACTCCGCCGCCGACGCTTGCGAAGAGCGACCACGTGTCCTCGGCAAGGAAGTGCCACCGGAGCTCGAGGTCGAGGCCGTAGGTGCCGGCGTTCTCCACCGCCTGCCACACGTAGCCGCCGGTGACGTACCCGGCCAGCTCGACGTTCTCGAAGAAGAACCACGAGGCGCCGACGCGGACCATGGCCTCGTTGGCACCCTGGAAGTCGCCGATCCAGTCCGCCTCCAGGTTGAGCCGCCACGACCACTGCGCGCCGAAGCGCGCCACGGCAACCGGCGCGGCTGCGGGGATCGTCGCGCCGTCACCGCCCTCGGCTTCGGGAGCCTGCCGCCGTGCCATGAGCGCGAGCGCATCGCCTTCCGGGGCGCCGGCCAGCGCGGCGGTGCCGATGAACGCAGTGAGTGCAACGGCCGCGCGGCAGGTGTTCATGCCACGAAGTATGGCACGGGCCCAAAAAAGGCGCCGCCGCCGGGCGCTCCGACACGACCGGCGGCGGCAGATCGACGGCCTCGGCGAAGCGAGACCGCGAAGAAGCAGGGTTGTCCGTGGCCCCGGAGGCCAGACACCTAGTATCGTCCATCCCCTCGCCGCCGCCCCCCGGCGAACCCCCGGATTGGCAGGGTTTTTCAACTTGTTTCGGGGGTGTGTTCCGCCCCATCCCCCGCCATGCCCCAAGAACCGACCCCGGACCTTGCCGCCGGCAGCCAGCCCCCCGCGGCCGATTCTCTCCGGATCGCCGCCGCAGCGGTCCTCCGGCAGGGTCCCGACGGGATGGAAGTGCTCATCGCCCGCCGAAACGCCGGGGCGATCCGCGGGGGCCTGTGGGAGTACCCGGGCGGCAAGGTCATGCCCGGCGAGTCGGCGGCCGAGGCCGCCGCGCGCGAACTCCTCGAGGAGACGGGACTCGCCGTGGACCCGAGTTCGGCCACCGTGGTGGCGCGGTCGTCGCACGAGGACGCGGGACTCGCCCGCGAGCGCGCGATCGTCATCGAACTGGTGGCGTTCCGCGGCCCGCGCGGCGCCGACCCCAAGCCGCTCGCGGCGGCGGAGTGCCGGTGGGAGTCGGTCGAGCGCCTCGATGACCATGCGTGGCCGGCGGCGAACGTGCCGCTCAACGCGGCGCTGCGGGCGTTCGTGCGGTCGGCGGGTGCCTAGCCGCCCCGACGCGCACCCTCGGGCGTCGCGGTGGGTGCCGGCGACGGCGCATCGGGCGCCTGCGACGGCATGGACTCCGCGTCGCGCCGCGCGGCATCCGCCCGGTCGCGAAGGCCGACGGCGGCATCAGCCTCCGGCACCAGGTCGAAGTGCCACCGCTCCAGCCGGTGGATGTCCGCCGGCGCCATCTCGGCCACCAGGTCGGCCCCCATGAAGTCCCATACCGGCATGTCGGTCGTGCCCTTGCCCGTGACCGACTCGTAGCCGGCCAGGCGGAGCCGAACGTCGTAGGTGCCGTCGAAGGTGAACCGCATGCGCGCAGGCGTTCGGCCGATGTCGCGGCCGTTGACGGTGAGCAGCGCACCCGGCGGCGTGGACGTGACCTCGATCTCGCGGCGCACGCAGCCGGTGCTCGCGGCCAGCGCGGCCAGCGATGCACCGATGGCGAGCGCACGGCCCGGGCGGATGGGGAACGCGTGCCGGACGGGTCGCATGCGCCGAGTGTAATACACTGCATCGATGCCCGTCCTCGAGGTCGAAGGGCTCGTCAAGAGCTACAACGGTCGTCGCGTCGTCGACGGCGTCGGCCTCACCGTGGGCCAGGGCGAGATCGTGGGGCTCCTCGGGCGCAACGGCGCCGGGAAGACCACGAGCTTCCGGATGACCATCGGCATGATCACGCCCGAGGCGGGCCGAGTGCTCTTCGACGGGCGCGACGTGACCATGCTCCCGATGTACCGCCATGCGCTGGCGGGCATGGGCTACCTGGCGCAGGAGCCATCGGTGTTCCAGCGCCTCACGTGCCTGGACAACCTGCTCGCGGTGCTCGAGCTGCAGCCGCTCACCAAGCCGCAGCGCCTCGAGCGCGCGCGGCAGCTCTTGGCGCAGTTCCACCTCGAGCACAAGGCGAAGGAGGAGGCACGCACCTGCTCCGGCGGCGAGCGGCGCCGGCTCGAGATCGCGCGCGCCCTGATCAACCGGCCCAAGATCCTCATGCTCGACGAGCCGTTCGCGGCGGTGGACCCGCACACCGTGCAGGACCTGCAGGAGGAGGTGCGGAAGCTCACCTCCGAGGGGATCTCAGTGCTCGTGACCGACCACAACGTGCAGCAGACGCTCCGGATCTGCGACCGCGCGTACATCATCCACGAGGGGCGCAACCTCCGCGACGGCGACCCCAAGTCGATCATCAACGACGAGGCGGTGCGCAACGCGTACCTCGCAAGCACGTTCCGGGGCGACGAGTTCGGCTGAGTCCCGGCGCGCCGCGGCCGGGGACGGGCACGCCGCATCGCCGCGTCACCCGTCGCCGAGCGGGCGGACGCGCACGCGCCGGACGGCCGTGACGCTGGCCTCCGTCACCTCGAACCGCGCGCCGTGGTCGACGAACCAGTCGCCCACGCGCGGGATCCGCCCGAGGCGCGCGAGGACCAGTCCTGCCACGGTCTCGAACCCCTCGCCCTCGGGCACGTCGATCCCGAGCGCCGCGTTCAGGTCGTGGATCACGGTGCGGCCCTCGGCATCGAACCAGCCGTCGCCGCAGTCGCGCACCACGGGCGGCACGTCGCCGGCGGGCTCGTGCTCGTCGCGGATCTCGCCGACGAGCTCCTCGATGACGTCCTCGATGGTGACGATGCCGGCGGTGCCGCCGAACTCGTCCACCACCACCGCGATGTGCACCTTGGACTGCTGGAAGTCGCGGAGCTGCTCGCGGAGCGGCTTTGACTCGGGCACGCGCACCGGCGCGCGCAGGAACGGGCGCAGCCTGAACCCGTCCGCCGGCGAGCCGAGGAGCGGCACCAGGTCCTTGACGTAGAGGATGCCCTCAACGTGATCGAGGCTCTCCCGGTAGACGGGGATGCGCGAGTGGCCGGACCGGCGCGCGAAGTCGCGGACCGTCGCGAGGTCGTCGGTGTAGGCGATGCCCTCCACCTTGGGGCGCGGGGTCATGACCGCGCCGACCGTGGTGTCCCCGAAGTCGACGACGTTCTCCAGGATCTCCGCGGCCTGGGCGTCGATCAGGCCCTGCCGCTGGGTGTCCTCGATGGCGCTCGCGAGCTCCTCCTCCTGGCGCTCCCCCTCGGTGCCGGAGCCGAGCCGGCGACCGACGGCCGCGTCCACGGCATCCGCCACCGCGCGCACCGGCGCGAGCGGCACGTAGAGGATCCGCAGCGTCGGGAGGAACGAGGCGATCACGCCGGCCGGGTCGTGGCGCGCGAACGCGCCGGCGACCACCGTGGCCAGGAGCCACATCGAGAGCACCGACACGCCCCATGCCGCCAGGAGCCGCAAGGGCGTGAGCGGCTCGTCGAAGCCCGCCACGATGGCGATCACCAGCACCGTGAAGCCGATGCGGCCGACCGTGCGCGCGAACGCGACGGCCCACTCCACCTGCGCGAGGCGCCCGAGGATCCAGCGACCGCCCGCGAGCGTGCCGCGGCCCTCGAGCTCGCGCTCGAGCGCCGACCCGCTGACTTCCACGAGCGAGCGACCGAGCGCGGCGAGCACGCTCACGACCACCAGCGTGGCGCACGCGGAGACGAGGAGGAGCGGCGTCACCCTGCCCCCTCGCCGAAGATCGGCCCGAAGCCCGCGGCCACCAGGATGCGGTCCTCCTCGGCGTGCATCCGCCGGCAGGACGCCTCGTCGAGGTCATCGTGCCCCGCGGCGTGCAGCACGGCGTGCAGCACGTAGAGGAGCGCCTCGCCGCGCATCCCGGCCCGGGTGCCCTGGCCCCGACGCCCGGCCTCGCCGAGGCACACGGCGACGTCGGCGTCGATCGGCTCGCCCGGCGCGTTCTGCGCGAAGGTCAGGACGTCGGTCACGGAATCGAGCCCCATGTGCCGCGAGTGCATGGCGCGCATGCGCTCGTCGCCCACGAACTCCACGGCCAGGCGGTCGATGCGGAGGCCGGAGGTCCCGAGGACCCGGGCCACGGAGTTCCGCAGCCAGTCGCGGTCCTCGCCCGGCAGCGCGGCGAATGCCTCGCCGCCGAGCTCGACGCCCGCCGGCAGCGCGGCCTCGGCACCCGGGGTCGGACGTCGTTCGCCGGATGCCACCGCGTCAGCGCCCCGCGGCCGCGGAGACGTACACCGGCACGAAGCGCGGCGAGACCCGCTTCTCGAACTCGGGGCGGAACTTGTTGACGATCGTGCGGATCGACCAGTTGTTGCCGTCGGCGAGGCCGCAGATGGTGGTGCCGGGCGTGAGGCCCATGCTTCCGGCCACCTCGAGCAGCATGTCGAGGTCCTGGGTGGTGCCCGCGCCGCGCTCGATGCGCGTCAGCAGCTTGAGCAGCCATCCGCTGCCCTCGCGGCACGGGGTGCACTGGCCGCAGCTCTCGTTCTTGAAGAAGCGGCAGACGTTGCGCGCCACGGCCACCATGTCGGTGTCCTCGTCGAACACCGTCGGGCACGCGGTCCCCAGGCCGAGGACGTCGTACTTGCGGCCGATGTCGAAGTCCATGGGAGCGTCGTACTGGTCGGTGCCGAGCACGCCCATCGATACGCCGCCGGCGATCGCGGCCTTGAAGCGCTTGCCGTTGCGCATGCCGCCGCAGTGCTTCTCCACCAGCGTCCGCAGGGGGATGCCCAGCTCCAGCTCGTAGACGTTCGGCCGGTTCACGTGGCCGCTCACGCCCATCAGCTTGGTGCCGTAGCTCGGCATGCCGCCCGGGAGCGTGCTCTCCACGCCGAGCCTCTTCCACCACTCGAGCCCGTGCTCCAGGAGCGGAACGACCGCCGCGAGCGTCTCGACGTTGTTGATGAGCGTCGGCCGCCCGAAGAGGCCCTTCACCGCCGGGAACGGGGGCTTGACGCGCGGCCAGCCGCGCTTGCCCTCGATGGCCTCGAGGAGCGCCGTCTCCTCGCCGCAGATGTACGCGCCCGCGGAGCGGTGCAGCACCACCTCGGCGGGCAGCTTCCCGGCGCCGCGAAGCAGGCCCTGCTTGCCGAAGACGCCGTGGGCGTAGGCCTCGTCGATGGCCTTCTGGAAGACCTTCGCCTGGTGGTGGTACTCGCCGCGGATGAAGAAGTACGCCATGTGCAGCTGGCACGCGTGCATCGCGATGGCGATGCCCTCGAGCACCAGGTGCGGGTCGAAGTCCACCAGCAGCCGGTCCTTGAACGTGCCGGGCTCGGCCTCGTCGCAGTTGATCGCCAGGTAACGCTGGCCGCCGTCCGGGGCCGGCATGAAGCTCCACTTGAGCCCGGCGGGGAAGCCGGCACCGCCGCGGCCGCGCACCACGCCGCCCTTCACGAGCTCCACGAGCTCCCCGGGCTGCATGGCGAGCGCCTTCTCGAGCGCCTTGTAGCCGCCAGTGGCGACGTACTGGTCGTAGCCCACGGTGGCGCGCTTGGCGCGATCCTCGGGGATGCGCTTGGTGAGGACGGGCGAGGGCTTGAAGTCTGCGGAGGTCGGCATCGTTCGTCTCGGTGGGGCTGCGGTCAGTTCCTGGGCTTGTCGGCGGCGGGCTCGGCCTTCGGCGCCTCGGTGCCCGGCGGGAGCACCACTTCCTCGATCACGGTCCTGCGGAGCGTCACGCCGTCGGCGCGGGTCTCCTCGGTCGTCTCCTTGCGGACCTCGACGCGCTCGGGCGCCTTGGACGGGTCGGAGACGATGGCGTCGACGATGTGCCCGAAGAAGGCGCCGATGCTGCGGGCGAGCGGCAGGTCCTTCCTCGGCGCGTCCATGTCAGTGATGGCCTCCCGGCGAGGCGCGGCGCGCCTCGCCGATCAGCCGGTCGAGCGCCTCGACCGTCAGGTTCTCGTGCAGCGTCTCGTTGAGGAGGGCGACCGGCGCGGTGTCGCAGCTGCCGAGGCAATCCATGGCGATGAGCGTGAACCTGCCGTCGTCGGTGGTCTCGCCGGGCGTGATGCCGAGGCGTTCGCGTGCGTGGTCGATGAGCCGGGTGCTGCCGCAGCCGCACTGCTCGCAGGCGACGGAGTGGCAGACGCCGATCGTCACCACGCCGCGCTGCTCGACGGTGAACTCGTCGTAGAAGCTGACGGTGTCGAGCACGTCCGAGGGCGCGATGCCGAGGAACTCGGCCACCTCGAGCTGCGCCTGGTGCGGAATGTGCCGGTACGCGTGCTGCACGTCGTGCAGCACGGGCATCAGCGCACCCAGGCGCGTGGCGTACTTCGGCAGGACCTCGCGGGTCCAGCGGTCCTTCATCGCCGCGGTGACGAACGGCTCCGCGCGGCGCGCGATCTGCATTGTTGCGGAGGGCTTGGTCGGCCAGGCCATCGTGGGGGTTCCTGTTCGTGCGGGTTCCTGTTCGTGCGGGTTCAGCGGTCCAGCTCGGCCGCGATGACGTTGATCGATCCGATGACGGCGATGGCGTCGGACACCAGGTGCCCTTCCACCAGCCGGGGCAGCACCGAGTAGTTGACGAAGCACGGCGGGCGCGTGCGCACCCGCCATGGGTACTTGGTGCCGTCTCCCACGAGGTAGTAGCCGAGCTCGCCGTTGGGGCTCTCGAAGGGGAAGTAGGCCTCTGCGATGGGGACCTTCCAGCCCTTGTTCCACATCATGAGCTCGAAGTTCTCGATCACGCCCTCGATGGAGCCGTAGATGTTGGCCTTGTCGGGCTGCGTGACCTTGGCGGTGTCGGTCGGGTTGAAGGGCCCGGCCGGAATGCGGTCGATCAGCTGGTTGATGATGCGCGCGGACTGCTTGATCTCCTCGACGCGCACGAGGTAGCGCGCGAAGCAGTCGCCGGTCTGGCAGGTCACCACGTCGAACTTCGGCGCCTCAGCGCCCTCGCCGTCCCAGTTGTCGGCATAGCAGAGGACGGGCTCGTCCTTGCGGAGGTCGCGCCGCACGCCCGCGGAGCGCGCCATCGGGCCCGTCAGCCCGCAGGCGATGGCGTCCTGCTTGCTGATGGCGCCCACGCCCTCGAGTCGGTCGATGAAGATGCGGTTGCGCGAGAGCAGCGTCTCCATGTCCTTCACGGCCCGCGGCAGGCGCTCGTTCACGAAGTGCTTGACCATGCGCCTGAAGGTCTCGTCGCACGGCAGGTCGCGCCAGGCGCCGCCCACGCGGGTCCAGTCCGGATGGAACCGCTGGCCGCTGATGTACTCCACGATGTCGTAGATGAACTCGCGCTCGTTGAACCCGTACAGGAAGCCGGTGAAGCCGCCGAGGTCGAGCGCCGCGGCGCCGACGCACAGGAGGTGGTTCTGGATGCGGCCGAGCTCGGCCATGATGGTGCGCACGACCTTGCAGCGCGGCGTGGGCTCGATGCCGAAGAACCGCTCCACGCCCGTGTGGAACGCGATGTCGTTGACGATCGGCGAGATGTAGTCCATCCGGCTGATCGTGCACACGTACTGGTTGTAGTCGTGGTGCTCGCCGAGCTTCTCGAAGCCCGAGTGCAGGTAGCCGATGTGCGGGGTCACGCGTGCCACGCGCTCGCCGTCGAGCTCCATGACGAGGCGGAGCGTGGTGTGCGTGGCGGGGTGCTGGGGCCCGATGTTGAGGACCCAGCGGTCGGGCAGCTGCGGGTGGTTGCGCAGGTAGTCGGGGGAGTCGGAGTCCACCGTCACCACGCCGGGGGCGGGCCTCTGGCGGGCGTGCGACTGCTCCTCGACTTCAAGACCGTAGCCGTGGTCGGGCTGGAGGGTGTACGGCATGGGGCAATAAGTATAGGAACCCTCCCTCCCCTCGGGCGCGCAAAGTGTCAGGCCCGGAACAAGGCGCCCATCCGCTTCCCGAGGAGGACCGTA
>VGXR01000051.1 GCA_016873255.1 Planctomycetota bacterium
TCCGCGGTCGGTGCGTGAGCATCGCTCTGCGATGCTCGCAGGCTCGCTCCGCTCGCCCGCGCCTGCCACGGTCCCGCTCCGCGGGTGCAAGTCCGGCCGCCCCGACTGCTCGCTCGGCCGCATGCTGGCCACCATCGTGGAGGACGACCCCGCCAACTACAACGGTCAGGGCTGGGTCATCCGCCCCGATACCCCGATGTGGGTGGACGCACCCGCCACATGGCGGCTGGACGCCACCCGCTCACTGCACCGCCACCAGCAGCGAGTATGCCGGGAGCGTCACGCTGCCGGTGAGCTTGCCCTGCGGCGCGGTGCCCGCGTCGTCGTCGTCGGCAAGCACCGACCACTGTCCCGAGGGAAGCATCACCTTTCGTTCGCTCGCCTCGCCGTTCAGCACCACCAGCACGCGGCGCGCGGGGTCCTTGGCGACGGTGCCGTCGATCGTCCAGGCGACCACGGCCCCGTCGGTCTGCAGGAACTCCACGGCCTTGCGCACGTCGGCATCGTCCGCCATGCGCAAGGCCGGGTGCTCGCGGCGGATGGCGATCATCCCGGCCACCCAGTCGCGCACTTCCGCGCACTGGCCCGCGGCCGTCCAGTCGAAGCGATTGACCGCGTCGCCCGCGTCGTATGAATTGTGGTTGCCGCCCTTGGTGCGGCAGATCTCGCTGCCGCCCTCGATGAACGGGACGCCCTGGAAGCAGAGCACGGCGCCGAGCGCTAGCTTCTGCATCGCGCGGCGCGTGCGCGCATCGGCCTGGGGCGCGGCCTTGGCGATCTTGTCCACCAGCGTCAGGTTGTCGTGCGCGCTTACGTAGTTGATGGTCTCGGTGGGTTCCTGCGCGAAGTCGTCGATCGACCCCGCCGCGCCGCGGCGCACCGCACCCGCGTCGCCGCCCGGGCCGGTGGCGAAGCCCGACGAGCTCCCGTCCGTGTCGCCGCGCAGCGCGCCGCGCACGTGGTCGTTGAAGACCGCGATCGGAAGGCCCTTCTGCGCGCCCTTGCCGAAGCGGATCGGCCCGCCGCCCGTCCACGGCTCGCCGTAGAGCGTGGCATCGGGGCGCAGGCGCTTCACCAGCGCGCAGGCCGCGCGCACCGTCTCGGGCGCGTGCGTCGCAAGCAGGTCGAAGCGGAACCCGTCGACCTTGTAGTTCTCCAGCCAGAACGCGAGCGAGTCGAGGATGTACTTGCGCACCATCGGACGCTCGTCGGCCACGCTGTTGCCGCAGCCGGCATCGTTTGAGTATGCGCCGTCGGGCGACGTGCGGAAGAACCAGTACGGGACGGTCTGGTCGAACGGGCTCGACTCGCGGCTCGAGCACGTGTGGTTGTAGACCACGTCGAGGATCACGCGGATGCGCGCCGCGTGCAGGCCCATGATGGCCGTGCGCAGGTCGCGGATCGGGCTGAGCGCGTCGCCCCTGTCGGTGGCGTAGTTCGACTCGGGCACGTTGAAGAACTGCGTCCAGTAGCCCCAGTTGTACGCATCAGGCGTGCCGCCGTAGTCGTGCACCGGCAGGAGGTGCACCGCGGTGATGCCGAGTGCCTTCAGGTAGGCAAGCCCCGTGGGGCTGCCCGTGGGCGACCGGCCCTCGTGCACCAGCCCCAGGTACGAGCCGCGGCGCGCAGGCGGGCAGCTCTCGTCGGCCACGGAGTAGTCGCGCACGTGCAGCTCGTAGAGCACCTCGTCGGTGGCTCGCGCGATGGTCGGCAACGGCGCGTCGGACCAGCCATCGGGCTGCACGCGCGACAGGTCAACGGCCACGGACCGCCCCGAGTCGTGCGTGGCCGCGAAGCAGTGGATGTCGGGGGTGACGCGCTGCTGGCCGTAGCTCGTGAAGCGGTAGAGGTAGGGCTTGCCGTGCAGGTCGCCGGGCACCTCCGCGCTCCAGGTGCCGTTTGCGCCGCGCCGCAGCGCCACGGTGCGCGATGGTTCTCGCGCCGCCGGCCCGTCGAAGATCAGCGCCTCCACCGAGTCGCTCACCGGGCTCCACGTGGAGAAAGTGGCCTTGAACGGAGTGCAGGTGACGCCGAGCGTCGCGTCCGAGGCAACGAATGCCGGGTCGTTCAGCACCTCGCGCGCGAACACCGTGGCCGCGGGCTGTCCCGGCAGCTCGATCCGAAGCTTCGCGATCTCGTCGTCGTCGAGGTCGCGCGACAGCCCGATGTCGGCCATCGCGGCGCCCGTGCCGCCCTTGGATGCCCGCACGGACTTGGCGCGCACCGGCAAACCACCGCCCGCGAGCGTCACCTTCAGCTGCCGGCGCATCGCGTCGTCGAGCGGGACGCTCGTGGCGAGCGTCACGCGGTCGCGTGCATCGAGGAACGCGCCCACGACCTTCACCGAGCGGTCGACCACAGGGGCCTTGGCGTGCACGGTGCCGTCGCCGCTCACCACCCACGCCTCGGTGACGGGCCTCGTGCCGACCTCGATGAACCGGTCGCCGTCGAAGTCCTTGCGCTCCCAGTCGCCCTTGCGGACGATGAACCCGACGCGCGCGACCTTCTCGCCCTTCGGCAGCGGGATCACCGCGAAGCGCCCGAACGCGTCGCCGCCGTCGAAGCGGAACGCGGCGCCGTCCTTGCCCTCGGGCCACGCCCAGGCGTTCCACCCGTCGTAGTCGCCGTCGAGCCGTGCGTAGTGCAGCACCACGATCCGGTCGGTGCCGTAGTTGCGCGGGTTGGGCGGGACGCGCGTGGCCTGGGTCTGGGCGTTTGCGTCGGGGACAATTGCGGCGAGCAGTGCCACGGCCACCGCTGCCACGGCATGCCGCGCCGTCAGGGCAGCGCGGCGGAGGAAGTTCTGGGCGCAATCCATGCGCTCACGATAGGTCGCCCTGCACCCCGAACGCGCGTGCGCCGGCTCACTGGCTTCCGCACGGCCCCCACACGCTGAGGAGCGTGCCGAGGTCCGCACCGTCGATCAGCCCGTCGCCCGTGAGGTCGCCGGTGGTGCCGGGCCCCCACGCGCTGAGGAGCGTGCCGAGGTCGGCACCGTCGACGAGACCATCGCCGGTGAGGTCGGCGGGGCAGTTCCCGGCGCCGGCGCTCGAGGGCAGCACGTTTGCCGTGTATGCCGGCACCGCCGAGGAGAAGGCGGCCGTCTGCCCGAGCGCCACGATGTCCGTCACGGGATCGGAGTTCATCTGCGCCGCAAGCACGATGTTGGGCGACTGGGTCGTTGCCACGTCCTCCCCGGGAGAGATCTGCAGCACCCCGCCCGACGTGCCGTCGTTGCGCAGCACCATCACCACTCGCTGCCCGCCGGCGGCAGGGGTGCGGGTGCCTGCGTACGCCACGTCGAGATCACCGTCGGCGTCGAAGTCGCCGACCGCCGGCGAGGCCGGAAGGCTGCCGGCCGGGACGTTCACGGCCGGCGCAAACTGGACGGTCCCGGGCGTGGTCGCGGACCGGTTCATCACCACGCTCACCGAGCTTGCTACGGTGGCATCGCCCTCATTCACCGTGACGAAGTCGGCGTACCCGTCGTTGTTCAGGTCGGCCATCGCCAGGCTGCGCACGCCCACGCCGAGGTTCACGGTGCCGGCATCCGCGAACGTGCCCGTCGTGTTCTTGAACACCGTCGCGGTGCCGTTGCCGGTGTTGGCCACCACGAAGTCGATGTCGCGGTCGTTGTCCACGTCGTCGCCGCCCACGGAGCCCGGACGCGGCCCCGTCGGAGCCGTCTGTGCCGGAATCGGCGTGCCGTTGTTGTTGCGGAACACCCTGATCGAGTTGAGGCCGCCGAGCGTCACGCCGATGTCGAGCGACTGGCCGACGAACGTGGCGAAGATCGGCGCGAGCGCGATGGAGTTCGGCTGCGACCCCGCGCCAGTGCTCACGATTGCGCCCGTGGCGAAGACACCGTTGCCGTTGTTGAACAGCATCTGGATGTTGTCGCTGCCGCGGTTGGCCACCACCAGGTCGATCGGCCCGTTGTCGCGCAGCCGGCCGGCGGCGATCGCCACCGGGTCCACGCCGAGCGGGATCTGCAGCACCCCCGACAGCGCACCCGTGCCGTCGTTGAAGAGCACCAGCAGCGCGCCGTTGGAAGTGGGCGTGCTGCCTGCCACCGTCACCGCGATGTCGGTGTCGCCGTCGCCGTCGAAGTCGCCGCTGGCACCCGCCAGCGGCTGCCCCGCGACGAACGCGCTGTTGGCGCCGCCGAAGCCGAGGATGCCCGCCAGCGTGTCCGTCGACAGGCTGATCACCGCGCCAGCAAGTGCGCCGACGGTGTTCACGCGTATGAAGCGGCCGTCCGGCAGGGCCGGCAGGTACGCCACGTCGAAGGCAGGTCGCGCCGGGTCAAGCAGCCCGGCCGTCAGGATGGGGACGTTGGCGAAGTTGCCCGGGTCGCCCTGCGGGATGCGCACGAACAGGCCGCCGCCGAGGCTTGCCTGGCCCTGGATGTCCACGAGGTCCGCGGACACGCCGCTGCCGCCGCCCACCACGTCGATGCCCAGCGACCCCGAGTTGTTGCCGAGCTTCGGGTCCGCCGGGATCTGCCCGTAGTTGCCTGCGATCGTGAGATTTCCCACAAGCGCACCCGCCGTGCCCGCGCCCGGCTCCAGCCCGCAGGTGCCGTCGGAGCCGTCGCCGAAGTTCGCGACGTCGCCGTTCACGGTGCCCGTGCCCCGAACCGTGCCGCCCTGGAACACCACCAGCGGGACGTTCGGCACGTCCACCGATGCCGGCGACGCGATGCTGAGCGTGCCGCGCCGCACGTCGATGCCGAGGTTGCCGATCCACTTCGACAGGCTGCCAGAGAGCGACACCGTGCCGCTGCCGCCGATCGACGCGCCGATCGTCGCCTCGGACGTGGTCACCCGCCCGCCCGAGGTGATGTTCATGGTGCCCGTGCCCGCGCAGCCCACGCAGAGGTCGGTGGTGGCGATCAGCCGACCGCCCGAGCCGATGTTCAGGGTGCCGGTTTCACCCGTGAACTCGCCCACCCTTGCATACGGCGCGGAGACGGTGCCGCCGATGATGCCGAGGGCTGCATTCCCGGAACTGCCGACGCGGAGGAACGAGTCCGTGGCGGGCAAGCCGGAGAGCGTGTAGGTGCGGGAGCCCATCGACATGGTCACGCTGCCGCTGGTCACGGCCGCACTCCTCGTGGTCCTGTTCTGCGAGAACGAGACGGAGTACGTGGATGGGAGCGCGAACTCAACCGCCGCGTTGTTCCCCGGAGCCACGGGCGCCCAGTTCGAGCACGTCTGGAAGGAACCGCCGGCGGCGTTCGTCCAGCGGCGCGGCTGCCCCGCGGTATCGACGTCATCGCACGAGTCGAGCCTTCCGTTGAGATTGCAGTCGAGCTGCGGGTTTGCGGCGATCTCCGAGGCATCGGACAAGCCGTTTCCGTTGCAGTCGGACGATGCAATGACCGCCGCGCTGGTGTGCTGGCCAGCGGCGATCCGCGTGAAGGTGCCGTTCGGTGCGACCTTCTGGCCGAAGTGGTTGCGGCCCCAGCCCGCCACTGTGCCATCCGCCCGCAGCGCGAGACCATGGTGGTACCCCGCGGCGACGTCGGTGAAGGTGCCTGCCGGCACCGTCAGCACGCCGTACTGGGCTCCTGCCGCCGTGATCGACTGGCCGCCCCAGGCCCTCAAGGACCCGTTTGCCCGGACGGCCACGATCCAGTCCGCTCCGCAGGCGAAGTCCGAGCAACTGCCGACGTCAGCCGGAACCGCTGCGGCACAGTAGTCCTGCGGTCCCCAGACGGAGAGGAAGCCGCCGGCATCCCTTGCCACGCCGAGGGTGTTCGGCCAGCAGCACAGCTCATCGTTGGTCATCACTTCGATCTGGACGAATGTCCCCGCGGGCAACCCCGTCGTGAGGTGCGGCGACGGGCCACCTGTCTGCAGCGATCCGGCCTGCGTGAGTCCGAGCCAGCCCCGGAAGTTCCCGCTGGAATCGATGCGTGACGTGAACGGCTCCACGGCCTTGAACGACGTGCCCGGGATGCTCATGGGCTCGGTGTTCCCGAGTTCGAATGCCTGTCCGTTCGAGAGGGTCGCGATGGCCTGCACACCGTTCGCCGACCGGCCGAGGTAGGCCAGCGGGTAGTTCGGCTGTTGCATGAGCCACGTGGTGCGAGGAGGCCACACCGCGGGGAACCCCGAAGCGCGGGTTGCCTCGACCTGCCCCGTGGACACGACGACGTCGCGAAGAGTGTCGCTGGTCTGCCGGAGCAATGCCGGGACCACGGGGCTGCCCGGATTGATGGCCCCGCCTGCCGCATCGATCACCACGATGTCGGTGCCGGTGGCTGACGTTGCCGAGCAGCCCGCCCCGACCCACGCGAACTGCTGGTTGGCCGGGATGGCCGCCTGCCTGAGCGCGGAGCCGGAACCCCAGTAGACGACCGAGCCATCACCCCGGCGTGCGACGGCCACCACTCCGTCCGTGTCCACCTGGACCACCTGCGAGAGCCCGACGGGCGGCGTCAGGTCCGTTCCGAAGGCGGTGGTTTTTCCCCATGTGGCCACCGATCCATTGCCCAGCAGCGCGATGAAGGCATCACCGCCTCCCTGCACGTCCGTCACGCCGGCAAGGCCCGCCGGAGGCTGAAACACGGCACTGCCGGCGCCGCCCCAGACGCGCACCGTGCCGGTCGAGAGGAGTGCAGCCGTTGCGGTGGCGGACTTCGCCACGCGCGTGGCTGCGGGGAGGCCCGCGGGCACGTTGCTGAAGCCGTACTGGGCGTTGCCGTTGGTTCCCCAGCAGGTCACGACGCCCGCCGAGCTCACGCCGACGCCGTGGATCAACCACTCTGTCGTCTGCCCAAGGTCGAAGTGGACGAACGGACCTGCCTGGCCCGTGACCTCGCTATTGGTCCACAACCGAACGCTCCCGGTGCTGGTCAGCATGCCGTAGTAGGGCGGGCCCGACGTTCCGGCCGAGCGGATCATCGTCGCGCCCGCCGCGAGGAAGTCGATGCGGTTCGAGTCAGGCCAGCCCAGGACATACACGTCTCCGCCGGCCGTCATCGCGATGAAGGAAGACGAGAAAAGGCACAGCGAGCAGGGGCTTCTCGAATTTATCGTCATCACCTGCGTGAATGGAGTTGGCGCAGGCGGTACCAGCGATGCGGCATTCTCGCCCCACACCGCCACGTTCGGCTGCTGGGCTTCCGCGGCGGCGGAGGCGAGCAATGCGAGCAAGGCGAACGCCGTTCCAGTGAACTTCATGGTGCTGTCGCTTCCTGTGGTGAGCGCGATGTCCGCGCGGCGCTGGCCATTCCCTGCAGGAGGTGGCCACGATAAATGGCGAAATCCGGGGGCAGCCGTGCCGCGAAATCGCGCGGTGCCGGCGGAAAGTCACAGGAGCTCCCGCGCGCCATGCCCGCAACGCCGCCCTTGGCGCCGATTATCGCTCAGGCCCTGGGAGCATCGTCCGAAGACCCTGCAACGCCTCCGCCCCCTCCGCGCCTGGCGGATTCGCCTCGAGCACGGTGTCGAGCGTCTTGAGGGCCGCGTTGCGGAGTTCCCTCGCCTCGTCCTGCTTTCCGTTCGCGGCCATTGCCGCCGTCGCCTGCCCAAGCAGCACCAGGTACGTCTTGGCCCACGCCACCTTGCCGCCGCTGCGCACCACCGCGCGTTCGGCGTGCTGCAGGCCCTCGCGCGAGAGCCGTTCCGCCGCGGCCTGGTCACCGCGCAGCGCGGCGACGCGGCCGAGGTCCTCGAGCGCGACCGCCACGTCTTGCTGCGCCTCGTGGTCCGCATCACCCTGCTTCGCGAGCCGCGCGCGCACGCCGGTCTCGAAGAGCCGGTACTCGGCCGCGGCTTCGTCGGTCTGGTTGCGCACCTCGAGCACCGTGCCCTTCCAGTGGTGGGCCCATGCCGCATCGCGCGTCAGGCGATCGGCCTGCGCGGACGGGATCGGCGTGTCGCCGGGCTTCGGCGCCAGCGCCCGGTCGCGCAGGCGCTCGCGTTCCTGCACCAGCGTCGTTGCCTCGGCAAGCGCCTCGTCAAGCTTGCCCGCGGACATCAGGAACTCCACGATCCGCTGCCGGCCCTTGTTGAGCCGGTACACCACCGACGGCGCCTCGCCCGTCTCCGCGACCAGCGCCTTCCGCAGCTCGAACGAGGCCTTGTACGACGCAGCGGCGTCGTCCTGCCTGCCGGCCTTGCGCTGCAGGTCGCCGCGTTGCATCAGGAGCACGGCGAGCGCGGTGCGGTCCTCGATGGACGCGCCCTTCGCTGCGGCCAAAGGCTCGAGCAGCGCGATGGCCTCGCCCGCGGCCGCAAGTCCGGCGTCGTAGTCGTGCGCCACCTCGTTCACGATGGCCAGCTGCTTGAGCGTCTGCGCGAGCGCCGCCGCGGCGAAGGCCGCGTCCTTGGAGGCACGCGACTTCAGGTCCTCGTGGGCCACGCGCTGCAGCTCGGCAAGGCCGCCGAACGACGCGATGGCCTGCTGCGGGTTGCGTGCGAACGTGGCCTCCAGCCAGCCGAGGTCCTCGGACGCGCGCTTCGTTCGCTCCGTGGCGGCATCCACGCGGGCCCGGTACGCCGCTTCCTGGGCCTCCACCGTCTCGGCGCGCAGGCGCTGGTTGTCGGCGGAGGCGCGGTACCAGAGCGCGGCCGAGATGGCCGTGACGCTGACCATGCCAAGCGCCACCGCGAGCACCGCCGCGGCGCCGGCCTTGTTGCGCCAGATGTACTTGCGGGCGCGGTACCAGTTGCTCTCCGGGCCCGCGATGAGCGGCTTGCCGTCAAGGTAGTTGCGGATGTCGTTGGCAAGCTCCAGCGCCGTCGGATACCGCCGCGTGCGGTCCTTGCGCAGCGCCTTCATCGGGATCCAGCTCAGTTCGCCGGAGAGGGTGCGAACGAGGTCCTGCAGCTGCATGCCACGGGACTTCGCGGCTGTCGCCGCTGCGGCGCTCGACAGGGTGAGCCGGGTGCTTGGCCTTGGAGGATCCACCTCGCGGATCATCCGCTGCATCGCTGCGAAGCCCGCCGAGCGGAGCGTCTGGGACTCGAAGGGCAGGGCACCCGAGATCAGCTCGTACATCACGACGCCGAGGCTGTAGACGTCGGTTCGGGTGTCGACGTCGAGCGGATCGGCCTCGGCCTGCTCGGGGCTCATGTACTCGGGCGTCCCGAGCGGCACGCCCTCCATCGTGAAGAGCTCCTTGGCGAATCCGGTGTGGCTGATTGCCTTGGCGATGCCGAAGTCGATCACCTTGGCGACGGGGCGGTCATCCACCACCTCCACCAGGATGTTCCCGGGCTTGAGGTCGCGGTGGATGATGCCCTTCATGTGCGCATGCTGGACGGCCTCGCACACGCTGATGAAGAGCCGCAGCCGCTCCTTCATGTCCATCTTGAACTGGTCGCAGTACTCCGTGATGGGCAGGCCGGCGACCCATTCCATCGCGAAGTACGGCTGTCCCTCGGGCGTGAGTCCTCCGTCGAACACCTTGGCGATGTTCGGGTGGTCCATCATCGCCAGCGCCTGGCGTTCCTGCTCGAAGCGGGCGACGACCTCGTCCGTCTCCTTTCCCGGTCGGATCACCTTCAGCGCAACGCGCTGCACGAAGGGTTCGCGGCGCTCGGCCACGTAGACCACGCCGAACCCGCCCTGGCCACGGACGGCCTGGACCTTGTAGGGGCCAATCATCGTGCCGATGCGGTCCTCGGGCGACAGGCCGAAGGCCTTGCGGGCGCCGCTTCCGGATCCGGAGCTGCCGCTCGGGCCCGTGGACGCGCCGTCGCGCGGTGTGATGATCGTCTCGTCGCCGGGCGGTAGCTGGTCGTCGCTCATCGGGCTTGAGTGCGTGATACCACGCGCACCCCGGACTCACGGGACAGCCGTGCGCTGTCGTGCCATGAAGTGGCGGACGGCAGTCGCATTGCCGGATGAACGAGCCAAACCTCCTTCCGACCATGACTTGCGAGGTACCTTCGTCGGTTACTCCCCCGTGAAATCCCACCCACACGAGTTCCCGATGCACCGCGAGCGCCCCGGCGAACGGGTGGGGCCCTACGAGCTTGTCGAGGAGTGCGGCGCAGGTGCCTTCGGCACGGTGTGGCGCGCAGTACGGCGCGAGCCCTTCGAGCAGCTGGTGGCGGTCAAGATCGTGAAGCCCGGGATGGATTCGGAGGCGGTGCTCGCGCGCTTCGACCAGGAGCGGCGTGCGCTTGCGGCCATGGACCACCCGAACATCGCCAAGGTGTTCGACGGCGGCATCACGCCCCGCGGCCGCCCGTACTTCGTGATGGAGTTCGTGGACGGCCGGCCCATCGACGAGCATTGCCGCGCGGAAGGCGCCGACCTTCGCACCCGTGCGTCGCTGCTCGCGCAGGCGTGCGACGCGGTGCAGCATGCGCACACCAAGGGCGTGATCCACCGAGACCTCAAGCCGGGGAACGTCCTGGTGCGGCGTGGCCTCGACGGTGCGCCGCAGGCGAAGGTGATCGACTTCGGCATCGCCAAGGCGTTCGGCGCGGACCTCGGGCGCGGGGTCACCGAGCTCGGCCAGGTCATGGGAACGCCCGGGTACCGAAGCCCGGAGCAGGAGGATCTCGACGCCCCGGAGCCCGACACGCGCACCGACGTGTGGGCGCTCGGTGCGCTTCTGCGTGAACTGGCCGCGTCCGCGCCGGACGTGCGATCGGCCCTGGGCGCCTTGGAGCTGTCATGGATCAACGGGCGTGCCATGCGTCGCGAGCCCGACGACCGCTACGAGTCGCCGGCGGCGCTCGGGCGGGACATCCGCGCGTGGCTCTCGGGCGGCCGCCTCGAGGCCGGCCCGGAGAGCGTCGCCTACCGGCTGCGCTCGTACGCACGCACGCACCGCGTGCAGGTGGTCTCGCGCATCAACCCCAACTTCGTCGGCGCGGCGGTGGTGCAGGACGTCCTCAACCGCCACAGCGATGCCCTGGTGCGCGCGGCACCGGACCGCGAGGTCCGCAAGAAGGTGCTTGCGGAGGTGTTCCGCGAGGTAATGCGCGTCAGCAAGGCGGACATCGGGAACGATATAGTCGATCGATGGTTCGTCACGCCGACCGAGCAGGCGGTCGAGCGTGAGCTGGCGGACGATCCCGCCGCCGCGGCCGCGATGCACCACGAGCTGGCGCAGCACCGCTGGATGCTCGGGCAGCTCGATCGTGCCGCGGAGCTTGCGGATAGATCGCTTTCCTTCCGGCGTACCGCGCTCGGCGATCGTGCTCCCGAGACCCTTTCGACCATCCACTTGCGCGGGATGATCGCGCTCTCCGCGGGCGACAACGGGCAGGCCACGGAGTTCCTGCGCGAAGCCTGGGACGGACGCCAAGCCGAATTCGGCCCCGACCACCCGGTGGCACTTGATTCCGGTACGCAGCTCGCCACGGCGCCGCTGGCCGCCGGTCGCCCGGACGATGCCGAGTGGCTGCTGCAATCGGTGCTTGCTTCGCAGATCCGCACCTTTGGCGCGGAGTCGGCGGAGGCCGCCGGCACGATGCGCGAGCTGGGTTGGGTGCTGTCCGGTCTGGGTCGCCACGACGCGGGCGAGCCGCTTCTGCGCCAAGGGTGGCAGATCCGGGTGCGCACCATCGGTCCGGATGCGCCCGGCACGGTCCGGGCGCAGGGAATGCTTGCCGTGGCCATGGCCGAGGCCGGCGACCGGGAGGCGGCGCTGCCGCGCCTTGACGATGAGCACGCGCGGTCGATACGCGCCTACGGCACGGACGAGGCGTTCACCGTCTGGCTGCGTTCCAAGCAGCAGGAGCTGCGGCAACCCGCTGCGGACACGCCATCGCCCTGAGGAAAGCGCATGCCGCCCCGGAAGCCACGACCCAAGACCAAGACCGCGTCCGCGCCGAGGACCACGCCGAAGCCCAAGCCCGCGGCCATTCACTCGCTGGTGGAGCGCAACTACGCGACGCTCCGGCGCATGGCATCGCGCGCGATCCGGTTGTCGCGACTCTCGGGCACCATCTCGCCCACATCTCTGGTGGCCGAGTCGGTGATGCGCCTCATGAAGCAGCGCAAGATGCCCGCGACCGACCCACACCTCTGCGGATTGGCTGCCGTCCTGATGGCACAGGCGCTGTCGGACCGCTCGAAGTTCCGGCGCGCACGCAAGCGCGGCGGCGGAGTACAGCCGGAGTCGCTCGGTACCGATGTCCACGTGGATCGCCGGCGCGGGCGCGGCGTCGCGGCCGACGCGGACCCGGACCTCCCTGGCCGCGCCATGCGGCTGGAACTGCTGCAGCACATGGCGGAGCTCTCGCGCACGCACCCCCGCATGATGGAGATCGTCACGCTGCACGTGGTCCTCGACATGCCCATGCAGAAGGTCGCGGCGATGCTGGGGGTCAGCGTGCGCACCGCCTACCGCGAACTGACCACTGGCCGCAGGAAGCTGGCGGATGCGCTGGAAAGCAGGGACCCCTGATGGCACGGCGCGGATCCACGAACGGCGGGCCGATCGACGATGCGCTGCGCGCGCTGCGCGACCACATTGCCGGCGTCGACGTCGATGCAGCGCTCCGCTGCGGCCCCTTCCGCCTGCGCCGCAAGATCGGTGCAGGCGCCGTGGCTGACGTCTTCGCCGCATACAAGGGCACCTCCGGCGACGAGCGCTTCGCGGTCAAGCTGCTTCGACCCGGCACGGGCGGCGAGGAGACGCTGCAGCGGTTTGCGCGCGAGCACGCGCTGCTGCGTTCGATCCGCCACGCCGGCATCATCGAGGTTCTTGAAAGCGGCATCCACCCCTCCGGCACGCCGTGGTTCGCGATGCCGCTGGTGGACGGCGCGCCCGTCACGCTGGCATGCGATGCGCGCCGGCTGGGGATGGAGGCTCGGCTTGCGACCATGCGCGCCACGTGCGATGCGGTGGCAGCGGTACATGCGGCGGGCGTGCTGCACCGGGACCTCAAGCCCGGAAACGTGCTGCTTGCCCATTCATCGGGCGAACCCGCGGTCAAGGTCATCGACTTCGGCATGGCGCGCGCCATCGCCGCACGCGAGGCGCGCCTCACGCCGATGGGCGTGGCGTATCGGCTTGGCACTCCCGACTACATGGCCCCCGAGCAGTGGAAGGACGGCATCGCCGAATGCGATGCGCGTGCCGACGTGTTCGCGATCGGCATGATGCTCGGCGAGATCACCTGCGGCGTGGTGCCGCGCGGCGAGGACTCGGGTTCACGCACGACGGCCAGCAGCCATGCGCGCCGTGCGCCGCCGCCACCATGCCTACCGTCCGAGGCGTTCGCGCGCCTGCGCCGCACCGATGCGCAGGCGGCCGATACCGTCGCGCGCGCGCGCCGCATGCCCAGCGCGGAGCTGCTGCAGGCGTTCCTCGTGTCGCGCATCGATCCGCTGGCGGCGGCGATGACGTCCGTTGCACGCAACGGCCGGGCGGCGGATGCCGGAGCCGCGAAGGCAATTCTGGATTCGGCAGCCGATCGTTGAACGCGTTTGCGGACCCGCTCGCCCGGATGACTGGGATTTGCGCTGCTTCCCTGCGATTTCAAGCGAAACCCGCGTGATCGCGGGCAGTATCAGAACCGATGGCCGCCTTCACGGATCGGCCGACGGACGACGCCTTCCGCGCGCGCCCCGCGCGGTGGCTGTCGGCGTTGGCCGTGGGTGCCGCAGGCGCAGTGCTCGTGGCCGCGGCCGAGCCGCCAGCGCCGCCCGCTGAGGTTCCGCCGCTCGCGGAGGCTTCGCCGCCCGCTCACGCCGCGCCCGACGCCGACCTCGTCCACAAGCGAGCGCTCTCGGCCCGCGAAAGCTGGTGGAGCTGGAAGCCACTCGTGGCACCCTCGCCGCCCTCCGTGCGCGAGGCCGCGTGGGTGCGCACGCCGATCGATCGCTTCGTGCTCGCGCGCCTCGAGGCCGAGGGCATCGAGCACGCGCCCGAGGCAACGCGCGAGGCGCTCATCCGACGCGCGACGTTCGACCTCACGGGCCTGCCGCCCACGCCCGAGGATGTGCGCGCGTTCGTTGCCGACGCGCGCCCGGACGCATGGGAGCGCCTCATCGACCGCCTGCTCGCGAGCCCCGAGTACGGCGTACGCTGGGCACGCCACTGGCTGGACCTGGTGCGCTACGCCGACACCAACGGCTTCGAGCGCGACGGCGAGAAGACCGGCGCATGGAAGTACCGCGACTGGGTGGTGCAGGCCTTCAACTCGGACAAGCCATACGACCGCTTCGTGATCGAGCAGATCGCGGGCGACGAGCTTCCGGACCGCGACTACTCGACGCTGGTGGCCACCGGCTACTACCGCCTCGGCATGTGGGACGACGAGGTGCCCGACCTCAAGCAGGCCGTGGCCGACGACATGGACGGCATCGTCGACGTCACCGCGCGCACGTTCCTCGGCATCGGCCTCGGCTGCGCGCGCTGCCATGACCACAAGGGCGACCCCATCCCGCAGCGCGACTACTACCGCTTTGCCGCGTTCTTCGCGGGAGTGAAGCCGTACAAGTCGAGCCCGTCCAACTCGATCGACGCCGAGAGCGTGCTGCGCTCGGTGCGCCGCGACTTCGGGCACGCCGATCCGGAGGCCGAGCGTGCGCAGTACGCGGCCACGCGCGCGGCGCTGGTCGCCGAGATCGCGGCAATCGAGCGCATCGCCGCGGCCGGCACCGATGCGCCGAGCGGCCCGTTCATCGACCGCGCGCCGGCGGAAGGCCTGGTCGCGCACTTCGCGTTCGAGGACGACCGGTGCGCGGCGGCGCGCAACTCGGTCGCCGGCTCGCCGGCCGGCACCGCGCGCGTCCGCGACGCGGGCTTCGGCGCCGAGGGGCGCATCGGCCGCGCGTTCCGCTTCGACGGCGGCGACGACCGCGTCACGGTTGACCGCCCGGTGCAGGACAGCTTCACCGCGAGCTTCTGGTTCCGCACCACGGACGTCGGCGGCGGCAGCGAGACCGACCGCCGCTGGTTCCTCGGCAAGGGACTGGTGGACGGCGAGGTGCCCGGCATCGTGCGCGACTGGGGCATTTCGCTGGTGGCCAACGGGTTCGTCAGCGCCGGGTCGGGTGACCCCGAGACCTTCGTCTCGAGCGGCCCGGGCCACAACGACGGCCAGTGGCACCATGTCGCGTTCACGCGCGACCGCGGCACCGGCCGCATCGCGCTGTGGGTGGACGGCGCGCCGGCAGGCGAGGCCACCGGAAGCAAGGCGCGGCTCGACACGCCGAAGGAGATCTCCGTCGGCACGCTGCAACTCGATGCACACCCGTTCAGCGGCACCATCGATGAGCTGCGCTTCTACGACCGCGTGCTGCGCGACGACGAGATCCGCGCCATGGCCACGGGCACCGCGGACGACGGCGCCGGCGCAAGGCTGATGGCGGCGCGCCCCGCCGACGAGGCCGCGCGCTGGACGCAGATGCGCGCGCAGCTTGCCGCGATGCGCCCGCCCGAGTGGCAGGGCGAGACGGTGCTCGCCGTGCGCGAGGCCGACGCGCCGCGCGAGACGCGCGTGATGCTGCGCGGCAGCCCGCACGCGCTCGGCGAGCGGGTTGAGCCCGGCGTGCCCGTGATCGCCGCGCGCTCCGAGCCCGCGCTTCCCGCGGCGCGCGCGCACGGCGAGTCGAGCGGCCGGCGCCTGGCGCTTGCGAAGTGGATCGCCGACCCGGGCAACGCGCTCACGCTGCGCACCGTGGCCAACAGGCTCTGGCAGCACCACTTCGGCACCGGCCTCTGCCCGACGCCCAACGACCTCGGGAAGCTCGGCGAGGAACCCGCCGACCCTGCGCTCCTCGATTGGCTTGCGGCGCAGCTGCCGGCCAACGGCTGGAGCCTGAAGGCGATGCACCGGCTCATCATGCAGAGCGCCGCCTACCGAATGTCGAGCGTGCCGACGGCCGCCGCACTTGCGAAGGACGCGCCGAACGCGCTGCTTTCGCGGTTCCGCATGCGCAGGCTGGGGGCCGAGGAGCTGCGCGACGCGATGCTGGCCTCCGCGGGCACGCTCAGCGCGGAGCGGGGCGGGGAGCCCGTGCGGCCGCCGATGCCCGCGGAGGTGCTTGCCACCAGCAGCCGGCCCGAGGAAGCCTGGCCGCTCACGCCGGAAGGCACCTGGACGCGCCGTACGTTGTACGTACAGATCAAGCGCTCGCTGCAGCACCCGCTCCTCAGCGTGTTCGACATGGCCGACATGGACAGCCCATGCCCGGTGCGGTTCGCCACCGTGCAGCCGACGCAGGCGCTCAGCATGTTCAACGGCGAGCTGGCCAACGTGATGGCGCGCGACCTGGCCGCGCGCGTGATGCGCGAGCGCCCCGGCGACCTGCGCGCGCAGCTTGCGTGGGCGCGTGAGATCACCTCCGGCCGCGCCGCGCCCGCGCAGGACCTGGACGACGCCGAGGCGTTCATCGCCGAGCTGAGGTCCCGCGACTCGATGGACGATGCACGCGCCATGCAGGCCTACTGCCTGGTGCTCCTGAACCTGAACGACTTCCTGGCGGTGGACTGAGCCACGCGACAGGCCCCGAGGACCGACGCATGCCCGACCTTCCCGAGACCCCGCGCAACACGTTCTGCGGTCGCACGCGGCGCGAGTTCCTCTGGGAGGCCGGAGGCGCGTTCACGAGCGTGGCGCTCGCGGGCATGCTGCTGAAGGACGGCTTCCTCGCTCGGCAGGCGAACGCCTTCGACGGCGTGACGCCGCTTCCCGGCGTGGGCGCCAATCCGCTGTCGCCGAAGGTGCCGATGCTCCCGGGCAAGGCCAAGAGCGTGATCTTCCTCTTCATGTACGGCGGGCCGAGCCACGTCGACACCTTCGACTACAAGCCCGAGCTGTACCGGTTCGACGGCAAGACCATCAAGGTGAAGACGAAGGGCCGCGGCGGCGACCGCAGCGAGGGCCGCGTGGTCGGGCCGAAGTGGAACTTCCGCCGGCACGGCCAGTGCGGCGCGTGGGTGAGCGACCTGTTCCCGCACCTGGCCACGTGCGTCGACGACATCGCGTTCGTGAAGAGCATGTACGCGGAGAGCCCCATCCACGGCAGCGCGATGCTGATGATGAACAGCGGCAAGCTGCTCGGCGGCGCGCCCGCGCTCGGAAGCTGGGTGAACTACGGGCTCGGGACGGTCAACCAGAACCTGCCGGGGTTCGTGGTGATGCTCGATTCCACGGGCGGCCCCATCAGCGGTGCCAAGAACTGGAGCTCGGGCTACATGCCCGCCATCTACCAGGGCACGGTGCTGCGCGGCGACGGGCCGCCGATCCTCGACCTGGCCAACCCCGCGGGCCGGAGCACGGACCTGCAGCGGCGCATGCTCGACCGGCTGAAGGCGTGGAACACGCGCCACGCGCTCGCGCGCAGCGGCAACCCCGACCTCGAGAGCCGCATCGAGAGCTACGAGCTTGCCTAC
>VGXR01000052.1 GCA_016873255.1 Planctomycetota bacterium
CGTCGAGCACCGCCGAAAATGGCGTACTAGGTGGCGTGCAAGTGGCGTATAGGACGGCGTAGCAGGCTGCCGCACCGATGAGCACCCCGACGATGCGAACCGTGCTCAACCCTGAAACGCAGCGTGGTTGCGCGAGTCCTTGCGAACCGGCGCAACCACGTGCGGTTGCCGAAGATGGGCGGAGAGGGATTCGAACCCCCGTAGGCATAAGCCAGCAGATTTACAGTCTGCCCTCGTTGGCCACTTGAGTATCCGCCCTTGGGTTGTCGCCCGGGCGCCGGGCACGCCGACGGCCGGGGCCTTCGGGTCGCGGAGTCTATCCGGGACGCCCTTTCCCGCGCAAGCCTTGCGGAAACACGCGCCTGGGCCCCTCAGCCGATCACCGTCCGCCGCATGCGCACGTAGTCCCACACCACGAAGCGGTCGAGTTCCTCCCCGCCCACGAAGAGCACGCGGCCCCCGGTGGCCTCGGCCATGCGGTGCGCGAAGCGGACATCCTCCTCGGTCTGCGACCACGACGGAAGCAGGAACACGTTGATGACGATCCCCTCCGCCTTGCAGCGCATCGCCTCGCGCATGGTCTCGCGCTCGGTGCGCGGGTCCGGCGGGTAGAGCATGAGCAGGTCGCTGCCCTCGAAGTGAGCGGTCGGCAGGCCGTCGGTCAGCAGGAACACCTGCCGGTTGGGCGTGTCCTGCGCGGAGAGCACCTGCCGCGCAAGCGACAGCGCACGCTGGATGTTCGTGAAGTGGAGCGGCAGGTCGAACTCCGTCACCTGCGGGTCGGACATGTTCGCGCGCAGCCGCACCACGGGGTCGTTGATCGACACCGGCTTCGGCATCATCTCGATGATCTCGCCCGACGGCCGCAGCCTGGCCAGCGTGTACATCTCGATCGCCTGCAGGAAGTCGCCCGGGTACTCGCTGCGGATCAGGCCGTCGAGCGCCAGCGCCATGCGCTTGCACGCCACGTACTGGCCGCCGTAGCGCATCGACCCCGACATGTCGAGCACCAGCGCCGTGGCGCACCGCGGCGTGCGCCGGGTGCGGTGGACCACCAGGTCCTCGCCGCCGGGACGCGCACGGCCGGTGCGCGCCACGGCGTTCAGGATCGACTGCGGGACATCGAGCGCCGCGGGCGAATCCCCGAACTCGTACGGCCGCACCGACGGAAGCTCCACCGAACCGTCCCGCGAGTGCACGCCCTCGTGGCGCCCGCGCCGCGCGTCCGCGAGGTCCGCGAAGATCGAGGAAAGGAGGTGCCGCTGGTAGGTGCGCAGCGCCTTCGGTGACGCGCGATAGCCCTCGGGCGAGCGCTCGAGCCCCGCCTCCTCGGCCATGCGCCGGAGCATCTCGTTCACCTGCCGCTGCAGGCGGTCGAGGTCGGCCACCTGCTCCTCCGAGGCAAACTCGCGCAGCGCGTCCATGTCGATGATGGCGGGCTTCGCGTTGCGCAGCGCCTCCTCGATCTGCTCGAGCAGCCGGTCGATCCGCGCCAGCTCCTCCTTCACCGCCAGCGCGCCGGGCACGTCGAGTTCCTCGCGACCCGTGAACGCGTACCCGGACGCCAGCTGCTCCACCGCGAAGCGGTCGCGCAGGCGGGCGATGGCCCGCATCAGCGACCGCGACGCCTCGCTGCCGTCGGGCACGCGGCGGTACAGGCGCTCGAGCTGCGCGAGCTGGCCGGCGGAGAGCGCAGGCGGGATGCGGTCGGCCAGCGCGGGCGGCACCTCCACGCGCCGCGCGGCGTCCTCGTACGCGCCGGCCGCGTCCTGCTGCACGCGATCCACCGAGTGGCGCTCCAGGATCCTGCGCTTGCGCTCCTCGAGCATCGCCTTCAGCGCATCGAGGCTCGGGCCCAGCCCGCGGATCTGCGACGGGTCGAGCCGGATCGCCTCGGCCAGCTCGCGGTCGGTGAACCGACGGCGCGTGCCGTAGGCGAGCATGTGCTCCATCATCGCGTCCGCGGCCTCGCCGGTCGGCGGCCGGGTGGGCGGCGGGAACTCCGCGGGGTCGTACCCGAGGTAGGTGTGCACGATGCCGCCGAGCGGCCCGGGCTGCGCGCGGGGCTCGGGACTGCCCTCGCTCACGCGCCGGGCACCTCGTACTGCACGCGCCCGTGGCGCTCGGTGCGCGACACGCGGTCGGTCGCCCACAGCCCGGCAAGCACGAACTCGGTGCACGAGGCGCGCACCGCCGCGTTCGACGATGCGTTCACCTCGAACGCCTTCTGCCACGCCTCGGGCACGGACGACAGCGCGCGCTCGTAGGACGCGGAGGGGAGCATGTCGCCCACCTCGACGCGCACGCCGGAGGCGAAGGTGCCCGCGATCCCCTCCAGCCCGTGCGCGCTGACGTACTCGCCGAACACGTTGCCGATGGCCTCGGCCGCGATGGCCTCGATCGCCTTCTGCTCGGACATCTGGTGCGACCCCATGAGGTCGAGCTCCAGCTTGCCGACGGCGCTCGCGCCGAGGTGCGAGAGGTCGCTGATCCTGGGCACCGCCGGCCGCTCGCCGAGCATGATCCCGCGCCGGCGCGCGTTGGCCACCATGGTGCGGTAGTTGGCGATGCCGAAGCGCGCGCTCACGCCGCTGGCCTGGTCCACGTAGCGCGACGCACGCGCCACGCGCGAGATCTCCTCGCACACCTCCTCCATGAAGGGCGGCACCAGCACCGGGTAGTCGCCGTCGGTCTCCAGGCCCGACTCCTGGCGCGTGATGGCGATGCCCAGGTCGCGCTCGCGCGGGTAGTGCGTCTGCACCGTGGAGCCGATGCGGTCCTTGAGCTGCGGGATCACCTTGCCGGAGCGGTTGTAGGTGCCGGGGTTGGCGCTGAAGAGGACCAGCACGTCAAGCTCGAACCGCACGGGGTACCCGCGGATCTGCACGTCGCGCTCCTCGAGGATGTTGAAGAGGCCGACCTGCACCAGCTCATCGAGGTCAGGCAGCTCGTTCATGGCGAAGACGCCGCGGTGCTGCCGCGGGATGAGCCCGAAGTGGAGCGCGTCCTCGGCGGCCATCGAGGTGCCGGAGATCAGCTTCGCGGGGTCGATCTCGCCGATCACGTCGGCGAACTTCGTGCCCGGCGCCAGCCGCTCCGCGTAGCGGTCGGAGCGGTGCCACCATGCGATCGGCACCTCGGCCGGCGCGCGCGACGCAAGCAGCTCGCGGCCCGCGCGCGTGATCGGCCGTTCCGGGTCCTCGTGCACGGGGCAACCCGGGATGTCCAGGTACGGAAGCCACTCGTCAAGGAACCGCGGCAGGAGCCGCATGAGCCGGCTCTTGCCCTGCCCCTTCTCGCCGAGGAACAGCATGTCGTGCCCCGCGATGATGGCGTTCGCCACCTCGGGCAGCACGGTGTCGTCGTAGCCGACGATGCCCGGGAAGAGCGAGCCGGCGCCGCGCTCGCCGCGCGCCGCGGCCTCGGCGAGCGCGCGCACGAAGTTGTCGCGCAGCTCCGCCTTCACGGGGCGCGACCGCCACCCCGACCTGCGGAGTTCCTCGAGCGTGCGGATGGCGGGCGGCTGGGCGGCTGGTTCGTGCGGCATCAGGGGTGTCTTCGCACGCCGGGCGGCACCGGACGCAGGGAATGCACCCCGGCGCCCGCCGCCCCGCCAAAGCCGCCGACCGGACTTGAACCGGCAACCTCGAGATTACAAATCACGTGCTCTGCCAATTGAGCTACGGCGGCATGGAGGACGCAGTCTATCCGCGCGGCTCCGCGGCCCTCGCCCGCTTGGCGGCGATCGCGATCAGGCTGACGTCGGCAGGCGAGATGCCCGCGAGGCGGCCGGCCTGGCCGAGCGTTGCCGGGCGGAACTTGCGCAGCGTCTCGCGGGCCTCGGCACGCAGCCCGACGATGGCATCCGGGTCCAGCGCCGCGGGGATGGGCGAACGCTCGCCCTCTGCGTGGCGGCGCACCTCGGCGCGCTGGCGAGCGACATAGCCCTCGTAGCGCAGGTCGGTCACCACGCGGTCCACCAGCGCATCGGGCGCGTGCGCGCCGGCGGCGCGCAGGGCCGCGGCGATCTCCGCGACGGGAACGTCGGGCCGGCGCGCGCGGTCGTGCAGCCGCTCGGCGGCGCGCGGGTCCGGGCGCACGGCGAGCAGCGCGGCGCGGATGGAGTCGAGCGCCTGCATGCGTTCGCTGAAGGCCCGCAATCGCACCTCGCATGCAAGGCCAAGTTCGCGCGCCACGGGCGTCAGCCGCTCGTCCGCATTGTCTGAACGCAGGAGCAGGCGATGCTCCGCGCGGCTCGTGAACATGCGGTACGGCTCGCGCGGCGTGCGCGTCACCAGGTCGTCCATCATGACGCCGATGTACGCCTGCTCGCGGCCGATGCGCACGGGCTGCTGCCCGCGCACGCGGCGGGCCGCGTTCAGGCCCGCGACGAGCCCCTGCGCCGCGGCTTCCTCGTAGCCGCTCGTTCCGTTGATCTGCCCCGCGAGGTAGAGGCCTGCCACCGCCTTCGTCTCGCCCGTGGCGTCGATCTGGTGCGGCCACACCATGTCGTACTCCACCGCGTAGCCCCAGCGCAGCACCTCGGCGCGCTCACAGCCGCGCATGCCCCGCACGATCCCCGCCTGCACCTCGGCTGGCAGGCTCGTCGAGATGCCGTTGCAGTAGACCTCGTCGCTGAACAGGCTCTCGGGCTCCAGGAACACGTGGTGGCTGTCGCGGTCGGCGAAGCGCACCACCTTGTCCTCCAGGCTCGGGCAGTAGCGGGGGCCGCTCGACGCCTCGATCTGGCCGCTGTACATCGGTGCCCGGTGCAGGTTGGCGCGGATCAGTTCGTGGATCGCGCCGGTGGTCTCCGTGAGCCGGCAGTCCACCTGCGGCAGCCCGGGGAACGCGCCGCGCGCGAGGCTCGCAGCCGGCAGGTCGCTGAAGGGCTGCGGCGGGTCGTCGCCCACCTGCGGCGCGAGCGCGTCCCAGTCGATCGTCTGCCGGCGCAGCCGCGGCGGCGTGCCCGTCTTCAGGCGCCCAAGCTCGAACCCGAGCCCGCGCAGCATGCCGCTGATCCCCACCGCGCTGCCCTCGCCCACGCGCCCGCCAGGCGTGCGCTCCTCGCCGGTGTGCATGAGCGCGCGCATGAAGGTGCCCGTGGTCAGCACCACGGCGCCCGCGCGAAGTCCGCAGGCCTCCTGCGGCTCGCCCTCGGGCACCAGCACGGCGCGCGCCATGGCATCGGCACGGAGGTTCGACGCGACCGCGTCCGCGCTCGCATGCACGCGGCGCCATCCGGCCGGCAGCCGCACGCCGACGCACGCGCCCTGCTCCACGAGCAGGTCGTCCACGGTGCCCGCGATCACCGTGATGCGCGGCTGCGTGGCAAGCAGCCGCTGCACCTCGGCGGCATAGTGGTACTTGTCGCACTGCGCGCGCGGCCCGCGCACGGCCGCGCCCTTCGAGGTGTTCAGCACCTTGAAGAGGATGCCCGCATGGTCCGTGGCGCGCCCCATGATGCCGCCGAGCGCGTCGATCTCGCGCACCATCTGGCCCTTGGCAAGCCCGCCGATCGCGGGATTGCAACTCATGGCGCCCACCTTCGCGGGGTCCATGGTGACGAGCACGACGCGTCCACCCTCGCCCATTGCCGACGCCGCCGCCCACGCGGCCTCGACGCCCGCGTGCCCGCCGCCGATCACGATGACGTCCGCGCGGAGCATCCCCATCAGGATAGGAGGTCGGCGCTGAGTGCCGGAACGCGGCTCAGTGCCGAGCGGGGCCGGACGGGTCGAAGATGTACTTCGCGGTGTTCCAGTCGCCGTCGGGCGTCTTGGTGTCCCGGGAGCCCTGGGCGTTGGTGGTCACTTCCTCGTTCAGCGCCCACGCCATGTGGCCATCGCAGAACAGGATGTGCCCGCCGCCCGAGTGGCGCGCCGCGAAGCGCTTCCAGCTGCACTGCGCGCGATCGAGGTTGCGCGTGTGGTGCGGGTCGTCGGGCGGAAGCTCGTCCTGCTTGGCGCGCAGCTCGAGCATCAGCACCGTGCGCGAAGGATGCGCGATGCTCGCCCAGGTGATCAGGCGGTCCTTCGTGAACTCCGGAAACCCGCCGTCGATCAGCCACGTGTTGTTCAGCCGGATGTTCATGGCGTAGGTGAACCAGAACTGCCGCAGGATGCCCTCCGGCCCGGCCTCGCCGAACTCCCACGGGCCGGCACGGTCGGGTGCGGCGGCGGGGTCGTTCCACAGCGAGTCGCGGTCGTCCCACGTCTCGATGGTGCGCTGCTCGCGGAACGCGTCCTCCACGATGTCGCGGTACGGCTTGAGGCCGAGCATCGACGCCGCGGCGTTCGGCCAGAAGGTGGGGGTCGCCAGGCTCAGCGCCATGTTGGGCGTGTTCTTCGCGCCCTCCCACGGGATGCGCTCGTCGTTGATGCTGCCCCATGCCTGCATGGCCGTGCCCCACTGGCGCAGGTTGGACATGCTGCGCGTGGCGTGCCCGGCCGCGCGCATGCGGCCGAGCGCCGGCACCAGCAGGCCGACGAGGAGCGCGATCACCGCGACCGTGACGAGCAGCTCGACGAGCGTGAATGCGCGCGCGCTGGCCGGCACGCCAGGGGATGCAGGCGCCGGCTCAAGGGTCGATCGATGCTCGGGGACTTCCATCGCGGGGCGAGTCTACGGCGCGTCCGGCGAGCGCCCCGCCGTAGACTGTTCAACCCATGTTCAGCCGCATCACGATCGCCTCCGCCCGCCCCTCCGTTACCGTCGTCGGCGTCACGTCCGACGGCAAGACCGTCCCGTCGGCGCACGCGAAGGTGCAGGCAGTGGCTGACGCGCTGGACACCCCGGGCTTCGCGGGCGACAGCGGCGAGGTGCTCGCCGCGGGCCCGAAGCACGTGCTGCTGGGCCTCGGTGCGTCGGATGCGGTGACGCCGGCCACCGTGCGCGCGGCCGCGGCGAAGCTCGTCAAGGCGCTCGACCGCCGCAAGGACAAGGGCATCGACATCGACCTCTCCGCGGGCTTCCCGAAGAAGCGCGCGGAGGTCGAGGCGCTCGGGCGCGCGTTCGCGGAAGGCCTGGCCATCGCCAACTGGCGCGTGGACCGCTTCGACGGCGCGGCCACCCGCAGGCAGCCGCGCGGCGGCGCGCTGGCGATCGACTCGCGCGACGCCGACTTCCGCGACGGCCTGCGCCGCGGCCTGGTGCTCGGCGATGCGGTGAACCACGCGCGCGCCATCGGCGCCACCCCGCCCAACATCTGCAACCCGGCGTGGGTTGCGGCGCAGGCGCGCAGGCTCGCGCGCGAGACGGGCCTCAAGTGCACCGTCATCGACCACGCCAAGGCGAAGCGGATGGGCATGGGCGGCCTGGTGACGGTGGGCCACGGCAGCGAAAGCAAGAGCTGCCTCATCCACCTCGCGCACGTGCCGAGGAAGCGCGCCCGCGGCGCCAAGGGGAAGAAGCTGGTGCTCGTGGGCAAGACGCTCACCTACGACACCGGCGGCTACAGCCTCAAGGTGAACAACGGCATGAAGGGGATGAAGTACGACAAGATGGGCGGCTGCGCCGTGATCGGCGCCATGAAGGCGATCGCCGAGCTCGACCTGCCCGTCGAGGTGCACGCCCTGCTCGCCGCCGCCGAGAACATGGTGTCGGGCGACAGCATGCGGCCCGACGACATCATCACCATGTACAACGGCGTGACGGTCGAGATCACCAACACCGACGCCGAGGGGCGGCTGGTGCTGGCCGACGCGCTCACCTATGCCGAGAAGCACCTCGGCGCGACCGCGATCATCGACATGGCCACGCTGACGGGCGGCGTGGTGGTGGCGCTCGGCCACTTCTGCGCCGGCTGGTTCTGCAACGACGAGGGGCTGAGCCGCGCGATCGAGGCCGCGAGCGCCGAGAGCGGCGAGCGGCTGTGGAAGCTGCCGCTCTGGAAGGAGCACCGCGACTTCATGCGCGGCCAGCACGCCGACCTCATCAACTCGAACCCCGCCCGCAGCGCGCACCCCATCCAGGGCGCCGCGTTCCTCAGCTACTTCGTGGACGAGAAGACCCCGTGGGCGCACATCGACATCGCCGGCGTCGGCAACGTCGACAGCGCGAGCGACCTCTTCGTCGCCGGCCCCACCGGCTGGGGCGTTCGCCTGCTGACCGACTGGGCCGAGGGCGAGACGAAATAGGGTCCGGGGTAGCCCCGCACTTCCTTACATGGACGTTGCGATCTCGCCGGCAGGGCCCGGATAAAGAAGTGCGGGGTTACCCCGGACACCATTTACTTGGTCGGCGCGCGGCCTTCCTCGATCTCGCGGATCTTGCCGATCCGGCGCTCGTGGCGGCCGCCCTCGAAGTTGGTCTTCATGAACGTGTCCACGATGCGCTTGGCGAGCGTGGTGCCCGTGAGGTCCGCGCTCAGGCAGAGGACGTTCGCGTTGTTGTGCGTGCGGCTCAGCTGCGCGCTCAGCTCGTCCTGCGCCAGCGCCGCCAGCACGCCCTTCACCTTGTTGGCCGCGATGCACATGCCGATGCCGGTGCCGCACATCAGGATGCCGCGGTCGGCCTGGCCGTTGGCCACGGCCTTGGCCACCAGGTACGCCACGTCGGGGTAGTCGCACATGCTGCCGGCGCAGTCCCCGAGCAGCTCGACCTCGTGGCCGTCCGCCTTCAGGTGCTGGAGGAGCGCACTCACGGTCTGGAAGCCGCGGTGGTCTGATCCGACGACAACGCGCATGACCCCCGAAGGCTACACGAAACCCCCGGGAACCCCGCCCCGGCGGCGCCCCCCGAGCACCCCGGCCTAGAGCACCTCGGCCTAGAGCACCTCGGCCAACCGACCCGGCAACACCCGCGCCAGGCGGTCCGCAAGCGCGTCATAGGCCTGCTGCCCCATCCCGATCGGGTCCTCGAGGTCCCCGGCGGGGTCGACCACCTTCACCTTGTCCTGGTGCGGCTCACCAGCCACCAGGCTGCGCGCACCCACCACGTGGGACCGCGTCATGCCCAGCACCACGGTGGCCTTGCGGACCATCTCTGCGGTCAGCCGCTTGGCATGGCCATCGAAGGAGATTCCCTTGCGCTCGAGCGCCACCATCGTCTCCTCGCTCACCGGGCTGCCGTCCCATGAGGCAAGCCCCGCGGACGCCACGAACACGTCCTTGCCGTGCCCGGCCACCGCGCCCGACTCGAGCAGGTGGCGCGCCACCGCCTCGGCCATCGGCGACCGGCACGTATTCCCTGTGCACACGAAGAGGACGGTCTTCACCGCGCGGCATGGTACGGACGGCCCCGGTACCTTGGGCCCCGACCGAAGGGCGTCGCCGGAGCCACTGGTGGAATTCGTCGAACACGCACTCACCTGGAACCGCCTGCGCAAGCAGGGCGCCGTCGCCACCGAGGACGTCCCCGGCGAGCTGCGCATCGACCTCGACGACTCGAGCGCGGTGGTGACCTTCGACATCGCGGCCCACGACCATCCGCAGGTGGACTCGCTCGCGCCCGGGATCCGCCGCGTGGCGCGCCGCGAGTTCGGGCCGATCGTCGAGGGCGTCGTCCACAAGCTCAAGCTCCCCGAGACCGTGGTCATCCCGGTGGGGACCTGGCGGGACGTGTTCGAGGCCGTGGCGAAGCCGATGTCGTCGCACGCACAGTGGCGCGCCATCGACGCGGCCGCCACCGTCGAGCTCAACACGCGCGACCCGCTCCTCTTCGGCCCCGAGCACCATCACCTGCTCCGCGACCTCGTGGATGCGGTGTCAGCGGGCGAACGGACCGCGCAGGGCATCGCCGTGGTCGGCGTGGACATGCGCATCGTGATCGAGGTGCTGCCCGTCGGCCAGATGATCGTGTTCGCGGGCGACGACCACCTCGCGCACCCCGTGCGCGCGGTCATCGAGCATCATTCGGCGCCGCGGTGATGCCCGCCCCCGCGGGCACGGCCTCGTCGCCGTCGTGCGGGTCGCCATCGGGCGCCCACTGAGCCCTGCAGAACGCGCACCGGTAGACAGGCGGCTCCCAGGCCGGGCCCTGCTGCTCGCGGCAGCGCGGGCACACACCCTTGGCGATGAACGGCCGGTTGGCCCAGCGCGACAGCGCACCGATCACGTCGCCCACCAGCACCGCCGGCACAAGCAGGAAGATCGACAGAAGGACCATGCCGATCGCAAGCAGCGGCAGCGTGAACGTGCCCACGAACGCAACCGCGAACGCCCCCAGGTACAGGAAAAAGATCGTCACCCCGTAGTGGAGGCGAAGGGCGGCGAAGAACCGCTGGAGCATGTTGAAAGGGTACGCCCCGGGGCACCCCGTCCGGCGCGGGGTACACTCCGATTTCCATCAATTGAGACCGGCCCCCTGGGGCCCCGGAGAGAACAACCGATGCCATCACACCTGAAGGTCAACTGCGACCGCTCCGCCCTCGTCGATGCGCTGGCCCTGGCCTCCGCGGTGGTGCCCACCCGCACCACCACGCCCGTCCTCACCTGCCTCAAGCTGACCGCGAAGGACGGCGAGCTGGTCCTGCGCGCCACCGACGGCCAGATCTCGCTCGCGCTCTCGGTGCCGAGCGTCGAGGTCGCGTCCGCGGGCGAGGCGCTCATTCCCGCCGACAAGCTCGGCCAGATCGTGCGCACCTGCGAGGACTCCGCGGTCACCATCGAGATGGACAAGAACGTCGCCACCGTGAAGGGCGAGGGCAGCACGTTCAAGATCTTCGGCTACGACCCCAAGGACTACCCCGCCGGCAAGGACCCGCAGCCCGTCGGCGCGTTCGAGGCCACGTCCGAGACGCTGCGCCGCCTGGTGGCGCGGACCATCTTCGCCACCGCCGTGGAGAACGCGCGCTTCGCGATCAACGGCGTCCTGATGGAGCGCAAGGGCAAGCGCCTGCGCCTGGTGGGCACCGACGGCAAGCGCCTCGCGGTGGCCGCGGGCGGCTGCACCGGCGACGGCGAGATGACGCTCATCGTGCCCTCCAAGAGCCTGAGCATCCTGGTGAAGATGCTCGGCGACCCGGACTCGAAGGTCGTCATCGGCAAGTCAGACGGGCAGGCCGTGTTCCAGGTGGAGGGCGTGGGCACGCTCGTCACCAGCCTCGTGGAGGGCACGTTCCCGCCGTTCGAGGACGTCATCCCCAAGGACCAGGACAAGCGCGTCACCTTCGACGCCGCCGACCTGGCCACCGCCATCCGCCGCGCCGCGCTCCTCACCAACGAGGAATCCAAGGGCGTGCGCTTCGCGTTCAAGGGCGACACGCTGGTGGTCTCGAGCCGCGCCCCCGAGATGGGCGAGGCCGAGATCCGCGTCCCGATGTCGGGCTACCAGGGCGATGCGATCGAGATCGGCTTCCAGCCGGCCTTCATCGTGGATGCCCTGAAGGTGGTCGACGGGCAGCAGGTGATGCTCGAGATGCGCAGCCCGCAGAAGCCAGGCGTGATCAAGGTGGGCCAGGAGTTCACCTACGTGGTCATGCCCGTGAACGTGGGCTGACGCGGCCGGCGCCGCGCGCAGCGGCGCACCCGGGTGCCGCGCGCGGACAGGCGTGCCCCGCGGCACGAACCGAAGCATGCAAGTGAACAGGGGCCGGACCTTCTCGGGTCCGGCCCCTGCGCCTTCGGCGCGCGGCTTGCGCCGCCGCCTCGCACGCGGCGTGTGCCGCGCGGATCACTTCTTCTTGTACTTCACGCTGCAGCCGTAGGGGCTGGTGGTGGCGGGCGAGACGGCCTTGCCTTCCTTCAGCGCCTTGACGGCATTCACCACGTAGTTCGTGGAGCCCTTGTCGTCGATCGCGCCGTCGTAGGCGAGCTTGCCGTCGGCGCCGATCACGAAGCAGTGCGGCGTGGTCTTGGCTCCGTAGGAGTGGCCGACGGCGCCGTCGCCGTCGATCAGCGCCACGGCGTCGATCTTGTTCTTCTTCAGGTACTCCGCGCTCTCCTGCGGCTTGTCGGCCGTGGCGGCGGTGGAGTTGACGAACAGGAAGACCACGTCCGGGTTGGCGGCCTTGGAGTCGGCCATCATCTTGCCGACGTCGCCCTTCTCGCACTTGTCGCGGCACACCGGGCAGCCGGGGTTCATCCACTCCAGGACCACGACCTTGCCCTTGAAGTCGGAGAGGCTGACGTCCTTGCCGGAGGTGTCCTTGAGCGTGAAGGCCGGCGCCGTCTCGCCGACCTTGGCGTGCGCGTGGCCGTCGGCCTTGGAGGCCTGCTTGTCCTTGTCACCTGCGGGGCTGTCACCTGCGGGGCTGGCAGCGGCAGGCATGGCGACGGCGATGCCGGTGGCGAGCGCGGCGGCGAGGCCGCAGGTGGCGATGAGCTTGATCGGGTTCATGTGGGTGTCTCTCGGATCTCGGGTCCCCGGAAACCGGGGGACCAAGCGGTGCCTGGGATGCGCCAGGCGCGCGGATGTCGGGTCAACGCCTCACTTCGCGCCGGGCGGGGGTTCCGATGCGCCGCGGCGCACGGGAACCGAGGCCGGCGAGGGTGCCGGAACCTCCTGCGGCACGGCAAGCCAAACGCAGGGGTCGGCCGGCTCATTGCCGAGCAAGACCAGCCCAGCAAGGCGGGGCTGCCCCGCCCCGACGCCGGGGGTCTCGAGGCGGAACTCCAGCCGGAAACGGCCGTCCGCGACGGTGCCCTCGATGGCGGGCTTGCCTTCCGGGAGAGGCACCTGCATGCCGGGCACCGCGTCGGGGATGAAGCGCACGGCGCCCCGGCCCTGCGCCGGGCCCTCCACGGTGACGCGGCCCGCGTCGATGCGCGCCGAGACCCCCACGGCATCGGCCGGCACAGGCAGCGATCGACCCTCGAAGGTGCCTCCCGCGAGCTTCACCGCGGCCACGCCGGCCGTGTCCGGTGGCCACGCGCCGCCGCCCGTGATGGTGGACACCACGCACATGCCCTTGCACGCCATCACCTTGGCGGTGATGCTCCAGGCGGCCTTCGGCGCCGGACTCCCGGCATCGGGGCCCACGCGCACGGGCACCAGGTACGTCACCGCGCGCGAGTAGCCGTAGAACGCGCCATCGTCGAGGATGGCGGCCTCCGGGCGCGGGAACACCGCCGCGCCGGCAGAGCATCCCGCAGGAAGCGTCAGCTCGAATGACGGGCAATCACCGCTGTCGCCGGGATTCTTCCAGTAGACATGCCAGCCGGGCTGCGGTTCCACGGTCATGGCAAGCGCCAGCGCGTCACCCTCCGTGCGCACCCAGCGCACGGAGCTCTTGGCAATGCCAGCCGCAGGCGCCGCGGCCGACTGCGTGCCCGGGCCATCGCCGGGGCCGAGCCCGACGCGCGGGCCTGCACCGAGAAACCCGCCCATCATCACTGCCGCCACGAATGCCACGGGTGTGCGCATGCGCGCAGTATCCCCTCGGCTCCGAGCGCCGGGCGCTCCGCCTTGCGGATTCGGGCCGAAACGCGGACACTTCCCGCATGCTTCCCGCGAACGCTCCCCGCCTGGCGGCCCTCGGCTGCGCCCTCCTCTGCCTCGCCGCCGCCGGCTGCGACGTGAAGACCAGCGACCGCGACCTCGTCTACCTCGATCCCCCGGGCGCGGTCGAGCAGCTCAACCAGCGCGGCGGCATGTTCGAGAAGAAGCGGCGGGGTGCATGGATGGACCCACGGCCGCCCGCGCAGTACGCGGAAGGCCACATCAAGGGCGCCATCAACGTGCCGCTGATCGAGGAGATGGAGGTCGCGCGCGCGCGCCTGGCCGGGTACGACCTGGTGGTGGTGTACGGCGAGGGATTCCAGGATCCCGTTGCCAAGGCCGCCACCAAGAGGCTCATGGAGGCGGGCTTCAAGAAGGACAGCGTCTTCGTGATGGAAGGCGGCCTGCGCGCGTGGCAGAAGGACGGCTACGCGGTGGTCACCGGCAGCCTGCCCGACGGCGGCGAACCGAAGGCCGTGGAGGCACCCAAGGCTCCCGGCGGCGTCGAGGTGCCCGAGCAGGGCGCGAAGTGACGCGCGCGGGCGGCGCCTACTTGAGCGCTTCCACGCCGGCCACGATCTCGGTGAGCTCGGTGGTGATGCGGGCCTGGCGCGCGCGGTTGTAGCTGCGCTTCAGCGTGCGGCCCAGGCCGCCGGCGTTGTCCGTGGCAGACTTCATGGCCACCATGCGCATCACGTTCTCGCTGACCGTGGCGTCCAGGAACGCCTGGAACAGCGACACCTTCACGGAGCGCGGCAGCAGGTCGCTCAGGAGCTCGGGCGCGGACGGGCTGAACTCGAAGTTGGCGTTGGTGCCCTTCGCGTCCGTGCCCCCGGCGGGCTTCGGCAGGGTGAGCGGAAGCAGCTGCATCACCTCGGGGCGCTGGCGCGCGGCGGTGATGAAGCGCATGTAGACCACCTTGACCGAGCTGAACTCGCCGGCCACGAAGCGGTCGATGTAGCCCTGCGCGATCTTCTCCACGGCGTCGTACTGCGGGCGGTCGCCGACCGCGTGGCGCGTGGAGACCTCCAGCTTCTGGTACTTGAAGAAGGCCAGCGCCTTGCGGCCGGAGACGTCGAGCGTCACCGTGCGGCCGGCGCCGCGCGACTCGGCGAGCAGCCTGCCGGCGGTGCGGAGGACGGTCGAGTTGTACGCGCCGCACAGGCCGCGGTCGCTCGCGATCACGAGCACGAGTTCCTTGCCGGCGCCCTGCGAGGGCGTCTCGAGCAGCGGATGGCTGGCGTCGCCTGCCTGCGCGGACACCTTGCCCACGAGGTCACGGATGGTGTCGGTGTACGGGCGGCTGTTCTTGGCTCGCGCGAGGGCCGCGGTGAACTTCGCGGTGGCGATCATCTGCATCGTCTTGGTGATGCGCTGGATCGTCTTGACGGCGCCCATGCGCTTCTTGATCTCGCGGAGCTGTGCCATAAGGGGCGAAATGATACCCGGACCCGGACATCCGTTCCTGGAAACATTGGCACCGATTTCCCGCCGTCCGGCGGCATCATTCCCGGACACCCCGCGGACCGCCGCGCGCTCAGAGACGCATGCCGTCGTACCCCAGTTCCACGCCCGCGGGCAGTCGGGCGGAGAGCTCCGCGTGGCGCACGTCGTGGGTCATGTGGGTGAGCACCGTGCGCCGGGCCCGCAGCCGACCCGCCACGCCAAGCGCGTCCTGCAGCGAGAAGTGCGTCGGGTGCGCGCGCTCGCGCAGCATGTCGAGGACCAGCGTGTCGAGGCCCGCGAGGCGCGGCCACGTCTCGGGCGGGATGCCGTTCACGTCGGTGCAGTAGGCGATCGGCCCGGCGGATCCTCCCGCGGACGCGGCGCGGGCGCCGGGTGCATCGAAGCGCCAGCCGACGATCGGCAGCGCCCCGTGCAGCAGCCGCACCGGCGTGGCCTGCACGCCGAAGAGCGCGATGGGCTCGCCGGGAAGCACCGCGTGCGTCACCACGTCGGCCACGAAGCTCTTGTTGACGTTGCGGTGCGGCCGGAAGATGTGGTCGTAGATGCGCTCGAGGTCATCGAGCACCGTGCGCTCGGCGTACAGGTGCACCGGCGCGCGCATGCTCACGTTGTAGAGCCGCGCATCGTCCAGCCCGAACACGTGGTCGACGTGCGCGTGCGTGAACAGGATGGCATCGACGCGCCGGATGCGGTGGCGCAGCGCGTGCTCGCGGTGGTCGGGCGGGCAGTCGAGGAGCACCGTGCGCGGCTGGCCCTCGGGGTCGGTGAACTCAAGCACCGCGCCCACGCGCGTGCGGCGGTCGCGCGGATCGTCGCTCGTGCAGGTGGCGCAGTCGCAGGCGATCACCGGGATGCCGGAACTGGTGCCCGTCCCGAGCAGCGTGAAGCGAAGGTCGGTGACGGCACCCGCCATCAGCGGTGGCCTTCCAGCGCCGAACGGAGCGCGCGCACGACGGACGCCGGGTCGGGCGCGCCGCAGACCGCGCCGCTCACGGCAACGCCCCGGCACCCGGCGGCGGCAAGCCCATGCACGTTGGCCACCGTGATGCCCCCGATCGCCAGGTGCGGCACGCGACCGAACGACGAGAGATACGCGCGCAGGTAGCCGGCCCCGCCCGGTGCGATGCCGGGCTTCGTGCCGGTGGCGAACATGGCGCCCACGCCGCACACGTCGGCGCCGGACTCGACCGCCGCGCGCGCTTCCTCGAGCGAGTGCGTGCTTGCTCCCACGAGGAGCCGCTCGCCCGCGAGGCGGCGCACGTCGCGCACCGGCAGGTCGTCCTGCCCCACGTGCACGCCGTCGGCGCCGCAGGCCAGCGCCACGTCGGCGCGGTCGTTGACCACCGTGGCGGCGCCAGCCGGGCGTGCACGATCGATGACCGCGCGCACGCGTTCGCACAGCTCGCGCGTGGACAGCTCCTTCTCCCGCACCTGTATGCAGTCGGCGCCGCCCTCGAGCGCCGCCGCGAGCACGTCTCGCCACGGGCGCGCGCACAGCCGCTCGGTGAGCAGCACGCACACGCGCCACTGGCGCCGGTCCGCGGAAACACCCTGCATGCCGCAAGGGTAGCAGCGTGGCTATCCTTTCCGGCCCATGGACCACATGCCCCACGCCGATGCCCCGGGGGACCCGCAGCGACGGGACTTCCTCGTCGCATCCGTCGGCGCGGCAGCCGCGGCCGCCATGGCCGGAGCGCACACCGCTTTCGCGCCCGCTTCCCACGCAACCACCGCATCACAGGAGAAGAAGATGCCCTTCACGCTGCCCGAGCTTCCGTACGCCGAGAACGCCCTCGAGCCGTTCATCGACCAGAAGACGATGAACATCCACCGCACCAAGCACCACCAGGCCTATGTCGACAACCTGAACAAGGCCGTCGACGGCACGCCGTGGGCATCGATGTCCATCGAGGAGATCTGCCGCAAGGTGAAGGAGGCGCCCGACGCCGTCAAGGCGGCGGTGCGCAACAACGGCGGCGGCCACTGGAACCACTCGATGTTCTGGAAGTGGATGGCGCCCAAGGGACAGGGCGGCGCACCGAGCGCCGAGCTCGCCGCGGCCATCGACAAGGCCTTCGGCAGCATGGACAACTTCAAGCAGCAGTTCGCCGACGCCGGCATGAAGCGATTCGGCAGCGGCTGGGCGTGGCTCGTCCGCAAGTCCGACGGCTCGCTGGCGATCACCAGCACCCCCAACCAGGACAACC